>JBJOGS010000001.1:0-24187 GCA_046048095.1 Bacteroidota bacterium
ATTTCCTCAAAACGCCACTCCTGAGCAGATCAAGGCGGTGATGTCAGGCATGTCATTAAGCCACCACAAAGGACACGCACGCATGCATGTGAAGATAGATAGCTTGCCAGGCCAACAATAAGCCTTGGCCCTAAGCCATCTTTACTTATATTTAGCGGTAAACGTACCTAACTATGCATATAGCGTTTATCGACTACCTCATTATTGGGGCATTTCTGCTCGTTATTCTCGGAATCGGGCTATACACCTCGCGTTCAGCAGCCAAAAACACCTCTGAATTCTTTCTTTCAGGGCGCAGCATGCCCTGGTGGTTGCTGGGCTTTTCTATGGTAGCGACCACCTTCTCTACCGACACTCCTAATTTGGTGACGGACATTGTTCGCGACCAAGGTGTAGCAGGCAACTGGGTGTGGTGGGCATTTTTGCTCACTGGACTGCTTACTGTATTTGTATTTGCAAGGCTATGGCGTAAAAGTGGAGTAGACACCGACATGGGCTTTTACGAACTGAGGTACTCAGGTAAACCTGCCGCATTTCTTCATGAATTTAGAGCAGTATATCTCGGCTTGATTTTTAATGTGCTGGCGATGTCTGGAGTGACGTTGGCTGCGATAAAAATTGGGCAGGTGATGCTAGGCATTGATCCGGTCACCATCGTGGTGGTCTCGGGCCTTGTTACGGTGTTTTTTAGCGCACTTGGTGGATTTAAAGGAGTGATCTATACCGACTTTATTTTATTTCTAGCGGCCATGGGCGGATCGATTGGCGCAGCTTATTTTATTGTAAATCAACCAGATATCGGCGGACTACACGCGTTAATCACTCATGAAAATGTGGCGCCGAAGCTAGGGATGATTCCTAGCTTCGACAATACTGAAGCCGTGATTCTGTTGCTCATCATTCCGCTCGCCATTCAATGGTGGAGCAGTTGGTATCCTGGGGCAGAACCTGGAGGGGGAGGATACGTGGCCCAGCGCATGCTGGCCGCAAAAAATGAAGGACACGCAGTGGGTGCCACGTTCTTCTTTAACATCATGCACTACGCTTTTAGACCTTGGCCCTGGATTTTAGTGGCCCTGGCCTCGCTCATTCGGTATCCGGATGTGGCTGCTATCGCCGCTGCATTTCCGGCGGTGGAGGCCGGAAAATTGGGGAACGACCTGGCGTATTCGGCCATGCTTACCCAGCTACCAGCCGGCTTGCTAGGCCTAGTCTTAGCCTCTTTGGGCGCCGCTTATATTTCTACATTATCCAGCCACCTGAACTGGGGAGCCTCTTACCTGGTCTATGATGTGTACACGAAGCACCGTCCGCAGGCCTCTGAAAAATCAAGAGTTCGTATGGGTCAGTTGGCCACAGTGTTATTAATGGTGCTAAGCGGCATCGTGGCATTACAGCTTCAAAACGCGAAGCAACTTTTTGACGTGATTTTAATGTTCGGTGCAGGTACCGGATTGCTATTTATGATGCGCTGGTTTTGGTGGAGAATAAACGCATGGTCTGAGATTAGCGCCATGGTGGTTTCTGGGGTAGTTTCTGTGCTGCTCGCCTTTACCGATTTAGGACCTGCGATGTTCGGTTCAGAAGGACTCATGCCGGGCTACATGCAATATCCTTTTATTGTGTTTTTTACCACGGCTATTTGGCTTTTGGTGACTTTTCTCACTCCGGCAGAATCGAAAGATACGCTCAAGCGGTTTGTCGATAAACTTGAGCTTTCAGGCTCCGGATGGAAGCCTATAACCGACCGTAAAAGCACAGGAGTATTAGCTAAAGGGGTGTTGGCCATGCTTTATGGGTGTGTGCTTGTCTATTCGATGCTCTTTGCCACCGGAAACCTGCTTTACGGAAAAACTACTCAGGCCTTACTACTTGCGCTCTTGGCTATCATCTCAGCTGTATTACTTCGCAAGGCAGTGAAAAAGACGAAGTTTAGCTAGCCTGTCGTGTAAGCCGTGCTACGTATTTTCCGATCAGGTCGAACTCTAAGTTGACACGGCTGCCGATCGCATAGGTATGAAATCGCGTGTGCTTGTAGGTATAAGGAATGATAGCGACGCTAAAGCTGTTTTCTTTCGAATCGACCACTGTAAGCGAGGTGCCGTCTACTGTGATTGAGCCTTTTTCGATGGTCACCCAATTCGGATTTTTTTCGTAGCTAAAGCTATACCACCAACTGCCGTCGCGCTCTTCTGCTGCCGTGCAGATCCCAGTGGTGTCTACGTGTCCTTGAACCAAATGGCCGTCAAGTCTCGCGCCTAAAAGCATGGCACGCTCTAAATTGACCGTGTCATTCACGGCTAAATCATTCAGGTTGGTCTTTCGAAGCGTCTCGTCAATGGCAGTTACGGTGTAATGGGTTGAAGATTGCTCGACTACGGTAAGACAGACGCCATTGTGGGCAACACTTTGATCGATCTTTAGTGCAGCTGCCAATGGGGTTTCAAGTTCAATATGAAGGTTAGAGTGCTCGCGTCGAAGCGATCGAACAGTGGCTAGGGTTTCTATAATACCTGTGAACATGAGAAGGGGTGAATTTTCAGTACCTTAGTACGGCGTTAAAACAGAGTTATATGAAGCAACAACACCCTGTAAAATTAGGCATTTCTGTCGGGGATCTTAACGGTATCGGATGCGAAGTTGCCCTCAAAAGCCTTCAAGACGCGCGTATTTTGACCAGCTGCACTCCTGTATTTTTCGCTTCAACCAAAACCCTCGCTTTTCAAAAACAGGCTTTTGGACTTGACCTCAAGCTTCACGGAATAAAGAGTATGGATCGAGTAGAGCACGGAAAGATCAATGTACTTTCTGTGTTTGATACTGATTTTGAAGCCTCTTTCGGAACAAATAGCCCAGAGGCCGGAAGATTGGCAGTAACTTCTCTTGAGGCTGCGACTAAGGCGCTCAAAGAAGGACAAATAGACGCCCTGGTGACCGCTCCGATAAACAAGAGTAATGTGCAGTCAGAGCGGTTTAGCTTTCCGGGTCATACCGATTACTTGGCAAAAGAACTCGGCGGAGAAGCCTTGATGTTTATGATCTCTGAAGGCCTTAGGGTAGGGCTTTTGACCGACCACATTGCCGTTTCTGAGGTCTCTAATGCCATCACCACGAAGCGTATTCGCGATAAGGTGAAGACCATGAACCAATCGCTTATTCAAGATTTCGGAATTGTTCGCCCACGAATTGCGCTCTTGGGGATTAATCCGCACAGTGGCGATGACGGAACTATAGGCAGCGAAGATGACACCCTCATGAAGCCTGCAATTGCATCGCTTTTTGATGAGGGCATTCTTGCCTTTGGCCCGTATGCGGCCGATGGATTTTTTGGCTCGGCGACCTACACCCAATTCGACGGAGTGATTGCGGCTTATCACGATCAGGGCCTAGTGGCATTTAAGACGCTCTCCTTTGGCCAAGGCGTGAACTATACAGCAGGATTGTCTCGAGTGAGAACTTCTCCGGACCACGGCACGGCTTATGCGATTGCCGGTAAGGGCGAGGCCGATCCGACCTCATTCACCCAAGCGCTTTATGCCGCAGTCGATATCTATAAGCGACGCACCGCATTTCAGGCAATAGAAGCCAACAAGTTGAAGCCCAATCAAAAAAAAGCGGCGAAAGAGCACAACGCCTAACATTGTCGCTTTGATTTTTCTAATTTAGCAGTATATTTGCAGCCCTTATTGAAGGCTGTACGATTCAGATAATCATGAAGTTAAAGGAGTTTGATATTTCCTTTACAGGCCTGAAACAAGGTAAACACGAGTTCGAGTTCGCGCTCGACGACACGTTCTTTGAGTGGTTTGATTACAGTGAGTTCAGAGATGTAGCGATTACTGTGAAAGCTCTTTTGGTTAAAAACACGACCACTATGGAGCTCAGTCTGACATCAAAAGGCTCGGTTCAGGTCGATTGTGACTTGAGCAGTGAGCCATTTAGTATGCAGGTAGAAGGAGCGCTAGAGCTGCTCATCAAATTCGGCGAAACTTACAACGACGAAGACGACGAGTTACTTATTCTTCCACATGGGGAGTTTAAGTTTAATATTGCTCAATACATCTATGAAATGGTAGTGCTAGGTGCACCTCAAAAACGAGTGCACCCCGATGTGGCTTCAGGCAAATTAAAGTCTGCTGCGCTAGCCCGTCTTGAAGAGCTCAGCCCAAAAGCACCACTTGAAGAAAAACCAACTAAAGAAGATGGCGACCCGAGGTGGGACGCCCTAAAGAAATTATTGTAAAAGAGTTTAAAACGAATACAAATGGCACATCCTAAGAGAAAAATTTCGAAAACGCGCAGAGACAAGCGTCGCACGCATTATAAAGCAGTTGCCCCTACTTTGGCTAAAGACGCCACTACAGGAGAGGTACATTTGATGCACCGCGCACATTGGCACGAAGGAAAACTCTACTACAGAGGGAAAGTGCTTATTGACGCTGTAGCAGAAGAAGCATAACTTCGTCATTGAAGGCTATTTTAAACTCTTGCCTAGTTAAGCAAGAGTTTTTTTATGCGCTGAACTATTAGCTATGTCAAAAATTCGTGCTGCAATAACAGCGGTTGGGGCCTACCTTCCATCAAACGTGCTCGACAACAAGGCACTCGAGAACATGGTAGAGACAAACGATGAATGGATCGTAACTCGCACCGGCATCAAAGAGAGGCGCATATTGAATGAACCCGGAAAAGCCACCGCGTTTATGGCAATTTCTGCCGCTCAAAATCTTCTTGAAAAATCTCAATTAGCTGCCGAAGAGATTGATCTCATCATTGTAGCCACTGCAACAGCCGATATGCCTGTGGTTGCTACTGCCGCACAAGTTATTACTGCGCTCTCGGCAAAAAATGCCTTTGGATACGACCTGCAAGCTGCCTGCTCAGGATTTCTCTATGGACTATCAACCGCTTCGGCTTACATTGAAAGCGGGCGTTATAAGAAAATTCTACTCATTGGGGCAGACATGATGTCTTCAATTGTTGATTATGAAGATCGCACCACTTGCGTCCTTTTCGGAGACGGAGCTGGCGCCGTGCTGCTCGAGCCCAATAACGAGGGCAATGGCTACCTCGACGAATACTTGCGAAGCGATGGGGTCGGAAAGCTTCATCTCGGAGTCGCAGCAGGGGGCTCACTCTTGCCAGCTTCTTTAGATACGGTTGCCAAAAAGAAACACTATATTTATCAAGATGGACAAGTGGTTTTTAAGTTCGCAGTGACCCACATGGCGGATGCGGCTGAGCAAATCATGCTTCGAAATCAACTGACGAATGATGAGGTGAATTATTTGGTTTCTCATCAGGCAAACAAGCGCATTATTGACGCAACAGCAAAGCGAATGGGCATCGTAGATGAAAAAGTGCTTATGAACATAGAGCGTTATGGAAATACAACCGCTGCTACCATACCTTTGCTATTGAATGATTATGAACACCTTTTTAAAAAAGGCGATAATATTGTAGTCTCGGCCTTTGGTGCTGGATTCACCTGGGGCGCCGCACTACTGAAATGGGCGTACAATTCTAAAGACTAAAACAACATACATGGATATTAAAGAAATTCAGAGTCTCATACGATTCGTTGCTAAGTCAGGGGCTAGCGAGGTTAGCCTTGAAATGGAAGATGTGAAGATCACCATTAAAACGACTCCTGAAAGCACTGCTTCTTCAGAAATGGCAATGGTACACCATGTGCCGGTTGCACAACCTGTTGCTGAAATGGTGCCCGCGACGCCTGCGCCCGCAGCGCCCGCGGCAAATTCGGCCACGGCATCTCAAGACAATGAGAGCAAATACACCATGATCAAATCTCCGATCATCGGAACGTTTTACCGCAAGCCTTCGCCTGATAAACCCAATTTCGTTGAGGTTGGGTCTACCGTAAAGGCAGGAGACACCCTTTGCGTGATTGAGGCAATGAAACTCTTCAATGACATTGAGTCTGAGGTTTCAGGAAAAATCGTTAAGATTTTGGTGGATGATTCAAGTCCTGTTGAATTTGATCAGCCGCTATTCTTGGTAGATCCGTCTTAAAAGAGCTCAGCATGTTTAAAAAGATATTAGTCGCCAATCGCGGTGAAATTGCCCTTCGAGTTATTCGAACGTGCCGAGAGATGGGGATAAAAACCGTAGCGGTGTACTCAAAGGCAGATGAAGAAAGTCTTCACGTGCGCTTTGCTGATGAGGCAGTATGTATTGGCCCTGCACCCAGCAGTGAGTCGTATTTAAAGATTCCGAATATTATTGCTGCAGCTGAGATTACCAATGCAGATGCTATTCACCCAGGATATGGCTTTCTCTCTGAAAATGCCAAGTTTTCAAAGATTTGTGCAGAGCATGCCATCAAGTTTATCGGCGCCTCGCCTGAGCACATCGACCGAATGGGTGATAAGGCAAGTGCCAAGAAGACGATGATTGAGGCTGGGGTTCCGACTATTCCGGGATCTGAAGGGCTGCTTAAAGACTTGGCAGACGCGAAGCGCGTAGCGAAGAAAATGGGGTACCCTGTAATGATCAAGGCCACCGCAGGTGGAGGCGGAAAGGGGATGCGCGCCATACACAACGAAGAGCAATTAGTAGCGCAATATGCCGGTGCGGTTCAAGAAGCCATGGCTTCGTTCGGTAACGGAGGAATGTATATGGAAAAGCTCATTTTAGAGCCTCGCCATATTGAAATACAAATTGTCGGTGATCAGTACGGTAGAGCCTGTCATTTGTCAGAGCGCGACTGTTCGGTACAACGGCGTCACCAAAAACTCACTGAAGAAACCCCCTCTCCGTTTATGACCGATAAGCTGAGAAAGAAAATGGGTGAGGCAGCCATCAAAGCGGCAGAGTTCATTGGGTATGAAGGGGCCGGAACGGTAGAGTTTCTCGTTGATAAGGATCGCAACTTCTACTTTATGGAAATGAATACCCGCATTCAGGTAGAACATCCGATCACTGAACAGGTCATTGATTTTGACTTGATTCGCGAACAGATCTTGGTTGCGGCCGGAGAGAAAATTTCAGGCAAAAACTACGAACCACAGATGCATTCGATCGAGTGTCGTATTAACGCCGAAGATCCGTACAACAACTTTAGACCCTCTCCAGGAAGAATTACCACCTTGCACATGCCTGGTGGCCACGGGGTGCGCCTTGATACGCATGTGTATAGTGGATATGTGATTCCGCCCAATTATGACTCGATGATTGCCAAGCTGATAACTACGGCACGCAGCAGAGAAGAAGCGATTAATAAGATGAAAAGGGCGTTAGATGAGTTTGTTATTGAAGGGGTTCAAACGACCATACCGTTTCATAGACAACTTATGGATCATCCAGATTACGTGGCGGGTAATTACACCACCAAGTTCATGGAAACCTTTAAAATGCAGCCCCCTGCTGAATAACAAAAAGCCCGGCATTCGCCGGGCTTTTCTTTTAAGTGTGATTGAGGGGGGTAGGGGTTAACCCTTTACCACCGCTCCTAAATATTCGCGATTCATGCGTGCTATATTCTCAAGAGAGATTCCTTTAGGACACTCAATTTCGCAAGCACCGGTATTCGTACAATTTCCGAAGCCTTCAAGATCCATTTGCTTGACCATGTTCAACACGCGGGTATTGGCCTCAACGCGACCCTGTGGTAGCAGCGCATACTGAGAGACCTTGGCTGAGGTAAAGAGCATGGCGCTGGCATTTTTACAGGCAGCAACGCACGCGCCGCAGCCGATACAAGTAGCGGCGTTAAACGAAGCATCCGCATGCTCTTTCTCGATGGGGATGGCATTGGCGTCTACTGGACGTCCTGAGGTGTTTACTGAAATATATCCACCGGCTTGTTGAATGCGATCAAATGCCGACCGATCTACGATAAGGTCTTTGATTACCGGAAAAGCCTTAGCTCTAAAGGGCTCAATGGTAATGCTGTCACCATCCTTAAAACTTCTCATGTGAAGTTGACAGGTGGTAGTGAGTTTTTGAGGTCCATGAGGCTTTCCATTGATCACCATAGAGCACATTCCGCAAATACCTTCACGGCAATCGTGGTCAAATTCTACGGGCTCTTTTCCTTGTTCTATGAGTGACTCATTGAGCACGTCGAGCATCTCAAGAAAGGACATGTCGGGTTCGATGTGATTGAGATCATGCGATTCGAAATACCCCTTGGATTGCGCGTTTTGTTGGCGCCAAACTTTCAAGTGAATTTTCATAGCCTTATTTGTAAGATCGTGTTTTCAATTCAATGTTTTCGTAAACGAGTTCTTCCTTGTGAAGTACGGCGTCTTTGGGTTCTCCTTTAAATTCCCAAGCGGCTACATAGCGGTAATTTTCGTCGTCTCTTAGCGCTTCACCGTCTTCAGTTTGATATTCTTCTCTGAAGTGGCCACCACAAGATTCGTTGCGGTTAAGCGCATCTAAGGCAAATAGCTCACCTAACTCTAAGAAATCGGCGACTCTTCCGGCTTTTTCAAGCTCTTGGTTTTTGCCGTCGGCAGATCCAGGAATACGGACGTTTTCATAGAAATCTTTGCGCAGTGCAGCGATTTCGTCGATAGCCTCTTGTAGCCCTTTTGCGTTGCGAGACATTCCGCACTTATTCCACATGATCTTTCCGAGCTTTTTGTGGTAATAGTCTACCGAATTCTTGCCTGAGGCAGCCATTAGTCGCTCAATCTTCTCTCTCACCCCTTTTTCGGCTTGTTCAAAGGCTTCTGCGTTAGTGTCTATTGCGCCCGTCTGAATGTCGTCGGCCAGATAGTCTCCGATGGTATAGGGCAGCACAAAGTATCCGTCAGCTAATCCTTGCATTAGCGCAGAGGCTCCGAGGCGGTTGGCGCCGTGATCGCTGAAGTTCGCTTCTCCGGCGGCATAGCATCCGGGGATAGTAGTCATCAGGTTGTAATCTACCCACAATCCGCCCATGGCATAGTGAACGGCAGGGTAAATTTTCATTGGCGTCTTGTATGGATTTTCATCGGCGATTTTCTCGTACATCTGAAAGAGGTTTCCGTACTTGGCCTCAACGATTTTTTCTCCAAGCGCTCGAACGGTTTGGTCATCGGCATCTTTTAGACCGCTGGTGTTGGCCTTCTCACGCCCATAGCGCATAATCGCCGAGTCGAAGTCTAGGTAAACCGCTTCTCCTGTTTTGTTCACTCCATAACCTGCATCGCAGCGTTCTTTCGCGGCTCTCGAAGCGACGTCACGCGGAACGAGGTTACCAAAAGCCGGATAGCGACGCTCTAGATAGTAATCTCGATCTTCTTCTGCAATTTGGGTGGGCTTTAGTTTGCCTTCACGAATCGCTTGGGCATCTTCTAGTTTTTTAGGCACCCAAATGCGTCCGTCGTTTCTTAACGATTCGGACATGAGTGTCAGCTTAGACTGATGGTCTCCAGAAACGGGGATACAAGTCGGGTGAATCTGCGTAAAGCAAGGATTAGCGAAGTAGGCGCCTCTGCGGTGTGCCCGCCAGGCCGCCATGACGTTAGCCCCCATACAATAGGTAGATAAGAAGAAAACGTTTCCGTATCCGCCTGTGGCTAATACCACAGCGTGTGCCCCATGGCGCTCAATTTCACCGGTCACTAGATCACGAGCGATAATTCCTCGCGCTTTGCCATCCACTAGCACCAAATCCATCATCTCGTGACGGATGTATGACTTGATTTTTCCGCGCTGAATCTGACGATTCATCGCTGAATACGCACCGAGCAATAGCTGCTGTCCAGTTTGCCCTTTGGCGTAAAAGGTGCGAGACACTTGAACTCCTCCGAAAGAGCGGTTGTCAAGTAACCCCCCATATTCGCGGGCGAACGGAACCCCTTGCGCCACACATTGGTCAATGATATTGGTAGATACCTCTGCCAAGCGATGCACGTTGGCCTCTCTTGAACGGTAGTCTCCTCCTTTGATGGTGTCATAAAAGAGGCGATACACCGAGTCGCCATCACCTTGGTAGTTTTTAGCCGCGTTTACCCCTCCTTGGGCAGCGATAGAGTGTGCGCGTCGAGGAGAATCTTGATAGCAGAACGTCTTTACGTTGTATCCAAGTTCGGCCAGGGTGGCTGAAGCAGACGCACCGGCAAGACCGGTACCAACCACGATTACGTCGATATTTCTTTTATTCGCCGGATTCACCAGACGAATGTCATTTTTATGCTTGCTCCACTTCTCGGCTAAAGGGCCCTTTGGAACTTTTGAATCGAGTGTAGCCATGTTATTGAAGAGGATTTAAATGATGAAACAATGCGATAAAAACAAAGCCTGCAGGTACTGCTACCGAAAAGATTTTGGCGAAGGCCTGGATTGCTTTGCCGTATTTATTGTCTAAACCAATGGTTTGCATTGAAGAGGCAAAACCGTGATACAGGTGCATGGCCAAGAGCACAAAAGAGAAGCTGTAGATCAACGTTCGTCCTAATGTGCTGAATTTTGCCACGGTAAAGGCGTGATAGCGCTCGGTATCCACAGGAAGCTGATCTACGTATTTGTAGGCCATCTCGTGCACCCAAAAATCATACATATGCAACCCGATGAAGGCGAGCACAACGGCTCCTGAAAGTATCATGTTTCTTGAGATCCAGCTGCTATTTGTGCCTGAGCCCCTAACTGCATATCCTTCAGCACCTCGTGCCTTACGGTTCTGCACTTCGAGCACAAACCCCATTACAAAGTGAACGATCACTCCTGCAATCAGAATAGGTTGCATAATCCATTGCACAATTTTATTGTAGCCCATAAAGTGAGACCATTCATTGTACAAATCGGCTGAAAATACCGAAGCCAAATTGATGGCTAGGTGAAGCGATAAGAACGAGATCAGAAACAACCCAGACAGGGCCATAACAAGCTTACGCAACAACGAAGAACTTAGCATGTGAGTGTCGTTTATCTATAGTGAATTAACGGCACAAAATTACGCCTCAAACAACTATTCTGCAACGAAGAGCGGCGCAATAAAGCGCCGCTTTCTTATTTAAACTAATTCTTGATTATTCAATGACCAGCTTCGACTGACTTTGGCTTTGTGGGCCTTTAAGTACGAGGGTGTATTCTCCTTTGGGCAAATAGTATGCTCCGTTTTGCGAAGCAGTGAACCCTTCACGGGTTTTCTTTGGAAGCCGCTCAAGAATGGCCTTGTCGATTTCTAAGGTGTAGGCGAGGCTATTGAATCCGGCTTTTGCTTGGTCTTTGAGCAAAAACAATTCTCGGCCTTCGTGCTGAATCGATAGTTGTATGGCTTGATCAGCATTCGAATAATAGTTCAATTTGATCTCAGGCGTGTAAGTCAGTTCAAAAAAGCTTCTGTTGCTTCCCCAACGTGAACTATGGCGTAGTTTTTCGGGCTCAAAAAGATGCACGGATTGACTTAATACGGCGGCACTAGCCTCTTGTAGCGCTCTAATTGGCGCGAGGTAAATACTGCGTCCATGAGTACCAACAACTAGGTGTTGTGCTTCTTTTTGGATTTTTAAGTCGTGCACGGCAACAGCGACAAGCCCTTGGTTGAGAGCGCTCCATGACTCACCGCGGTCAAGGCTCACATAGAGTCCGTTATCTAGCCCGACAAAAAGCAAGTTTTCGTTAACGGGGTCTTCTATGATCACATTGACTGAAGATTGCGGAAGATTCGAAGAAATAGACCTCCAGGTGTCGCCGCGGTCTTCGCTCACATAGACATGTGGTGTAAAATCGTCGTTTCTATATGCGTTTAGCGTGGCATATACCCGTTCTTTTTTATGGGTCGATGCGGCCACACGGCTTACCCATAGATCGCTCGGAAGACCTTCAGATATCAGTTCAAAACTATGTCCGCCATCTAACGATCGATGAATGAGGCCGTCATCGCTACCCGTGTAGAGCCATCCAAATTCAAAGTCAGATTCGCTTATACTTGTGAGTGTTCCGTAGGCCACATTACCCTTTTTTCCGCCCTGGGTGAGGTCATCAGAGAGCGTTTTCCAGGTGTTTCCTTGGTCTAAAGAGCGGTGCAGCTTGTTGCTTCCCATATAGAGCACATCTGGATGGTGTTTCGACAGTAATATGGGGGTCTGCCAGTTGAAGCGGTAGGGCGCCTCACCTAGCGAATGTTTAGGAGTAATATAGGTGCGTTTGCCCGTTTGTTGATCGATGCGGTAGTAGTTGCCAAATTGAAATCCGGTGTACACCATTCGTGCCCCTCTAGGGTCAACTTCGACTTGCATGCCATCGCCACCTAAGAGCTCTTGCCATGGATTCTGGCCTGTGGCGAGCCATTCACTGCTTTCTTTAGTGGTGTGTTTGGCCTTCCATACCCCGTTGTCTTGAAGACCTCCATAGATGTTGTATGGGGCTTCTTGATCTACTTGTATGGCATAAAATTGTCCGACGGCAGGGCTGTTATTTTTTGTCCAATGGGCGCCATCGTCATAGGTGATATTGATTCCTCCGTCATTACCGTTGATGAGGTGCCCAGGGCGCTTAGGGTTAATCCAGAGGGCGTGATGATCGGCGTGAACGTTACTTTTATCGATAGAAGCGAATGTTTTTCCGCCATCTTTTGATTGAATAAGCGGCACCCCGGCGAGGTAAATCACCTCTTTATTATTGGGGTCTACCCTTACCTGAGCGAAATAATACCCATAGCTATAAAACAATTGATCGATGTAGTCTTCATGAGTGCGCGACCAAGACTTTCCACCGTCATCACTGCGATAAACTTCGGCCCCAATCACCGGAGTGTCAAAGAGCATCGCGTTGGCATCTTCGAGGTAAATAGCGAGATCTTTAGGTACGACTACACCATCTCTGACAAGCTGTTTTACGTTTTCGGCGCGATACTTTTCTTGAAAACCATTGGTCTTTAAATAGTCGTTAAGCGCCTTGTTGTCTAGGTTGAGCAGTTCAGCGACGCTCATTGTTTTGAAATCGTCTTTTACAAGTCCCTCACCTTTTTCTTTTGGGGAGTTCGCGCGTCTAGCTTGATTGTCGAGCACCGCATAAAGCGTCGTTGAATCGAATACGGCCAACCCGATGCGACCTACGCCTGCCCCTTGCGGAAATCCGCTGTTTTCTGTACTGATCTTTTGCCAGCTCTGTCCGGCATCAATACTCTTGTAGAGGGCAGAATTACGGCCGCTACCTTCAAAATTCCAGGCCTTTCTGTCGCGTTGCCAACTGGCCGCGTAAATCGTGTTAAAATTGTTGGGGTCGTGAGCGAGATCGATTACGCCTGTATCTTCATTGATAAAAAGGGTCTGTTGCCAGCTGTTTCCGCCATCGGTAGAGCGATAAATACCGCGCTCGGCATTAGGCGTATAGAGGTGGCCGAGGACTCCGACAATGACGTGATCAGGATTAGACGGGTCGACCAAAATGCGTCCGATATGGTGGCTGTCTTCTAGGCCCAAAAATGTCCAATCTTTGCCGTTATTAATGGTTTTGAAAAGCCCGATTCCGGCATAAGAAGAGCGCGAAGAGTTGTTTTCTCCGGTCCCAACGTATAGGGTTCTACTGGGCCAATGCATGGCTATTTCACCCAGGTTTTGCGTAGGGGCATTGTCAAAGATGGGGGCAAATGATGTGCCGTTGTCGGTGGTGTGCCAAAGCCCGCCCGATGCGTAGGCTACATAGAATTCGGTCGGATCTTCGGGGTTTACCTCAAGGTCAACCACACGCCCGCTCATTACGCTGGGGCCTACAGATTCAAATTGAATGGCCTCAAAATGGTCTTGGGCTGAGCTCAAAACATAAGAGCATACAGAAATAATTAGCAGTAAGTGTCTGATCGTTTTCATTTTTGGGTAGCTTATATTCGCTTTATTAACGCGTTACTATTCATAAATATAGCAATGAAACGATCTTTATCACTAACCCTAGCATTTGTTACCCTTATTATTTCTGCCTGTTCGAGTTCGAGCGCAGATGATCCGAAACAACCTAACGAATCGTTGAGCAGTACCGAAGATCAGCTCGTAGCCCCTACTTACGAGTTGGTTTGGGGTGACGAGTTTGATTATGAGGGTACGCCGATGGCCGATAAGTGGCACTTTCAAATAGAGCCGATTACCGATAGCGGATGGGCCAACAACGAGCTGCAACACTATACCAATCGACTAGATAATGCACTGGTTAGTGACGGAACGCTGAAGATCATAGCCAAGAGAGAAGACTATACCTATGGGGGAATGAGCAAAGAATTTACCTCGGCCCGTTTGAACGCTAAGTTCGATTTTACTTACGGAAAGGTAGAGGTGAGGGCTAAGCTTCCGGCCGCCGCGGGTACCTGGCCGGCTATCTGGACCTTGGGCTCTAACATTAACGAAAAGGGCAATTATTTTGGCGACTCTAGAGGAAGCGTCGGATGGCCTCACTGCGGAGAAATTGACATCATGGAGCAGTATGGAGGCAACAAGAACGAAACGCTCGGCACATTTCACTGGCACGATACGGGTACTAATGCCTATGCCACCTACGGTCTTAAAAAATCTATTACTGGACTCACAGAAGATTTTCACAATTACGTTCTCGTTTGGGATGCCGATCGTATAGATATTTATGTAGACGAGACATTAGTCGTACGCATGAACAATGCCGAAAACGTGCCTTTTGACAATCCGCACTACCTGCTGCTAAACGTGGCTATGGGCGGATCTTTGGGCGGACCCGTGCCTGCTTCATTCGAGCAAGACCAAATGGAGATCGACTACGTTAGAATATATCAACTCAAGAACTAGATGAAATACCACGCCTTACCTTCGGCCCTATTTGTGAAGAACCGAAGCAAGTTTGCCGCTCAGTTGAAGCCCAAAAGCCTTGCTGTGTTCAATTCAAACGACCTCTATCCCATTGGCGCTGACGCTAGCATGCCCTTTGAACAGCACAGAGACCTGTTTTATTTGAGTGGAGTAGATCAAGAAGAGAGTGTTTTAGTGCTCTTTCCGGATGCCATTAATCCGAAACACCGGGAAGTGCTTTTTGTGCGCGAAACCAACGACCACATTGCGGTTTGGGAGGGCCCTAAGCTCAGCAAGGCCGAAGCCACTAAGGTGTCCGGAATTGAAACGGTCTACTGGACCCGTCAATTCGACGCTGTGTTTGCCGACCTCATGAGCGAGGCCGAAACCATTTACTTCAATACCAATGAGCACTATCGGCAGACGGTCGAAACTGAAACCCGAGAAGACCGCTTTATTAAGAAAGCGAAAGCCCAGTTTCCCGCTCATCAGGTGGCTAAGAGCTTTCCAATACTCAATGCCCTCAGAGGCGTCAAAGAACCTGAGGAGATTGAGCTCATTGCCCGAGCCTGTGAAATCACCGAAAAAGGGTTTAGAAGGCTGCTCAACTTTGTGAAGCCCGGAGTCTGGGAATACGAAATCGAGGCCGAATTGCTGCACGAGTTTGTGCGCAATCGTTCTAAGGGGTTCGCCTACACCCCAATAATCGCTTCAGGGGCCTCGGCCAATATTCTGCACTACATTGAGAACAACCGTCAGTGTCAGTCGGGTGATCTTTTGCTGATGGATGTAGCCGCTGAATACGCCAATTATTCAAGCGATATGACCCGAACTATTCCGGTCAGCGGAAAATTCAGCGCGCGTCAAAAGGCGGTTTACCAAGCGGTACTAAAGGTAAAAAACGAGGCAACGGCCATGCTCACTCCAGGAATTCTGTGGGCTGAACACCACAAAGAAGTAGGTAAAGTGATGACCTCGGCACTCTTAGACCTTGGGCTGTTAGACAAGGCAGACGTGCAGGCACAGAGCGAGGAATCTCCTGCGTTTAAGCGTTATTTTATGCACGGAACCTGTCACCACCTTGGCCTAAATACCCACGATTATGGGCTGCTTAAAACGCCTATTCAGGCGAATATGGTTTTCACCGTTGAGCCAGGCATCTACATACCTGAAGAGGGCTTTGGAATACGCTTAGAAGACAATGTGGTGGTTCAGCCTTCTGGGGCACCTAAAAATCTTATGCGCAGCATTCCGATTGAGCCCGATGAGATTGAAGAATTGATGAACGCATAAGCGTTGTCAATTCAATAAAATCAAACGCAAAATAGAAATATACCGATTGGTATAATACCAAACGGTTTTTTCGCTTAAAACGCCTTTCTCTGTTCAATGGCTTAAAAAGAAGTCCATCCTTGGGCCTTAAGCTCGGCCAATTCTCCTGAGCGCAGAACGAGTTGCGTCCCTGAAGCCTTCTCGGTCATGTGCCCAATTACAGTGAGGTTTGGATTGCCCTTGATCTTTAAGAAATCATCTTGCTTAATCGTAAACAAGAGCTCGTAATCTTCTCCTCCGCTAAGCACCGCAACTGTGGGGTTGAGGTTGAACTCTTCGCAGGCGGCAATCACGGTGGGGTCAACGGGTAATTTTTCTTCGTAAATCGCGATGCCTAAACCCGACTGCTTGCTTAAGTGAAGCGACTCAGACGAAAGTCCATCGCTGATATCAATCATTGAGGTCGGAACCACCTCAAGGGCTTCTAAGAGCTCCACTATATCTAGTCGAGCCTCTGGTTTTAATTGGCGTTGAACAATGTAGTGGTAGGGGTCAAGATCAGGTTGATGCTTTGGATTTACCTCAAAGACCTGTCGCTCGCGCTCTAGTACCTGAAATCCGAGGTACGCCCCTGCCAGGTCTCCACTTACCACGACCAGGTCGTTTTCTTTTGCGCCATTTCTGTACGCCACACGCTCATCTGAAACCACTCCAAGGGCCGTAACCGAAATGGTCATTCCCTTGAGAGATGCAGTGGTATCTCCGCCGACGAGGTCGACTTGGTACTTCTTACAAGCATCATGCACCCCTTGATAGAAGGCTTCAAGCGCTTCTAGAGAAAAGCGATTGGATACCGAAATCGAAACTGTAATGTGCGTTGGGCGCGCATTCATCGCACAGATATCCGACAGATTGACCACTGCCGCCTTGTAACCCAAATGCCTCATGGGCATATAACTCAAATTGAAATGAATGCCTTCTACTAGCATATCGGTGCTCACAACGGTCTTGCGCAGACCCATGTCGAGCAGCGCGGCATCATCACCAATTGACCTGATCGTTTCAGTTCTATGGATTTCAAATTGATTCGTGAGGTGGTCGATGAGGGCAAATTCTCCGAGTTCTTCAACAGAGCGCAAAGGCTGGTTTTTTTCTTCGATCATGGCCTGAAGTAATGAGGCAAAAATACCACATTCTAAATTCCTTTCGAGAGGCATTAAATCTGTGAAAAAACTGAGGTAAAATGTATCTTTGCATAGAATTAATTTAAATAACGATGATCAAAGTTGCAGCTTCGGCTAAAGAGAAAGTGCGAACCCTGATGAGTGAAGAGGGGTTTGACGCGGCCACCGACTTTGTGAGAGTTGGGGTGAAGAGCGGCGGATGTAGTGGTCTTTCTTACGAACTCAAATTCGACAATCAGCTCAGTGAGACTGATAAGTTATTCGAAGACAATGACGTGCGCATTGCCGTGGACAAAAAGAGTTTTCTCTATCTCGTTGGCACCACCCTTGAGTATTCAGGCGGATTAAATGGCAAGGGGTTTGTGTTTAACAACCCTAATGCACAACGAACCTGTGGGTGTGGCGAGAGCTTTTCGCTCTAGCTTAACTCATAAAAAACAAACGCTATGGCCTATACAGAAGAAGAATTAAAGAAAGAGTTAGAAACCAAGGAATACGCGTATGGATTTTACACCGATATTGAGTCAGACACCTTTCCTAAGGGATTAGACGAAGATATTATTCGCGCTATTTCTGCTAAAAAAGAAGAGCCTCAGTGGATGACTGAATGGCGCCTTGAGGCGTTCAAACAGTGGAAGAAGATGGCAGAGCCTGAGTGGGCGAATGTGCATTATGCGAAGCCTGACTTTCAAGCGATATCTTACTACTCGGCTCCGAACAAGAAGCCTAAATACGAAAGTCTTGATGAGGTCGACCCCGAATTACTGGACACCTTTAAGCGCCTGGGCATTTCTCTTGACGAGCAGAAAAAATTGGCCGGGGTGGCAGTTGATGTGGTGATGGACTCGGTTTCAGTGGCCACCACCTTTAAAAAGACTTTAGCAGAAAAGGGAATTATTTTTTGTTCGATTTCTGAAGCGATTAAAGAACACCCTGAGCTGGTGAAAAAGTACATGGGCTCTGTGGTGCCTCCGCGGGATAATTTCTACGCTGCACTTAATTCAGCAGTATTTTCTGACGGAAGTTTCTGCTACATACCAAAAGGGGTGCGTTGCCCCATGGAACTCTCGACTTATTTCAGAATTAATCAAGCCGGAACAGGCCAATTCGAGCGCACCTTGGTCATTGCTGATCAAGGCAGTTATGTCAGCTATCTAGAGGGCTGTACTGCTCCGTCACGTGATGAGAATCAATTGCATGCGGCGGTGGTCGAGCTTATAGCGCTAGACGATGCTGAAATCAAATACTCAACCGTTCAAAACTGGTTTCCGGGAGATAAAGAGGGCAAAGGCGGGGTGTACAATTTTGTTACTAAACGCGGCCTTTGTGAGCGCAATGCCAAAATTTCTTGGACACAGGTCGAGACGGGGTCTGCGGTGACTTGGAAGTATCCGTCTTGTGTTTTGAAAGGCGACAATTCGATCGGAGAATTCTATTCGATAGCGGTAACCAATAACTTTCAGCAGGCCGATACCGGAACCAAAATGGTTCACCTTGGCAAGAACACGAAGAGCACCATTATTTCAAAAGGAATTTCAGCGGGTCGCTCTCAAAACAGCTACCGTGGACTCGTTCAAATCCAATCGCGCGCCGAAAACGCGAGAAACTTTTCTCAGTGCGACTCATTGCTCATGGGCAACCAATGCGGCGCCCATACCTTCCCTTATATAGAGGCCAAAAACAAGTCTGCTCAGGTAGAACACGAGGCCACGACGAGCAAGATCGGAGAAGACCAGATCTTTTATTGCAATCAACGCGGCATCGATACCGAGAAGGCCATTGCTTTGATCGTCAACGGATTTAGTAAAGAGGTGCTCAATAAGCTGCCGATGGAGTTCGCCGTAGAGGCACAAAAATTATTAGAAATCAGCCTAGAAGGCTCAGTAGGATAAATCAGATTGATCATGTTGCACATTGAAAACCTTCACGCACGAGTTGAAGAAAAAGAGATATTAAAAGGAATCAGCCTTTCGATTAAACCCGGAGAGGTCCACGCCATCATGGGGCCAAACGGATCAGGAAAAAGCACCTTGGCCTCAGTGATCGCCGGTCGAGAAGACTTTGAGGTGACTGACGGAAAGGTCACTTTAGACCAATTAGACCTACTTGATCTGGATCCTGAAGAGCGCGCCCATGCAGGAGTGTTCTTGTCGTTTCAATATCCCGTTGAAATTCCAGGGGTGACGGTAACCAACTTCATAAAGGCTGCGATTAACGAATCGCGCAAGGCTAGAGGCCTTGAAGAGATGCCGGCCAATGAAATGCTATCTAAGATTCGCGAGAAATCAGCCCTCTTAGAAATTGACCGCAAATTCTTGTCGCGCTCACTAAATGAAGGATTCTCAGGAGGAGAGAAAAAGCGCAACGAGATATTTCAAATGGCCATGCTCGAACCCAAACTCGCCATTTTGGATGAGACCGATTCGGGCCTAGATATCGACGCCTTACGCATCGTGGCCAACGGGGTCAATAAGCTTAAGAATAAAGACAACGCTATCGTGGTGATCACGCACTACCAGCGCCTATTAGACTATATCGTTCCTGATCACGTGCACGTGTTGTACAATGGCCGCATTGTGAAGTCGGGCACCAAAGAGCTAGCCAAAGAATTAGAGGCGAAAGGATACGATTGGATCAAAGCCGAAAATGAGTAGCTATGGATTTCACAGATAAACTCTTATCGTCATTTATCGCTTTTGAAGACCAGGTGAATGTGAATGATCCGGTGCATGAGATTCGCACTGAAGCGCTTAAGCGATTTGAACAGCAGGGGTTTCCGACCAAGAAGCAAGAAGCTTGGAAGTATACCTCGCTTCAAGAATTGCTTGCGACCGATTATAGCATCTTTCCGAAGTCGAAGTGCGCCTTAGAATACGCCAGCGTTCGACAATATTTCTTGCACGAAATAGAAACGTTCAAGATTGTCTTTGTTGATGGGCAATACAGCTCGTTTCTTTCTGAAACTACCCATGATGGTGTCGATGTCTGTCTGTTTAGTGCTGCAATTGAAAAACCCAAGTACAAGCACGTTATTGATGCCTATTTCAATAAAGTGGCAAACGCCAAAGACGCCTTAACCAACCTCAACACTTCTTTTGCCAACGAGGGCGCCTACATTTTTATCCCAAAGGGCAAAGCCCCGCTCAAGCCCATAGAGATAGTGCACTTCGCCACTGGCAATACTCCTCAAATTTTGTTGCAACCGCGAAATCTAATCGTTTTAGAAGAAGGCGCAGAGGCACAAATCATCGAACGCCACCAGGCGTTAGGCCCTATTGAGGCCTTTACCAACTCGGTCACTGAGATTTTTGTCGAGAAAAATGCCATTCTTGATTATTACAAGTTTCAGAATGACCAGCTGACCGCCTCACTTATCGACAACACCTATATCGATCAGAAGGCAGGTAGTGAGGTGCGAGTGCACACGCTTTCTTTCGGAAACAAACTGGTGCGAAACAATCTGAATTTTTATCAAAACGGAGAGCACTGTAACTCTGTGCTTAAAGGCGTTACCCTAGCTTCAGAGCGTCAGCACATTGATCACTATACCTTGGTGCATCACGCGCAACCGAATTGCGAGAGCCATCAAGACTATAAGGGTATTTATGACGAGCGATCAGTCGGGGTATTCAACGGAAAGATTATCGTCGATCAGATTGCTCAAAAGATCAATGCGTTTCAGCAAAACAACAACCTACTTGTCAGCGACAAGGCTACAGTGAATACGAAACCTCAACTAGAGATTTTTGCTGACGATGTGCGCTGTTCACACGGATGTACCATAGGGCAGCTCGATGAAGAGGCCTTGTTTTACCTAAGATCAAGAGGTATTCCTGAAAAAGAGTCACGCGCTTTGCTGATGTACGCCTTCGCGAATAATGTGCTCGAATCGGTCAAAAATGTAGCGCTCGAACGCCGCGTGAAACAGGTGATTGCTGATAAGCTCGGCGTAAGACTAGGATTTGACTTATAGACCATACTATGAATACTGTCACGTTTGATGTAGAAGCTATACGAAAGGACTTTCCGATACTTGACCGTCAAGTCAATGGGAAGCCCCTGGTCTATTTTGACAATGCAGCTACTTCTCAAACGCCAAAACAGGTCATAGATACGATTGTAGATTACTACAGTCGTTACAATGCCAACATTCATCGCGGAGTGCACACCCTTTCTCAAGAGGCTACTGAAGCCTATGAGCATGCACGCGAGACGTTAAGAGCACACCTAAATGCCAAAGAATCGGCAGAAATCATCTTTACCGCCGGAACCACTCATTCGATCAACATTGTCGCCTCAGGCTTTGCGTCTTTACTCGAAGCCAACGACGAGTTGTTGGTATCTGAAATGGAGCATCATTCAAACATCGTTCCTTGGCAAATGCTGTGTGAAAAGACAGGAGCCCTGTTGAAGGTGATTCCGATGAATGACGCTGGTGAATTGGACATGCATGCCTTTGATCAGTTGCTTAGTCCGCGCACTAAGGTGGTGTTTTGCAATCATGTTTCGAATGCGTTAGGCACCATCAATCCAATCGAGGCGATTATCGCTAAGGCTCATGCTGTGGGTGCTGCAGTGCTTATCGATGGCGCTCAGGCCGCCCCTCACTTCAAAGCAGACATGCAGTCTTTGGATGTTGATTTTTATACGATGTCGGCGCACAAAGTTTGCGGACCTACTGGGGTAGGCTTGCTTTATGGAAAACGACATTGGCTTGAAAAGCTACCGCCCTATCAGGGGGGCGGAGAGATGATCGCCGAGGTGAGCTTTGCCAAAACCACCTATGCAGGACTTCCGCATAAATTCGAAGCCGGAACTCCGAATATTGCCGGAGGCATCGCCTTTGGAGCAGCTATAGATTATATGAATCGCATCGGCTTTGAGTCGATTGCCGCCTATGAGCACGAACTACTCGAATATGCTACCTCGGCACTCAAGAAGATTGACGGACTGCGTATCATTGGTGAGGCGGCTCAAAAGGCTTCGGTGATATCGTTTAATGTGGGGGCGGTGCATCCCTATGACCTCGGAGCAATTCTTGACAAGCTGGGCATTGCTGTAAGAACAGGGCACCACTGTGCGCAGCCCGTGATGAATCGTTTTGAGATTCCTGGCACGGTGCGCGCAAGCTTTGCTTTTTACAACACCAAACAAGAAATCGATATCTTCGTAGAAGCCGTGAAGAAGGCGGTGGCTATGTTGCAATAAACGCTTAATAATCAGATGAGTAACCCGCGACCAATTAACGAAATACAAGATGAAATCATCGACGAATTCAGTATGTTCGACGATTGGATGCAGCGTTACGAGTACATGATTGAGCTTGGCAAATCGCTTGCTCTGATCGATGAAAAATACAAGACCGACGAATACACGATTAAGGGTTGCCAAAGTAAAGTATGGGTGTTTGCGTCCTTAAAAGACCAGCTCATTCATTTTACTGCAGACAGCGATGCGATTATTACAAAAGGCATTATCGCGCTATTGTTACGTGTGTTCAGCGGACAGCGGCCTCAAGACATTCTCGATGCCGAGCTGTATTTTGTCGATCAAATCGGACTGAAAGAGCACCTGTCTCCTACACGCGCCAATGGATTATTAAGCATGATCAAACAAATCAAGCTGTATGCCGTTGCCTATCAAACCCAAATAGAATCTTAAGCTATGAGTGAAGTTGTAGACACCTCTGCCCTTGGTGAAAGTATCGTGAAGGTCTTGAAGACCATTTATGATCCAGAGATCCCTGTCGATATTTATGAGCTAGGTCTAATTTATGACGTACTCGTCAATGAAGATAACGAGGTGCGTATTTTGATGACCCTCACTTCTCCAAACTGTCCGGTGGCTGAAACCCTTCCGGTAGAAGTAGAAGAAAAAGTAAAGTCGATTGATGCGATTAAAGATGTTGAGGTAGAGATCACCTTTGATCCGCCCTGGACCCAAGAGCTTATGAGCGAAGAAGCTAAATTAGAACTCGGATTATTGTAACCATGTCGCTTAGCGAAGAACCCATTTTGAATCGGGTGGCCAATAGCCCCCTTAAAACTTTTGATTTAGAGGTATTATATACCGAAGGCCCTAGAATGGCGCTTGACATTGCGCAATGGTTTGAAGAGGGAGCGGTGTTGAGAGAGGTTTCTTTTCGACAGGCCCTGAAAAACGCAGATCTTTCAGTTTACCAAAACGCTCATGTGGCCCTCTATTGTAGTGAAGAAGCCATTCTACCTCAGTGGACCTATGCACTAGTGACTTCTTCGCTTTCATCCATAGCCTCGACGGTGGTGGTAGGAAGCTTAGAGCTGTTAGAAATCGTTCTTTTTGAGCGAGCAATTGCACAGGTTGATTTCTCTGTGTATCAAGGGGCCCCCGTTATTCTTAAAGGTTGTGCTCACAAACCTGTCGTGCCACAAGCCTATGTGACGGCGGCGGCTGAATTGAAAAAGGTCGCCAAAAAGCTGATGTACGGAGAGGCCTGTTCAGCGGTACCGCTTTAGGTTTCTAGGTCGCTGTAGTCGTCTAAATTCTCAGGATACAAGAAATTGTTGTACGGAAAGCGCGTGATGTGAATATCTCGTACCGCCTTGTAGACACTTTTCTTAAAGTGCTCTAGATTTTCTTTGTTGATCGCAGAGATAAACAGGGCCTTGTCTCCCATTTTATTATACCAGGTTTTCTGCCATTCTTCAAGGCTGTAATGCCTTTGCTCGTGGGGGATGGTGAGATCGTCTTGGTCGAACGGTTCAGGGCGGTACTGGTCAATTTTATTGAAGACCATGACGGTTGGTTTGCCTTCACAACTGATCTCTCTCAGAATGTGATTCACCGCCTCAATGTGCTCTATAAATTGGGGGTGCGAGATGTCGACTACATGTAAGAGAAGGTCTGCCTCGCGTACCTCGTCTAGGGTGCTTTTAAAACTCTCTACAAGCTGAGTGGGTAGTTTACGAATGAAACCCACCGTGTCGCTTAGCAAAAACGGAAGGTTGCCAAGTACGACCTTGCGCACAGTGGTATCTAAGGTGGCGA
>JBJOGS010000002.1:0-36307 GCA_046048095.1 Bacteroidota bacterium
GCCCTAGGTCGAAAATGGCAGCTCGGTACCATTCAGGTAGATTATAACCTTCCAGAGCGCTTTGATTTGAGCTACAAAGGCAGTGATAACGAATACCACCGCCCGGTAATGATTCACCGAGCTCCATTTGGCAGTCTTGAACGCTTTATTGCGCTGCTATTAGAACACACTGGCGGAAATTTCCCAGTTTGGTTGATTCCCATTCAAGTCGAGGTGCTTCCGGTAAGCGAGCGTTTTGAAAATTATGCCCGAAAAGTTTTAAAATCGCTAGAAAATCACGAAATTCGCGCCCTCATTGACGCTCGAAATGAGACGGTTGGAAAAAAGATCAGAGAAGCGGAGATGAAGAAAGTGCCTTTCATGATCGTGATTGGCGAACAAGAAGAGGCTGAAGGGCTAATTTCTGTGCGCAAACACGGAGGAGAAAGCATGGGCTCTATGAGCGTTGAAGCATTTGCGAAGTACATTAACGATCGCATTGCAGAAGCAGTAAAGCCGTTTAGAGAAGTTTAACCAAAATTTGATTAACCATAGCAATACGCAGAAAAAAAACCAAGCCGCAGCCTAGGCGCAGCATGGAAAATCCTCACAATATCAATGAGGATATTACAGCAGATGAAGTCAGATTAGTTGGCGATAATGTCGAGGTCGGGGTATACACCGTTTCAAAAGCATTAGAGCTCGCTAGAGAACAAGAGCTCGATCTTGTAGAGATTTCGCCCAATGCCGATCCGCCTGTGTGTAAAATCATCGACTACAAGAAGTTTCTTTACGAACAAAAGAAACGAGAAAAAGTCATGAAGGCTAAGGCGACCAAGGTGGTAATCAAAGAGATTCGTTTCGGCCCACAAACCGACGATCACGATTTTGAGTTTAAAAAGAGACATGCCGAGAAGTTCTTGAAAGAGGGCGCCAAATTAAAGGCGTTCGTGTTCTTCAAAGGGCGGTCGATCGTGTACAAAGATCAAGGAGAAATCTTGTTGCTGCGATTAGCTCAAGAACTCGAAGAATATGGAAAAGTCGAGCAGATGCCTCAGCTCGAGGGTAAGCGAATGACGATATTTATCGCTCCTAAACTGGCAAAAAAATAAGATTGCGGAACAAAAATAAAGATCATGCCAAAAATGAAAACCAAGTCTAGTGCCAAGAAGCGTTTTACGCTTACTGGCTCTGGAAAAATCAAACGCAAGCACGCGTTTAAAAGTCACATTTTGACGAAAAAGTCAAAGAAGCGTAAACTGAAACTTACGCACTCTGGGCTGGTTCATGATGCAGATGTCAATAGTATCAAAGAACAACTTCGTTTAAAATAGACACCCCGATAGTCGGTATTTTTTAACCCTGGAGTTTGGCTTGTAAAAGTATCCGCTTAGGATCGCCAACTACAAAAACAAAAACACGTATGCCAAGATCAGTTAACTCAGTAGCTTCAAGAGCTCGAAGAAAAAAAATCATGAAACTCGCCAAAGGGTACTTTGGACGCAGAAAAAATGTGTGGACGGTAGCGAAAAACGCTGTTGAAAAAGCACTCGTTTATGCTTACCGCGACCGCAGAAATAAAAAGAGAAATTTTAGAGCCCTGTGGATCGCTCGTATCAATGCGGGTGCCCGATTACACGGTCTCTCTTACTCTCAATTTATGGGAGGCTTAAAAAAGAATCACATCGATCTTAACCGTAAGGTGCTTGCCGATCTCGCTATGAATGAGCCCGAGGCCTTCAAAGCTATTGTAGAGAAAGTAAAGTAACTCATCATTTTCCGCAACTCTTAAGAATCCCAAGTTTTAACCGGCTTGGGATTCTTTATTTTTGGTCCTATGATTGATTATAAACGCATAAAGATGGTTGTCTCTGACATGGATGGCACCCTACTCAATTCTTCCCATCAGGTGAGTGAGAAATTTTTCAAGCTCTTTGAGCAACTTCACAAGCATCAGATTCGATTTGTGGCGGCTAGCGGAAGACAATTTCCAAGTATGCGGTCAAAATTGCATCCTATAGAACAGCAGATGAGTTTTATCGCTGAAAATGGAGCACTCATCGTTGAACAAGATCAAGTGCTGCACAAACAGGCTCTAGATTATAACCATCTCACTCACCTCCTCGAAAAGCTGCAATCGCTACCCGAAATTGAATCGATTCTTTGCAGTGAAAGAACAGCTTACTCGCTGAGCACTAATTTGCACTTTCACGGCTTACTCAACGAATACTATGAAGCACATACCTTGATTCACACCATTGATCAAGCCCAAGATGCAATTTTAAAACTCGCTCTGTACCATAAAGGCGGAGGAGAAAAGCACATCTATCCTCATTTTGAAGCTTATGACGGACCTTTAAAAGTCAAGGTGTCTGGCGACTTTTGGGTCGATATCTCTGACAAAAACGCCAATAAGGGGTTTGCCCTTGAGACACTTATGAAAAAATACAGTGTCGCCCCTGAAGAGTTGCTTGTATTTGGAGACTACAATAACGATCTCGAAATGCTCGCACTTACACCAAACAGCGTAGCCATGGCTAATGCGCACCAAAAAGTACTCGAGTCAACCAATTACACTACACGTTCTAACGATCAGTTTGGCGTAGAATTGATCCTTGAAGAATTGGTAAAAAACCGTTAGATAGCCCGTTAAATTAAAAGGGCATGTCGTCGTCAGATTCAAAGTCGGCTGACGAAGCAAACGGACGATCTGGCCTAGGAAGAGGGCGGTCATCGTTCATTTTAGACTCGAACTCAAATCCACCAAACGAGTGATCGAGATTTTCGAACTTTCCGAGTGAACCAATGAACTTCAATCGTATGTTGTCTAGCCCTCCATTGCGGTGTTTGGCGATAATCAACTCGGCCTGTCCCTCGGTGGGCGATTGCTGCTCGTCATCCCACTCTTCAATTTTATAGTATTCAGGTCGGTAAATAAACGAAACAATATCTGCATCTTGCTCGATGGCTCCAGATTCTCTAAGATCAGATAAGAGCGGACGTTTCGATCCTCCTCGGGTCTCTACGGCTCGAGACAACTGCGAGAGAGCGATTACCGGAACTTCAAGTTCTTTTGCGAGCGCTTTTAGATTTCTAGAGATCGTCGAAATCTCCTGTTCTCTGTTTCCGGCCTTTTGAGACGATCCAATGGTCATCAATTGTAAGTAATCGATAATAATCAATTTGATCCCGTGTTGAGAAGCAAGCCTTCGAGCCTTAGCCCTGAGATCGAAAATAGACAGCGAAGGGGTATCGTCGATGAATAAAGGAGCTTTCTCTAAGGTCTTCACCTTAACGTTTAACTGCTCCCACTCATGTTTTTCTAGTCTTCCAGTACGCAGCTTCTCAGAAGAAAGGCCGGTTTCAGATGAAATCAAACGAGTAATCAATTGTACCGAAGACATCTCAAGAGAGAAAAAGGCCACAGGAAGCCCCTTATTTACGGCAATATTTCTCGCCATAGACAAGGTCAGGGCGGTTTTACCCATACCGGGTCTCGCCGCAATAATAATCAGGTCACTGGGTTGCCATCCCGATGTCACTTCATCGAGTTTATCAAACCCCGAAGGCACCCCACTTAAACCGTCTTTATTTGAAATCTCTTCGATTTTCTTTTTGGCTTGGATCACCAAATCTTGAGCTGATTCTGCTGAGCGCTTGAGGTTTCCTTGAGTAATATCGTACAACCTGGCCTCTGCTTGATCGAGCAAATCGAAGACGTCTTGACTGTCTTCATAGGCCTCTTCAATAAGCTGGGTAGATATCTTAATCAAACTGCGCTGTACATATTTCTGCAAAATGATTCGAGCGTGATACTCAATATGCGCTGAAGATCCGACCCCACGAGTCAATTCGATTAAATAATAATCTCCGCCCACTGCCTCATGTTGCTTACGTTGCTTCAAAAGGTTAGACACAGTGAGCAAATCGATGGGTTTAGTCTCTTGAAAAAGTGTGTGTATTGCCGAGAATATTTTCTGATGGGCCTCGACATAAAACACCTCTTCGTTCAACATATCAATGACCTCATCAACGCCCTTCTTATCAATAAGCATGGCTCCTAATACCACTCGCTCAAGCTCTACTGCTTGAGGAGGGATTTTGCCTCGCTCAAGAGAGATTACCTCAGCAGATTTTTGGGTGCGTTGCGGAACGCGTCCGGGTTCGATCATTGCCATAGATTATTCTTGATATACTCCCATTTCAGCATACTTCTCCATGCGCTCTTTAATGAGAGTTTTTACTGGTATTGCAGCGAGTTCTTCGTACGTCTTTTCAATTTTCTTTTTCACTAACTGAAACATGAGCTCACGATCGCTATGAGCTCCACCCAAAGGCTCTTTGATAATTTCATCGATCAAAGTCATCTTCTTCATGTCCTTAGCTGTAAGCTTCAAGGCATCGGCAGCGCGCTCTTTGTACTCCCAACTGCGCCACAAAATAGACGAACACGACTCTGGAGAAATAACCGAATACCACGAGTTTTCAAGCATCATCACTCGATCCCCGACGCCTATACCTAGCGCACCCCCCGATGCTCCTTCTCCGATGATAAAAACGAGAATGGGCACCTGAAGCCTTGCCATTTCTAGCAAATTCCGAGCAATGGCTTCTCCTTGGCCTCGTTCTTCTGCTTCAATCCCTGGATACGCACCTGGGGTATCGATAAATGACAATACAGGAATCCCAAACTTCTCAGCCATCTTCATCAATCGCAGAGCCTTTCGATAACCTTCAGGATTCGCCATACCAAAATTTCGGTATTGCCGGGTTTTCGTATTGTATCCTTTCTGTTGCCCAATGATCATGTATGACTGACCAGCAATCTTACCTAATCCCCCAATCATCGCCTTATCATCCCCTACCGCACGGTCACCGTGAAGCTCTAGAAAGGTTCCTTCGCATAAGGCGCGAACGTAGTCGAGGGTATACGGACGGTTCGGATGCCTAGAGAGTTGAACACGTTGCCATGGGGTTAAGCTTCCATAAATTTCTTTTCGAGCCTCAGCTAATTTTTTTTCAATTTGCTTGCAGGTTTCAGTGACATCAACTTCACTTTCTTCGCCAATAATTTGGCATTTCTGAAGTTGCTCTTCTAAGTCTTTAATGGGTAGTTCAAAGTCTAAATATTCCATAAAAAAGGCCCTAGCTAAAGTTTAGTGGAAGGACAAATATACATATTAACGTTTTGCGCGCTGCAATAGAAAAATCGCAATTGTTGCGAAGAAAATAATAGGCAAAACTGCCGCTAAAAGAGGCGAAAATCCTGCCTGTTCGGCAAGTGTTGAGAACACCCTGTCAAAAAAGATGTAAATAAAGGCGATGGCAATACCGAAGGCTAAATTCAGGCCGAGCCCTCCGCGGCGCTTTACCGAAGACACCGCCACGGCGATGAGTGTCAAAATATAAGCAGACAGCGGTAAAGCCAATCGCTTGTACTTCTCAAGCACATAAGAATTTACTGTGGCAGACCCTCTGCGCTTTTGATCCGCTATGAATTGATTTAACTCGAAAAGATTTTTGGTCTCAGCGATATATGATACAGGCATCAGGTCATCGATGGTAAACTGTAGCACCGTATCTAAACTTCGGCGCTGCTCTACATACTCAAACTCTTCTTTAAAAGTTCGTTTTTTATAGGTGGTGAGTCTGTAGGTCGAATCGGCCGTCATAAAGCGAATATTCGAGGCGGTGATCTTGTATTCTAATTGTCCAGAATCATCGAGGTGTTCGAGTGAAAAATTGTATCCAATCAATCGTTCTGGATCGAAAAAGCTGACATAGACAAAATCATTTTCGGCGACCTGATTGTAGATATTACGAATCTGGCGATCTTCTGTATTTTTTTGAAAATAGGTGTCTTCAAAGGCGTGATACTTGGCACTTGCACTGGGTACAATAAAATTGCTCATCACAAAGATCAGCAGAGCTACTAGTGATGCTCCGATGAGATAAGGGCGCAAGAAACGCTGAAATGAAATTCCTGAGCTCAAAATAGCCACGACCTCAGTACGTGCGCTGAGTCGCGAAGTAAAGAAGATGATGGCTAGAAAAAGTAGAATAGGCATGAGCATATTGCCCAACACCAGCGTGAAGTTTCCATAATAAGCCCAAATCTCTGATGCACTGGCCTTGCTCTCAAGTATTTTATTCACCTTTTCGGCGAGAGAAGCTAAGATGCCTATGGGCACAAATAAAAAAAGGATGCCAAAAAAAGTAAGCAGATAGCGCTTTAGAATATACTTATCTATGATCGTTAATCCGAACATTACCTTCTTTTATTCATTTTATGCACCATTTGGGCTTTCCAGTCGTAGAAATCCCCGGCTAAGATATGGGTCCGAGCCTCTTTCACTAGCCATAAATAAAACGCCAAATTATGAAGGGTTGCGATTTGCTTACCCAAAAACTCGTTGCAGACAAATAAGTGTCTAAGATAGGCCTTTGAATACTGGGTATCTACATACGAAAGCGCCTGGTCGTCAATGGGAGAAAAATCATCCTCCCACTTCTTGTTCTTAATATTGATCGTGCCCTCTGAAGTGAATAGCATTCCATTGCGCGCATTTCGCGTGGGCATCACACAATCAAACATATCGATACCTAAGGCAATGTTCTCGAGCAGATTTATGGGGGTTCCTACGCCCATGAGATATCTTGGTTTATCTTCAGGTAGAATTTGACACACCACATCAGTCATGGCATACATCTCTTCTGCAGGTTCACCTACGGATAAGCCTCCAATAGCGTTACCTACCGCACCCACTGAGGCAATGTACTCGGCTGACTTTGCACGAAGGTCAGGATACACCGAACCCTGAACGATAGGAAAAAAGTACTGCTCGTAGCCATACTTAAAGGGCAGCTTATCTAACGCATTGATACAGCGATCGAGCCACCTATGGGTCAAGTGCATCGAGTTTAGCGCATAATCTTTGGGGCAAGGATAAGGAGTGCATTCGTCAAAGGCCATAATAATATCTGCGCCAATGTTCCGTTGAATATCCATGACATTTTCTGGCGTAAAAAAATGAGAAGAACCATCGATATGCGATTTAAAACGCACCCCTTCCTCTGAAATTTTTCTATTATCAGCTAAAGAATACACTTGATACCCGCCACTATCCGTCAGAATGGGACGCTCCCACCCTATGAATCGATGCAGACCACCTGCCTGTTCTAAAATAGTGGTTCCAGGACGCATGAACAGGTGGTAGGTATTTCCGAGTATAATCTGAGCCTGAGTATCATCGGCCAATTCACGCTGATGTACCCCCTTAACTGTTCCAAGGGTCCCCACCGGCATAAATATGGGGGTTTCAATAGTTCCGTGGGCCGTGGTAATTGACCCAGCACGGGCTTTATGGTCTTGGGCTTCGAGCTTAAATTTCAAACGTAAGCGATTAAAAGGTAAAGATAATGGTTACTTTTGAGGGCAAATGTATTTCGAATGAATCTAACCTACCTCAACGATTTAACTCAGCAAGTAAGACGAGACATTTTGCGCATGGTGCATCAAGTTAATTCTGGGCACCCAGGCGGATCACTCGGATGCACCGAATTCATGGTGGCCCTGTATCAAGTGCTGATGGAGCGCCATCCTCATTTTGAAATGGACGGTCGCAATGAGGATTTATTTTTTCTCTCTAATGGTCATATTTCTCCGGTGCTTTACAGTGTGCTTGCCCGAAGCGGATACTTTGATATAGCCGAACTCTCTACGTTCAGAAAGATTGATTCTAGGCTGCAAGGCCATCCGACCACCCACGATAAGCTTCCGGGAGTACGCATCGCTTCTGGTTCATTGGGTCAAGGGCTATCAGTGGCCATTGGCGCTGGTTTGAGCAAAAAATTAAACGGTGATTCAAAACTCGTTTATAGCCTACATGGAGACGGAGAAATGCAAGAAGGGCAAAACTGGGAGGCTATCATGTATGCCGGATCCAAACAAGTAGATAATCTCATCGCCACAATAGATTTAAATGGCCAGCAAATCGACGGAAGCACTAAAGAGGTTCTTGACTTAGGCGACCTTGGACAGAAATTTGAAGCCTTTGGCTGGCAGGTGCTTCACATTGAACAAGGGAATGATCTCGAAGCGATCATCGAAGGGATGAAAAAAGCCAAGGCAAAAACAGGCCAAAAACGCCCGGTGGCCGTGATGCTGCATACGGTAATGGGCCATGGAGTTGATTTTATGATGCACACGCATGCATGGCACGGCAAAGCTCCAAACGACGAGCAATTAGCCGTTGCGTTAGCTCAAAATCCAGAAACACTAGGCGACTATTAATTCGGAACCCCTACTCATGAAATACACAGATCAAGGACAAAAAGATACGCGAAGCGGATTTGGAGATGCGATGACAGAATTGGGCCGTACCAATCCCAATGTAGTTGCGCTATGTGCTGACCTCATCGGCTCATTGAAATTAGAAACATTCATCGAAGAAAACCCAGAGCGTTTTTTTCAAGTAGGTATAGCTGAGGCGAATATGATTGGTTTAGCGGCAGGGCTTACTATTGGAGGAAAGATTCCATTCACCTCTACCTTCGCAAATTTCTCAACCGGACGGGTATACGACCAAATTCGCCAATCTGTCGCCTATTCAGACAAAAACGTTAAAATCTGTGCTTCGCATGCAGGAATCACCTTAGGAGAAGACGGTGCCACCCATCAGATTCTCGAAGATATCGGTCTAATGAAGATGCTTCCTGGAATGACGGTAATTAATCCTTGTGATTACAATCAAACTAAGGCAGCTACCTTAGCCATCGCTGAACACCACGGACCGGTTTACCTGCGTTTTGGAAGACCAAAGGTCGCCAATTTCACTGCGAAAGATCAGCCATTTGAAATCGGAAAAGCATTACTGCTTCATGAAGGAAGCGATGTAACCATTGCTGCCACCGGACATCTGGTATGGGAAGCTCTATTAGCGGCAGAAGCGCTTCAAGAAAAAGGAATCTCCGCTGAAGTAATAAATATTCACACGATTAAACCGCTAGACGAAGAGGCGATACTGCGCTCAGTGCGTAAAACTCGTTGCCTAGTAAGTGCCGAAGAACACAATTATTTAGGAGGTCTAGGTGAGAGTATCGCTCGCACTCTAGCGCAACACGAGCCTACGGTGCAAGAGTTTATAGCTACCCAGGACACCTTTGGAGAAAGTGGCACGCCTGACCAGCTCATGGCGAAATACAAACTGAATGCTCCTGCCATTGTAGAGGCGGCACTGAAAGCAATTAGTCGAAAAGCATAAGCCAATGAAAATACTTAAACACTTCATCATCCTAAGTTTTTTGAGCGCTGGAATAACTGTGCACGCTCAATCTCAAGGCTCGAGTTGGGGCCTTCGTGGTGGCTTAAACTACAATTCAAATGGTGAATTGCTAAGCGAAGCATCCGCCTTACCTAAAAACGCAAAATCGAATGCCGGATTTCATCTAGGCGTATACAAGAAAATAGACATTTTAGGATTCTTTCTGCGTCCCGAACTTGTTTACACTGAAACAACGGCTTCGTATAACGGAGACGATTTGACCCTCACCAAGCTCGATCTACCTTTTAATCTCGGATCTGGATTCATTGGCCCCACCTATATCTTTGCTGGTCCAAGTTTACAATATGTACTTTCTAGTGAGTTTGCTGATGTCGCCACAGCGACGTCGCTTAATGACATTTCGGTTGGAGCCAATTTTGGAGTAGGACTTTCACTGAATAAACTCAGTATTGATTTGCGCTACGAACGCGGACTCACTGATAAAGAAATGCGATTTGTCACCCAGAAAGTGTATAAAGAAGCGCGCATAGACACGCGCCAAGATCAATTAATCTTGAGTGTGCTGCTTCAATTGAATTAACTAACGGCCTCTATTTAGTCGCAACGATCGCAATCCCCATCTCCATCAGCATCATAACACTCCGTGGGATCTAGGGGGTCTAGGCCTAAAAAAATTTCGCAGGCCGTAGGTGTTCCGTCACCATCATCATCCGGATCAAAGTAATTCGGCAGTACGGCGCGACCATTTGCAATCTCGTCATCTAGATCGGTATTATCGTCAAAAAGGTAGCCGTTATTATTCAAATCTTCTAAGTACGAAGGAACGCCGTCCCCATCATGATCGGTGACTTTGCGCGATAAGACCTTTATTTCAAAAAACATGGCTCCATAGGCAGGAATCGTAGCTTGAGCATTCTGATAGGGACCTAATGCCGAACCGAAAAAGAAAAATCCTTTACCGGCATCTAAGGCGCTAAAGGTTCCGTCAGGGTTATCGACAATCTGAGTAGCTGACTTAAGTAGGGCTGCCCCTTCTGCAAACCCCCTAAACCCCTGTTGAGGTGCCTGAATTCGCGCCAAATCAAACCAAGACCCCCCTTGCTTCACCTGATCAAAAAGATTGAGATCCAAAGTGCGACCCGCATACTGTACATACACCGAATCAGCAGTAGCTACCGAATTGCCCGCCCCCGCTTCAACTATAAAGTAGTATAAATTATGAGCGATACCATTAGCTATTTCATCTTCAGTGTAGTCATCGAGGTTTAAATTGTGTTCAGAAGGTCTCACTCGTACCTCTTTCACCTGCAATCTTGGATCGTTCCAGAGGGCTAACGATTTCGGAGGGGCACCATCTAGTGGCTTAATCGCATCGGATTCGTCGTAATAATGAGACTGCAAAAAGGCCTCTAATTCGGCTTGATTCTGTGCATTAATCGTTGACAACGCCTCAATCTCGACCGGAGTAAAGTCGTTGTTATCGTTATTGTTACTGCAAGAAACAAACACCAAAGCCGCTAAGAGTAGCGCGAAACCCTTTTTCATAAAATCATTTGGAGGTCAACATCGCGGCGCAAGATACAATTTTCCACTATTTTTGCTTTGACGGTGACTCCAATTTTAACAGCATGCGGATAGACAAATTTCTTTGGGCGCTCAGGTACTTTAAGACCCGTTCGATTGCAACTGAGGCCGTTAAAAAAGAGAAGGCGAAGGTCAATTCACTTGTGGCAAAACCCTCAAAAGAGGTATTTGTCGGTGACCACATCAGTATTCGCATTCAACAGGTCAATTATGAATTAGAAGTATTGGCCCTACCTGAATCTCGGGTCTCAGCAAAGCTAGTAGATCAGTTTAGAAAAGACACCACTTTGGCCGAAGCTTTAGCGCATAAGCAACAGGTAGAGGCGGCGCAAAAACACTACCGTCAAAAAGGGCTAGGAAGACCAACTAAAAAAGAACGTCGTTCTCTAACCTCCTATAAAGAACAAGGCGAATGAAAGAAGTCATTTTAACCCACGACCAGATCACCCATATTTTGAGAAGAATGGCGTTTCAAATTTTAGAGTCTAACGCCAATGAGACGCAATTAATCATTGCAGGTATTGATGGCAGCGGCTACATACTCGCCCAAAAAATTGCTACAGCACTTGAAGAGGTAAGTGATTTAAAGCTAGTAGTCATTAAAGTAAGCCTCAATAAGAAAGCACCAAAAGCCGAAGAAATAACCTTAGATCATACCTCATCACTTTCAGATGAATCTGTGGTACTCGTAGACGACGTGCTCAACTCTGGCGCCACTCTCATGTACGGCTGTCTGCCGTTTCTTCAACAAGGGGTGCGTAAACTAAAAACCGCAGTCTTGGTCAATCGCAATCACAAACGCTTTCCGGTGAAAGCCGATTTTAAAGGAATTTCACTTTCAACCTCTACTCAGACTCATGTCGAGGTTACCCTTGATACAAACGCCTATTCAGCGTACCTCGAGTAATTTATTGATCTCATTGACGATTTCTTTAGGGGTTTTTGAGGCAATCGCCAGTGAGTGATCTGCGCGCTCATAAAACGGCATACGTTCAAAGAGGTGCTTACCAATAAATTCAGCCAAATCAGACTCTGAGCGCCCATAAAGCAGTGGCCGCTCTTGCTGTCCATTAGAAAGACGACTGGTCAATTCAGCCACACTAGCCTTGAGATAAATCGAAAGTACGCCAGGAGTCTCTTCTATAAGGTCCATATTCGATCCATAGCACGGGGTGCCTCCTCCTAAAGCGAGTATAAAATGCGTAGAATCATCCAGCAATTCTTGAAGCACTGCTGCCTCTTTCTTTCTAAAGAAAACCTCGCCTTTTTGATCAAAAATTTTCGACACTGGCATGCCCACACGGCGAGCAATCTCTTCGTCTAAGTCTTTGAATGGCAGATTCAGAAGGTCGGATAGCGCTTGACCAATAGTAGACTTACCCGAACCCATATATCCCAAAAGGACTATTTTCATAGCTTACAATGTTGGATTATCAAATATAGCCCTTATATTTGCAGCCGCTAAACGACTTGGTAGCTCAGCTGGTAGAGCAATACACTTTTAATGTATGGGTCCTGGGTTCGAGCCCCAGCCAAGTCACAAAGAGTTAAGGCCACTGTCTTAACTCTTTTTTGTCTTAGCTCACGTGGTGGAATTGGTAGACACGCCATCTTGAGGGGGTGGTGTCCGATTGGATGTGCTGGTTCGACTCCAGTCGTGAGCACTTAAGGATCAAAAATGAAAGCACTGCCGAAAGGCGGTGCTTTTTTGTTTGAGCTAAACTGGCCCAAAACATTTTTGAGGCCAGTTGGGTGAGAACAAAGACGCATGTGCCCGCATGCGATTATTTTTGATTTAGACTACGGGCAAGACTTGAGCTGCAGAAGGCGACCCCATGTCGTGAGCACTTAAGGATCAAAAATGAAAGCACTGCCGAAAGGCGGTGCTTTTTTATTTTATCTGGTCCTTCCAAATTGCTACCATTATTTTAGCTACTTTTGTTTAAGATTTTTGAATGAAGAATGAACAGTAGCAAGAAGTATTTCAGTATACGAGATCTTGAAAATCTCTCCGGTATAAAGGCCCATACCATCCGCATCTGGGAGAAACGATACCACTTACTTAGCCCAGAGCGTACTGAAACAAATATCCGCACCTACTCTCTCGAGAGTCTTCAAAAACTCTTAAACATTACACTCCTCTACAACAACGGATACAAAATCTCAAAAATTGCCAAAATTCAGGAAACCCATATTCCGAATATGGTCAATGAAATCATTGCCAAGAATAGCGAAAAACATCATGCGGTAAACGCGTTTAAGCTGGCGATGGTCAATTTTGACACGGCACAATTTTACAACACCTATAATAGCCTTGTTGCAGAACGAAGCTTTAAAGAAATGTTCAATGACGTGCTCGTACCACTGATGAATGAGCTCGGCTTGCTTTGGCAGGCAAAGGCCATCAGTCCGGCCCACGAGCATTTCATCACAAGTTTGATTAAACAGAAAATTTACATCAATACCGAAAAGTTTCAGAAGCTGCCTCCAACCCGAGAAGACGAAGTATTTGTACTTTATTTACCCGAAGGAGAAATTCACGAAGTCGGTTTGCTTTTCATGAATTACGAAATTGTTTCAAAAGGATACCGATCCGTTTACCTTGGCCAAGCGAATTCATTAGAAAGCCTCAAAGAATTATTAGGATACTACAACCAGGTACACTTTGTCTCTTACTTCACGGTAAGTCCTCAAAATGATGAGATTGACAAATACTTACATGACTTTGATCAGACGCTCTACCGACCAGGATGTAAACTTTCTATTTTGGGTTACCAAACCCAACGTATGCCCAAAAAACCTCCGTTCGACTACGTTAAAACCTATGAATCCATTGCTCATTTTTCTTCGATTCTAGAATCATGAAGAAGGTAGTTGTCATCGGATCAGGATTTTCTTCACTCTCAGCCGCTACCTACCTCGCACAAGCTGGTTTCGAAGTGAGTGTCTATGAAAAAAACGACACGGTGGGTGGCCGCTGCCGCCAGTTTTCAAAAGATGGATTCACCTTTGACATGGGTCCTTCTTGGTATTGGATGCCCGATATTTTTGACGATTACTTTGCAGACTTCAAACGAAAAACAAGCGAATTTTATGTGCTTGATCGACTTGATCCTGGCTATCAAATTGTTTTTGACGAGCTCACCTTGCCTATTGGCGCCTCGGTAGAAGCCATTGCCAACGAATTCGAAGCCATTGAGGCCAATAGCGGCCAAAAATTAAAGGCCTTCTTAAAAAAGGCAGCAACCAACTACGAAATTGCCATAAAAAAAATCGTTTTAAGACCAGGCAAGTCTCCTCTTGAACTGATCACCCCCGAAACTGCTGTACGCGTGGGGCAATTTTTAAAGTCGGTCAGTGACGAGGTCAAGAAAAACTTTAAATCACCTAAGCTGCGATCTGCCTTAGAGTTTCCGGTACTTTTTCTCGGGGCCAAACCAGAGAACACTCCGTCGTTCTATATCTTTATGAATCACGCGGATTACGGATTAGGCACCTGGCACCCTAAAGGTGGAATGTATGAGATTGTCAAGGCAATGAAACGCGTAGCCGAAGACCTCGGGGTAAGCATTCACACGAATGCACCCGTCAATAAAATTCATGTAGACCGCTCAGGGCGCACCACCGGTATTTCTTTAGAAGACGGAACGATCGCAACTGCTGATTTTGTAGTTTCAGGGGCAGACTATCATCACAGCGAAACACTGCTCGATGACGCTTACCGACAATACAGTGAATCGTATTGGAGTAAGCGAACTTTTGCACCCTCTGCGCTCTTGTTCTACGTCGGGTTCAACAAAAAGCTTGATCAGAAACTACTGCATCACAATTTGTTTTTTGACACGGATTTTAAAGCACATGCCAAAGCCATTTACGATGATCCCGCCTGGCCAAAAGACCCTCTTTTTTATGCTAATTTTCCATCTATCACGGATCCAGGCATGGCTCCTAGCGGAAAAGAGGCAGGCTTTTTTCTGATCCCTATAGCGCCAGGGATTCAGGACACTCAAGAAATTAGAGATCAATACTTTAAGTTAGTCATTGAACGATTAGAGTCATTTACAGGGCAATCTCTGACACCGCACATCGAATTTGTTGAGAGTTTCTGCGTAAACGATTTTATAGCCGCTTACAATTCGTACAAAGGAAATGCCTACGGTTTAGCAAATACACTGAGACAAACCGCCTTTTTAAGACCTAAATTACAGTCCAAAAAAGTAAAAAACTTATATTTCACTGGGCAATTGACCGTTCCAGGGCCCGGGGTGCCTCCGGCCTTAATATCTGGAAAATTAGTCGCTCAACTCATTAAAGAAGCCTGCGCATGAAAGTCCTTTTCGATACGGTAAGCCAAGCATGTAGCGAGCTCGTAACCAAGCGCTACAGCACCTCATTCTCTTTAGCTACACGCATGCTTTCTAAAGATATACGGGCGCATATCTATAACATTTATGGTTTCGTGCGTTTCGCAGACGAAATCGTCGATAGCTTTCATAGTTTTCCAAAAGAAAAGCTCTTCAACCGATTTGAACAAGATTTAGAAGCGGCTCTTGAAGACAAAATCAGTCTCAATCCTATTCTTAACTCATTTCAGTATACCTACCACCGCTTTGGCATTTCTAAAGACCTTGTCGACGCCTTTATGAAGAGTATGAGACTTGATTTACACAAAACAGAATACCTGACCGCCGAAGAATACAAAGCGTATATATATGGATCGGCAGATGTGGTGGGTTTAATGTGTCTGAAAGTTTTTCTTGGCGGAGACACTAAGGCCTATGAATCCCTGAAAGATTCAGCCATGGCCCTAGGTTCGGCTTTTCAAAAAGTCAACTTCTTGCGCGATCTTAAAGCCGACTACGAGGCCCTAGGGCGCACCTATTTTCCGGATGCGAATCTCGAAGCCCTAGACGAAACTTCAAAAGCTGCCATCATTGCTGAAATTGAAGAAGACTTTGCCCTAGGTTTTGCTGGTATTAAAGAACTTCCTATGAACTCTCGTTTTGGCGTCTATACCGCATATCGCTATTACAAGAGGCTCTTAGATCGGCTGAAAAACACTCCTCCAATGGAAATCAAAAACAAGCGTATACGCGTGCCGAATTACGAAAAGGCACAACTACTCGCTCAGTCTTATATTGATATCAAATTACAACGCGTATAACCCTATGTACACCTTCGTTTGGATCACTCTATTTGTTGCTACCTTTTTGATCATGGAGTTCATGGCCTGGTTCATCCATAAATACATCATGCATGGGATTTTGTGGGTCTTACATAAAGATCACCATCAAAAAGACCACGATTCATGGTTTGAGCGCAATGATGCCTTCTTTTTGTTTTTTGCGGTGCTAAGCATGAGTTTTTTAATGACTGCTAATGAATCTTTTTGGTACGGATTTCCTATAGGATTCGGCATTTTAGCCTACGGCATCGCCTATTTTGTGGTGCATGATATTTTTATCCACCAGCGCTTCAAATGGTTTCGAAATATAGATAACGCCTATGCCCGAGGGGTGAGACGTGCCCACAAGATTCACCACAAGCACCTCGGAAAAGAACAAGGTGAAAACTTCGGAATGTTATTTGTTCCAAAAAAATACTTCAACTAATTCATGCCTCAACGCGTCGGCATTATTGGTGCCGGAATCGCTGGTCTAGCAGCGGCCGTCAGACTCAAAGCGCAAGGGTTTGAGGTGACGGTTTTTGAGGCGAACGATTACGTCGGAGGCAAGTTACATGCCATCACACTTCAAGGATATCGGTTTGATCTAGGGCCCTCTCTTTTTACAATGCCTGACTATGTGGATGCGCTATTCGAACTGTTTGGAGAAGATCCGCGAGAACATTTCAATTATCTCAGAAAAGACGTGGTATGCAATTACTTCTGGGAAGACCAAACGCAGTTTAGCGCTCTAGCCGACCCCGAAAAGTTTGTCCAAGATTTTAGTGAACGGTTTGGTGAAGACCCCAAAAAGGTTCAATCATTTCTGACCAAGAATGCAAAAAAATACAATCTCACCCACCCACTCTTCATAGAAAAATCACTACATCGACTAGGTACCTATACCACTTTTAACACCCTCAAGGCCATCATACAGCTTCCAAGCCTTGATCTGCATAAGAGTTTGTATCGTACGTTAAAAGGCGTATTTAGCCATCCTAAAAGCATACAATTTTTCTCAAGACATGCCACCTACAATGGCAGTTCCCCTTATAAAACTCCGGGGATAATGTCCCTGATCCCTCATCTAGAAATGCATTTTGGTACCTACTATCCAGAAAAAGGAATGCATGAAATTTCTCAATCCATCTACCGCTTAGCGCAAAGACAGGGAGTAAAGTTTCATTTGGGTGAACCAGTGCAGCGTATCTCGATGAGCGATTCAACTACCGCTTCAGGTTTGCAAACGACAAAGGCAAATTACGACTTCGACATCGTCGTGAGCAACATGGATGTGGTACCTACTTACCGCAAACTCTTACCCAACCTTAAAGCCCCCGAACGCATTTTAAACCAAGAACGCTCAAGCAGCGCTTTGATTTTCTATTGGGGCATTCGCAAGCGCTTTGACCAGCTAGACCTTCATAACATCTTCTTTTCAGATCATTACCAGCAAGAATTTGATGCGATTTTTAACGCCAAGACACTTCACGATGACCCCACAGTCTATGTGAATATCACCTCAAAACATACAGCTGAAGATGCCCCGGCGGGGTGTGAAAACTGGTTCGTCATGATCAATGTCCCCGGAAACTACGGACAAGATTGGGACGAGCTAATCAATAAAAGTCGTGAACGCATACTAGCAAAGCTAAGCCGCATTTTAGGCGAATCTATCAAAGACCTCATCGAGGTAGAGCATGTGCTTGACCCTAGAGGGATTGAGAAGACTACACAGTCGTTTCGCGGCGCGCTATATGGAGCGGCAAGTAATTCGCAATTTGCCGCCTTTTTAAGACACCCCAACCACCGAAAGGCACTCACAAACGTTTATTTTTGTGGAGGTTCTGCTCACCCTGGTGGAGGCATACCACTGTGCCTTCAGTCAGGTAAAATTGTAAGTGAGCTCATCACACATGACAGACGCACCTAAACTTGTCACCAAAGAGGTTTTACTCTTCATATGGCTACCGCATTTGGCCGGAGCTATTGGTATTGCCGCAGGCTTCCAGGATTGGTTCGTCACCAAAACAGTACTTAACCTGCTAGCATCGTTTGGATTCTTTGTGCTGTACTTTCCAATCACGCAATGCTATCAATGGATCCTACTCGGTACATTCTTTACATTGGGCATGCTGGTCGAGTGGTTAGGTGTGCATTACGGGTGGTTTTTTGGGACCTACAGCTACGGAGAAAACCTAGGTCCAAAGCTTGACGGCATTCCTATTATTATTGGCATTTTCTGGGCGGTACTCACCATGATCACTGCTAAAATGGCCCAAAGCCTGAGCGGTCGTTATCATCACCCGCTGACTTCAGCTGCTCTTGGGGCAGGCCTAATGGTTGGGCTTGACGCTCTTCTCGAACTTTTGGCTCCTCGATTTGATTACTGGACGTTTATTCCTGAGCCTCCCCTAGAGAATTACCTGAGCTGGTTTGCCTTTGGATTTCTTTTTCAACTGCTTTACTTCAGTTTAGAACGCCGACAAAGTAAGCCGCAAGAAACTTCCTGGGTGATTGCGGTACATATTTATCTTGCGCAAAGCCTATTCTTCGGAAGCCTGGCCCTGATGCGCTAATGAGATATCAAGCTGAACCCCTTCATACGACCCATATACTTGATAAGGCTGAAAGCGGCTAAAAAGCTCTTCTTTATACCAATTGAGTTTACGGGTTTGTTCAATAGCCTTTTTGTGATGCACATTAGAATAAGCAAACTCTTTTAGCGCCTCTTCTGAGCGCCAAATTGAAAAGGTCGCCATATTTCTGAAAGGAATCTCACCTATGCCCTTAGTGAGTAGCAATCCAGGGTTGTCAATGAGGTAACGCTGAGAATCCGGAACAGCGCGCCAGAACTTCAGTTGCAAGCGCGTCTTAATGGTCGCCCTTGTAATTGCTGCTATACACTGAATATCGGGGTCTATCACACTACTTCTTCTAAACGGATTTTCTTTGTTCCACTGGCCGTGCGCTCGGATATTTCGCATCATCACTCGCAGCACTTCTTTACTATGGCGCACATAGGCCGAATAGGTAGGATGACTACTAAAGAAATAGTCAGCAGCACGTTGATCACTCCAAATCTGCAAGAGCGCATAGGTATGCCAGTCAGGGTTCGGATTAAATCCGGGTTTACCGGTACCCATCAAAAAAAATCGCTCGAGGCCCTCTACCTTTTTTAGAGGGGCCCGAGCGAACTGCATCATAAAGAAAGCCCAAAGCATAGACCATCGCGATTCAAACCTAAAGAAGGTGATCGATGTGATCTGAGTGCTCATGTGCCCAATTTATGCTGCACTTTCACGCTTAATTAGGTTTAACGCAGATCCGGCCTTAAACCAAGATATCTGCGAGGCATTATAGCTATGATTTACCTGTATGCGATCTACAGACCCATCTTTATGGTTAAGCACCAGGGTTAATGGCTTCCCAGGAGCAAAAGCGTCTAGATCGACAAAATCAAAGCGGTCGTCTTCTTGAATGAGATCATAATCCTGCTCATTAGCAAAGGTGAGAGCGAGCATTCCTTGCTTCTTGAGGTTCGTCTCGTGAATACGTGCAAAAGATTTTACTAGCACTGCCGCAACGCCGAGGTGTCTGGGTTGCATGGCCGCGTGCTCACGTGAAGACCCTTCACCATAGTTGTGGTCTCCTACAACGATAGAATACAGCCCTTCTTTCTTATATAAACGCTGCGTATCCGGAACCGCCCCGTATTCACCAGTCAACTGGCTCTTCACAAAGTTGGTCTTCTCGTTAAAGGCATTTACTGCACCAATCAATGTGTTATTTGCAATGTTGTCGAGGTGGCCTCTATAACGTAGCCATGGTCCGGCCATTGAAATATGATCGGTGGTACATTTTCCTTGTGCTTTAATGAGCAGTGGAACCTGCTTCATCTTGGCGACATCTATAGCAATAAACGGATCAAGCAATTGCAAACGCTGAGATTCAGGATCTACCTTCACTTGAACCTGACTCGCGTCATCTGCAGGGGCAACATAGCCCGAATCCTCTACAGCAAATCCCTCAGGAGGCAATTCATACCCTCTTGGTTCGTCGAGACGTACTTCTTCACCCTCTTCGTTAATCAGGGTATCGGTAAGTGGATTAAAATCTAAACGTCCGGCAATAGCAATTGCAGTAACTAATTCAGGGGACCCCACGAATGCCAAGGTATTCGGGTTTCCGTCAGCGCGCTTGGCAAAGTTGCGATTGAATGAGTGCACAATAGTATTGCGTGGGCCATCTGCAGCTTTTTCTCCGTAACGATCCCACATTCCAATACACGGTCCGCAGGCATTCGCAAATACGGTGGCTCCAATTTGGTTAAAGGTGTCGATAAGACCATCACGTTCAATGGTATAGCGCACTTGTTCTGAACCCGGAGTAATAGTAAACTTCGATTTGGTCTTCAGTTTTTTGTCTGCCACCTGCTTAGCTAACGATGCCGAACGCGAGATATCTTCGTAAGACGAGTTGGTACACGAACCAATGAGTCCTACCTCGACTTGAAGCGGCCAATCATTCTTCTTCGCCGCCTCTGCCATCTTTGAAATAGGCGTGGCTAAGTCTGGCGTAAATGGTCCATTTAAATGCGGCTCAAGCGTTGATAAATCAATCTCGATGACCTGATCAAAGTACTCCTCAGGACGTGCATAAACTTCAGGATCTCCTGTAAGGTGTTCTTTCACCTTATTGGCTGCATCTGCCACGTCTGCTCTTCCAGTAGCCCGCAAGTAACGGTCCATGGACGCATCGTATCCAAAAGTCGACGTGGTTGCACCCACTTCTGCACCCATATTACAGATCGTTCCTTTTCCTGTACAAGACATAGAAAGCGCACCTTCACCGAAGTACTCAATGACTGCCCCTGTTCCACCTTTCACAGTGAGAATATCGGCTACCTTTAAAATTACGTCTTTAGGAGCCGTCCAGCCTGATAACTTTCCTGTAAGCTTCACCCCAATCAACTTCGGAAACTTGAGCTCCCAAGCCATCCCAGCCATTACATCTACGGCATCAGCTCCACCAACACCTACGGCTATCATTCCAAGACCTCCTGCATTTACAGTATGTGAATCTGTTCCGATCATCATTCCGCCCGGAAAGGCATAATTCTCTAGCACCACTTGATGGATAATACCCGCTCCTGGCTTCCAGAATCCAATACCGTACTTATTTGAAACCGAGCCCAAGAAATCGAACACTTCATTTGAAGTTTCGTTTGCCCGCTTTAAGTCGGCACTTGCACCCTGCTTGGCCTGAATCAAGTGATCACAGTGTACCGTAGTGGGTACGGCCACCTTAGACTTGCCCGCATGCATAAATTGCAATAATGCCATTTGCGCCGTAGCGTCTTGACAGGCAACGCGATCAGGAGCAAAATCAACGTAATCTACACCGCGCTGAAAGGGCGCTGACACGCCGCTCTCCCATAGGTGGTTATATAAAATCTTCTCGGTGAGGGTAAGCGGTCTTCCGATCAACTTACGTGCAGCAGTTACATTAGCATCCATGCGATCGTACACCTGCTGGATCATTTCAAAATCAAATGCCATAGAATCGATTAGTTTGGTGGCAAATTTACAAAGAAGCCCATTAATTCTTGAGCCAATTGCTCGCAAAGTCGCAGTCTTTGCGGGCATCATTAATCTGAATGTAGGTAGACTCAATCTGCTCAGCAATCCACTTCTCAATGGTGCGACGCTCTTTATCCGATAAGGCCAAGTCTTTAATCTTTACATAGTCCCTGGCGAAATCTGCCATGTGTTCATTGTACCGGTTAGACACACGCATAATTTTAAACTTCGGAGGTCCTCCGCGCTGGTCATCTTCTTTTATGGGTTGAGAGATTTGTCCATCGCGCAAAGAAGCAACTTGATTGTACAATACCGGATCCATATTGGTCAGCTCAAAACGCGCACTAAAGTCTTGCGGATTGCGCAATACCCCACCATCAAACTTTGTTTCTTTCTCATCTGAAAATTGGCGTGCAGCATCCTCAAAACTGATTGTACCCGCTAGAATTTCGGTACGAATACTATCTAATTGGATTTTGGCTACCTCAATTTGGTCATTAGAGATTTCGGGGGTCAATAATACGTGTCTTAAGTCTACTTCTTGACCACGAATTTTTTCTACCAGAATAATATGATATCCAAAGTCAGTCTCAAAGGGATCTGAAATTTCTCCTTCTCGAAGTGAAAAGGCGACATCTTTAAACTCTTTAACAAAAGGTGTTTCGCGGTTCATCGTGTAGAAGCCACCATTCGACTTTGATCCTGGGTCTTGAGAATACAGAATGGCCTTTACACTAAAGCTCGCACCATTTTCTTCGATATCTTGCTTCATTTGCTCGAGACGCTGCACAATGCGCAGCTTTTCTTCATCAGAAGGCTTTGGCTGCTTGACAATTTGAGCAATCTCAAGTTCTGCACCAAATACCGGACGCTTTGTTATCGGAATACTGTAAAAAAACTGTCTTACCTCTTCGGGGGTGATCTCAATTTCATCCACAATATCACTGCGCATCTTATCCGCAAGCATTCGCAATCTGTTAATCTCGTACAACTCATCTTTGAACGTCTGCAAATCAGGCTTATCGTAGAACTCGAGCACCTTTTCTACCGATCCAATTTGTCGTGCGAGTTGCTGAATTTGCATATCGCTTGTTTGGTTCACTTCAGAATCAGAAACCAACAAACTATCTTGAATGGCATGGTGGGCAAATAAGCGATCCTCCATTAACTTCCCCAACAGTTGACACTCTGAGATTTCACCTAGGTCTCCCCCTTGATTTTCGATATCCGCTTTGAGTTTTTCAACATCAGATTCTAAAATGACAAAGTCACCAATAACAGAGACCACTCCATCAATTTTAATGCGCTTATTCACTGAGGTCCCTTGGGATAGCGTTATCTGTGTTGTAAGAAGCACCAAGGGCAGAAGAAATAGTACTTTATTCATAAGTTTCATAGGTTTTATTTCGAATCGCCTCAGTCACCATCGCTTGTTTTTGTCGCTCTAGACGTTCAAATCGCTTTCGATTTTGTACAATTTGTTTTAGCTCAACCAAGGCAAATGCATAAGGCGCAATATCGCCCTTTTTTCGCGTATCTAGTACCTGACCGAAGTAAAAACCGGTGCTGTCGCGAATATCAAAGAATTGGTAAGGCAGTAAAAATTCGGACACATTTTGGTAGGTAATTGGATTGATGCGCTGTGCTATGGCCGAACTTTTTAACCACACTGAATCATTGAGCTGTTTGTCCTTTAAATAATTGTGACGTGCTAAAGAGTCAATAAAACGCTGATCGTCTTCGTTGTATCGTTTGAAACGATTCATTACCTCATCTGGCTTCGTATAGGTCGTGTTCAAAGCAATATAGCGCATCATCAATATATCCTGGTCGAGAAGCAAGCTCTGCATTTCACGTTCATAAAGCGACTGCAGCTCTTCTTCGCTAATTAAGGTATCCGTCGGATCAAATGAAATCAAATCAAAATACGACTTCGTGTACAAATCGGTGCGGTAGTTCTCTACCAACCGATTGAGTTCGTATTGCAGGTCTTCAGGTAAGTTCGTTAAGGCATTTTGAAAGAGTAATTGCTTGATGGCCCAATTTTCGATGTATACCCGTTTGGCTTCATTAATAGCAGCACTATCTGGCAAGTAATTAAAATTAGGTAAGTCCGCCGCATACAAAAAGGATCGTCCAACGCGCGCTACGGCTTCTTTGTTTGGCTCTGCAGTAACAAAGAGATTGCATGCCTGAAGATTTATTACCAACAAGGCGTAAAACAAAAATCGTAAAGTCGCATTGAAACGCATCATTCAAAAATAGCATAAACTAGCTGTTCTGATTACCTTTAGGCTCGCTGTTAACAGAATTTTCGCACTCAACAAAAGCGTCATGAATGCCACTAAAGCGATACAGTTGATTTGGGATTTTAGAGGTCCCGAAGCCCAGCGTACAGCAGCGCATTACAAGCAGCACCTTCTCGAGTTTTTAGAAGGATATGCCGACCGGCGCGTGATGAACGAGGTTGGAATGAAAGAAAATCAAGAATTCTGGTACAGTTGCACTCTAATAATAGACCCCGAGCAACTTTCTTCTCTCAAGCATACGCTAAAGCCCCATAGGGCGATTTACCTATAGCGAGGCTACCACCCTTCCGTATAGGTCAAAATCACTGGCTTCATGAATCTCAACCTGCACAAATGATCCCACCGTCAAGTAGGTGTCTTGGGCATCTATAAGCACGGTATTATCAACATCAGGAGAGTCGAATTCTGTACGAGCGATAAAATACCCGTCTTCGTAGCGATCGACCAAACACCTAAATCGTTTTCCGACCTTTTCTTGGTTGAGCTCCCAAGAAATCTGAGACTGTATCTCCATAATCTCAGCCGCACGACGTTCTTTCTCTTCTTGAGAAATTATATCCTCAAGGGTATAGGCGTGTGTATTTTCTTCATGAGAATAGGTAAAACAACCTAATCGATCGAATCGAGATTGTTTTACCCAAGCTTTGAGCTCTTCAAAAGCTGCTTCATCTTCGCCGGGATAGCCTACTATGAGTGTAGTGCGTATCGCCATATCGGGCACCTTCGCCCTGAATTGAGCAATGAGAGCATCCGTCTTGGCATGAGTCGTCCCTCGGCGCATGCTTTTTAGCACCTGATCTGAAATATGTTGTAAAGGAATGTCGATGTAGTTACAGATTTTAGGTTCGTCTCGGATTACATCGAGTACCTCTTCAGGAAATCCAGTCGGAAAGGCATAGTGCAAACGGATCCACTCAATACCCTCTACACCTACTAGTGCGCGAAGTAAGTCGGCAAGTGCCCTTTTTTTGTAGGTATCTAATCCGTAATAGGTCAAATCTTGCGCGATGAGAATGAGTTCTTTGACCCCTTTTGCAGCCAGAATTTCTGCCTCTTTGACCAAGGTTTCTATAGGTTTAGACACGTGCTTACCTCGCATAAGCGGAATGGCACAAAACGAGCATGGTCGGTCGCAACCTTCAGATATTTTAAGGTAGGCATAATGGGTGGGTGTACTCATTACACGCTCTCCGAGAAGCTCGTGCTTGTAATCGGCACCTAATTCTTTGAGTAGTTGTGTAAGATGCTGAGTTCCAAAGTAACGGTCAACATCAGGAATTTCTTTCTCAAGATCGGCCTGATAGCGCTCGCTGAGGCACCCAGTAACGTATACCTTTTCAACACGTCCTTTTTGTTTTTGATCCACGAAGTGAAGTATCGTATCAATACTCTCTTGCTTGGCATTATTGATAAATCCGCAGGTATTAATCACTACGACCTCACCCTCACCTTCGTGTACCACTTCTTTGCCCGAAGCTTTTAACTGGCCGCTCAGCACCTCAGAATCATATAGATTCTTACTGCAACCCAAGGTGACCACTGAAATTTTTTTAGACTTAAGGGACTTCGTTCTCATAGCTTCATTTACTCAAACAGCGCATCTACAAAGGCCTCTTTATCAAAGACGCGCAAATCTTCAATTCCTTCCCCTAAACCGATAAATCGCACCGGTATGGTAAACTGATCAGAAATACCGAGAACTACCCCACCTTTAGCTGAGCCATCGAGCTTAGTAACGGCTAGCGAATTAACTTCGGTCGCCGCGGTAAATTGACGAGCCTGCTCAAAAGCGTTTTGACCTGTAGAGCCATCTAAAACAAGCATCACTTCATGCGGGGCCTCTTCAAGGACCTTTCCCATTACACGCTTAATCTTAGAAAGTTCATTCATAAGGTTCACTTTGTTATGCAATCGTCCTGCGGTGTCAACAAATAAAACATCAACCTCATCTTTAAGTGCACGGGTCACGGCTTCGTAAGCGACCGAGGCCGGATCGGCTCCTTCATGCATGCGCACCAAAGGTACATTGGCTCGATCTGCCCACACTTGAAGCTGATCCACCGCTGCTGCTCTAAAGGTGTCAGCAGCTCCGACCATCACTTTTTTACCTTGCTGTTTGAGCTGGTGAGCCAGTTTTCCGATAGTGGTGGTCTTGCCTACCCCGTTCACCCCCACCACCAGCACCACATAAGGGGTCGTTACACTCTCATAGCCCTGTTGTGGAGCATCCTTCAACAAGGACTTAATTTCTTCTTTGAGCAATCGCCGAAGATCCTCTGCACCTAAATATTTGTCCTGTGCCACGCGAGATTCAATGCGTTCAATAATCTTAAGTGTGGTGTGCACCCCAACGTCTGAAGCGATGAGTTGCTCTTCTAGCGCGTCAAGTGTGTCCGAGTCAACCGTAGATCGACCAGCGACAGCGACGGCAATCTTAGAGAATAGACTCTTTTTCGTCTTCTCTAGTCCTTCAGCAAGCTTTTCAGGCTCTTGTTTTTTCTTAAACGCATCAAACCATCCCATAGTGCAAATCTAAGTGTTCAAGTCATAAAAAAAGCCGCGTAAAGCGGCTTTCAAAAGACTTTTTAGTAAGGTTATTTACTACCTAACCACTCTTTTACTAGTTCAGGAGCCATTACCGACTCAACAAATGTATACGCCCCAGTTTTAGGAGAGCGAACCATTTTAATCGCTTTTGTTAATCGCTTTGAACTCGTCTGTAGGGTTGCAACCGTTTTCTTTGCCATGTTACTTAATTTCTTTATGCACAGTCATTTTTTTGAGAATCGGATTGAATTTCTTCATCTCTAAACGATCTGGCGTGTTTTTCTTATTCTTCGTTGTAATGTAACGTGAAGTTCCAGGCATCCCTGAGGTTTTGTGCTCGGTGCACTCTAGGATTACTTGAACTCTATTTCCTTTCTTAGCCATCGCAAACGAACGATTTATTTAATGAATCCTTTTTCTCTTGATTCTTTTAGAACCTCAGAGATTCCCTTTTTGTCAATCACTTTAATCCCTTTTGAAGAGACGTTCAACGTTACCCATCGATCCTCTTCAGGAACATAAAAACGCTTCTTACTGATGTTCACATCAAAGCGACGCTTAGTTTTATTGATCGAGAACGAAACATTGTTACCGAACATTACTTTCTTTCCAGTAACCTCACAGATCTTTGACATTGTTTGAGCGTTTTACCTGATTTTAGAGTGTGCAAATGTAGTAGATTTCTTGATTTTGACCAAGTACTGCAGATTTATTTTGAAATTTCTCGATAAAGCAATTCCAAGGCCTTTAAAGTGGCCTTCTCCATGACACGCGCTCTGAGATTCCCAAACATAAACTTAAGCGCATAACTTTCTCTTTCTGTACTGATACCAATGAATACTGTTCCAATTGGCTCGTCGGCATCTCCTTTAGTTGGACCCGCATTTCCGGTGGTTGAAACCGCAATACGAGCCTTGGTAATTCGTCTAGTTTGAAGGGCCATTGCCTCGGCCACTTCAGCACTTACCACAGAATAGGTGGCGATCAGTTTCGGATCAATCCCTAATAACGATTCTTTTTGAGAGGTCTGATACGGCACCATTCCTGAGACAAAAACCGACGAAGCCCCGGCGATCTCTGTGAATGAAGCAGCAATCCGCCCTCCGGTGCAGCTTTCACAACTTGCAATGGTCATCTGTCGCTCTTTAGCCACCTTGAGAACCTGGGCAGCTAATTCACCCTCTTCTTCATCTCCGAAATAAATATCACTTAATGTTTGTGCAATGCGATCTCCAAACTGGGCTAACCATAGCTCTACTTGCGATTCCAATTCATGCTTTGCGGTCAACCTGAGGCGCACCCGTCCAAAATTGGGCAAATAAGAAAGTGAGAGACCTTTAGGCAGTTCGTTTTCAATCGTCTCAATACGCTCGGCGATGGCACTCTCTCCAAGACCATAGGTCATTAATGTGCGGTGTTTAATGACTTGCGTACCCAATGACTTCAAGCGACCCAAGATCTCAGACTCCATCAAATGTTGCATTTCTCTTGGTACCCCGGGCATAAAAATAGCTTGAACGCCTTGATGGCTAAACCACATCGCTGAAGCTGTACCCACTTCATTTTTCAAAATGGTTGCCTTTGAGGGTAGCATGGCCTGGGTAAGGTTCGAAGGTCGGATCGGAGTTTGAATGTAGGTGGCAAAGAGCTGCTTGATGTGGGCTAACACCTCAGTATCCTCTTCGAGGTGATCGTCATAAAATTCGCATAGTGCCTCTTTGGTCACATCGTCTTTGGTAGGACCCAAGCCTCCAGTAACCAAAAGTAAAGTCGCTCGCTGGTGTGCCGTGGTCAAGGCCTCTTTGATCGCTGCTTTGGTATCGGCACAAACCGAAACGTAAGCGACCTCAAGTCCAATCGAGTTTAGGCGTTGTGCCAAATAGGCGGCGTTAGTATTGACTACCTGACCAATGAGCAACTCATCACCTATACTGAGCAGTTCAACCTTCATCTTCAGCGGGTTACCTCACTTTGAGATCAAAAAATGGTTCGCACTCGATAAAACCTTCTAGATAATCACCTGCGCTCACCGGACCAACGCCGGCAGGGGTTCCGCTGAACAAAATATCTCCTTTTTTTAAAGTAAAAAATGAAGAGACATAGGCGATTAATTCATCTATTTTCCAGAGCATGAGTGCCGTACTAGCTTGTTGCACTACTTCTCCATTTTTTTGTAAGCTAAAGGTAAGATCATCCATCGAAGGGTAATTGCTCTTAGAGACCCACTTGCCAATTACGGCAGAACCATCAAAGGCTTTAGCCTTTTCCCAAGGCAATCCCTTCTGTTTCAATTGATCTTGCACGTCGCGAGCGGTAAAATCAATTCCTAAGCTGATCTCGTCATAGTACTTATGCGCAAATTCCTTGGCAATGTGCTTACCAACCTTGTGAATTTTAACGAGCACCTCTACCTCGTAATGAAGGTCTTGGGTAAATTCAGGTATATAAAACTCTTGTTCTTTAGGCAAAATCGCAGAATCCGGTTTCATGAAAATTACTGGGTCTTTTGGCCGTTCATTCGCAAGCTCCTCGATATGAGCCGTATAGTTTCTACCAATGCAAATCAGTTTCATTCTGAGATCGATTTAAAATGTACCCATTTTTATTTGGGTCAATACCTTTTTCGTATAGAGCGGAAAGTCCGCATTCAATATCCATCCAAAATAACCGGGTTCATTTTCAAGCACTTCACGTACTTTAGACCCTTTGTGCTTTCCGAAATTGAAAATGGGGTCACCCTCTTCGTCCAAGGCCAACTGCCCAGCAAAATCAACGCGATCGCGTCTTGCAGTAAATTCGGATAACGCGGACACCGTGCGAGGTAAATCGTCATAACGGTCGAGCTGAGCCAAGAGAACTTCATAGGTGGCCATGGTGTCGGCTTCTGCCGAATGGGCATTATCTAGTTGCTTCCCGCAATAAAATTGATAGGCCGCAGAGAGCGTTCGCTGTTCCATTTTATGGAATATAGTTTGAACGTCTACAGAATGCATTTTTTTTAGATCCACATCAATCCCGGCGCGCAGAAATTCTTCCACTAATAGAGGAATATCAAATCTATCGCAGTTAAAGCCCGAAAGGTCGCTGTCTTTAATCAAGTCGTAAATGGTCTTTGACAAGGCTTTGAACGTCGGTTCATTCACCACCTTTTCATTTGAAATTCCATGGACTGCGACCACTTCTGCCGGAATTTCAATTTCGGGATTCACTAACCAAGTAAATTGCTGACGGTTACCATTCGGAAAAACCTTTAATACCGCAATTTCTACAATACGGTCTTTTACGATATTCGTTCCGGTGGTTTCTAGGTCAAAGAAACAAATGGGTTTTCTAAGTTCAAGAGCCATGGATCTAGCAAATTTTATTTTAAACCAACCGGTTGCTATCCCAATTTTCGAGATAGTCAGCGATAAATTTTATAAAGAGTCCTCCTAAAGCCCCATTAACCACGCGGTGGTCATAAGAGTGCGACAAATACATCTTATGGCGTATACCTAAAAATTCACCCTGCTCGGTTTCTACTACAGCGGGCACTTTTCGAATAGCTCCAATCGCTAATATACCTACTTGCGGTTGCGGAATGATCGGTGTCCCAAATACACTTCCGAATGATCCGATATTCGTTACAGTATAGGTGGCGTTCATGACTTCATCGGGCTTCAATGCTCCATTACGTGCACGCTGGGCCAAATCATTGACCTTCAGGGCTAGACCTGGCAAATTGAGCAAATCGGCCTCTTTAATCACCGGAACAATGAGGTTTCCGTCCTCTAGGGCCGTAGCCATACCGATATTAATAGCCTTTTTTTGAATAATAGCTTCCCCATCAAATTGAATATTCATTTGAGGATAAGTTTTTAGCGCTCGGGCAACCGCCTCTATAAACAGAGGGGTAAAAGTGAGCTTTTCACCCTCTAAACGCTCAAATTTCTCTTTTATAGCCAAACGCCATTCCACCACTGCAGTTACATCTACCTCGATAAAACTCTGTACATGCGCCGAAGTTAAGACGCTCTCTAACATATTTTTTGCAGTGAGCTTAGCCATGCGATTTAAGCTAATACGTTCATCACCCGAACTCAGCACCGAAGTTGATTTAGTTGGCGATTCAAGGGGGGGGTTCGGGGGTTGATTGGGTACTACCGAACGATCAGCACTTACCGATACAGGTTTTGGTGAAGTACGTTGAGCCTTTGCAGCTACAAAAGTTAAAATATCTTCTTTTGTGACGCGCTCATCAAGCCCAGTACCTTGAATAGATGCCAACTCCTCATCGGTCACCCCTTCTTCTTCAGCGATACTTTTCACCAAAGGAGAAAGAAATCCCTTTGAACGCTTCACCGAGGGCTCTCGGTGCGAAAGATTGATAATCTCTTGGGTAAATTGCTCGGCAGCGTCAATTTCATCTTGCGGTAGTTCAACTACTGAACTCGCTGCTTCTGATGGCACATCAAGTGGTTGGGTTGCAGCAGGCGTTTCAAGCGCAGATGAATCCGTAGCAATAACAAAAAGCACCTCACCTACTTTAACCACTTGATCGATGGCGGCCCGCTTTTCTATAATAACACCCGCATGTTCTGAAATGATCTCAGAGTCAACCTTATCCGTCGCGACTTCAACCACTACCTCGTCCATCTGAACGGTATCCCCGACCTCTTTTAGCCAGTTCGTTACGGTGGCTTCTACAACACTTTCGCCCATTTCAGGCAAGACAACTTCTAGGTGTGGCATAGGCGCAAATTTAGCAATAATGTCAAGACTAATCGCTTATCAAGACCCTATTACTAATGCTTCGACCTAAGGTGATCTCGTCAGCATACTGCAACTCGTCTCCGACAGCCAAACCTCGAGCTAGGGTACTGCACTTCAACGCCAACTCTTTAATACTCTTGTGTATATAAAACTGGGTGGTATCGCCTTCCATAGAGGCGCTCAGTGCGAAAATAACTTCGCTCACTGCTGTACTTCGCAAGCGCTCTATCAAGCTGCCAATAGCCAAATCCGATGGGCCAATGCCATCCATAGGTGAAATTTTTCCGCCCAGAACATGATACAACCCTTTGTACTCAGCAGTCGCTTCAATGGCCAAAACATCACGTATATCTTCAACCACACAGATCAGCTGAGAGTCGCGGCGAGGATCAGAACAAATCACGCATAGCTCTTCGTCTGATAAGGCATTGCACTGCTTGCAGTGCTTAATGGCTATTCGAAGCTGCTTCAGCGCTTCTGCCAAGTCAAGCGTTTGTGTTTCAGGGCGCTGTAATAAGTGAAGTGCCAATCTCAAAGCCGTTCGTTTACCAATGCCCGGAAGCTGAGCAATGTGATCTACCGCTTTTTCCAATAACTTAGAGCCGTATTCCATAAACTCAAAAATACGGCGATCGCCTATGAATTCAGTTCAAATAAGTTTACTTCTTCTGCTCTACTTCGGCTTACTTTTTTTGATTTCCTATTTCACCGGACGAAATGACAGCAATGAAAACTTCTACAGTGCCGGAAAAAACTCGAAGTGGTACTTAGTTGCCTTTGGAATGGTCGGAGCCTCATTATCAGGGGTGACCTTCATTTCTGTTCCTGGATGGGTGGGCGCTACACAATTTACTTACCTCCAGGTGGTGTTGGGCTATTTCTTCGGTTATCTCGTGATCGCCTACGTACTTCTTCCACTTTATTATAGAATGGGACTGCGATCGATATACGAATACCTCGGAGAGCGATTTGGTCCTAAAAGTCAAAAAACAGGAGCGTTCTTTTTCTTTCTTTCTCGCGTATTAGGGGCCTCTTTTCGTCTCTATCTTGTCGCTATTGTACTCCACCATTTTGTGCTTAAATCATTTGGAGTCCCTATAGAAGCAACTGTAGTGGTCTCTGTAGCTCTGATCTATGCCTACACCTTTAGAGGTGGTATCAATACCATTGTAATCACAGACACCCTGCAAACTCTTTTCATGCTCACTGCTCTGGTATTGGCAATTTATTTACTCCTTGATCAACTAGACCTTTCTGCGATCGAATTCATCCGCAGTGAAGCCTTCGAGGGGTACAGCCAAGTATTTGTATTCGACGATCCCTTGCAGAAGAATTACTTTTTAAAATCCTTTATTGGAGGGGCGTTTATCACCATCGCCATGACCGGGCTTGACCAAGATATGATGCAAAAAAACTTGAGTTGTAAAAACACAAAAGAAGCGCAACTGAATATGGTGGTATTTAGTTTAATTCTCATTGCGGTAACCGGTTTATTTGTTTTTCTAGGAAGCCTGCTCTTTCACTACAGTGAAGTCAATAATATTGCCCTTCCGGTCTCTAATGGGACGAGTAAAACAGATCTGCTATTTCCTGAAATTGCTTTAAATCAATCCTTAGGGTTGGGATTAGGCATTACGTTTTTCTTGGGTTTAATCGCAGCAGCGTACAGCAGTGCAGATAGTGCCTTGACCGCACTTACCACCTCATTTTGCCTAGATTTCTTATCCCTAGATCGACATCCCACAACCGTTCAGGTAAAGCGCAGAAAGCAAGTGCATCTTGGCATATCCATCGCCCTAATTGCAGTGATTATAAGTTTCACCTACCTATTAAGTGATAGCGTGATCGACAGCTTGCTCACTATTGCCGGATATACTTATGGTCCCTTATTGGGACTATTCGCCTTCGGCATCCTAACCTCTTACCAGATACACGAGCGATGGGTAGGCTTGGTCTCGGTGGTTTCGGTGGCTACTATTGCCTTTTTGGGATCGCTAGACGCCAGTGTCCTTGGAGGGTACCAGTTGGGCTATGAATTGTTGCCCCTAAATGGGATGCTCACTTTTGTCGGACTTTACCTCATCAGAAAGCCTCGTCCTAAAAACGCATAATCACGCTTCCCCAGGTGAAACCACTTCCGAATGCGGCAAGCACAACGAGGTCTCCTTCTTTTACCCTACCCTTTTCCCAGGCCTCGGTAAGCGCAATGGGAATGGAAGCGGCTGTCGTGTTTCCATAATGCATGATGTTATTGTACACCTGATCATCGCTTAGCCTAAATTTTTGTTGAATAAATTGAGCGATTCTAAGGTTGGCCTGATGCGGAATGAGCATGTCAATGTCTTCAGGGGTCAATCCATTATGAGCAAGACCTTCGTGTATAACCTCTGCAAAACGAACCACAGCATTTTTAAAGACGAACTGCCCATTCATGTACGGCATATATGAGATGTCATCAGGATCGTTATCTGCGATAATGTCACTCACCCATCGCTTACCCATTCCAGGGGCGATAAGTGAAAGCTCTTCAGCGTGCTGCCCCTCAGAGTGAAGGTGTGAAGATAAGATTCCTCTTCCTTCATAAGGGCTTCTTGAAACTACCGCGGCACCCGCTCCGTCACCAAAAATTACAGAAACCGAACGCCCACGCGTGGTCATATCTAAGCCGTGCGAATGCAGTTCAGATCCAATAACAAGAATGTTCTTGTACATCCCTGTGCGCACGAACTGATCTGCCACAGACAGGGCATAAACGAAGCCAGAGCATTGGTTGCGCACATCGAGAGCTCCGACCGTACCGATCCCTAAATCGCGCTGAACAAGTACCCCTGGCCCAGGAAAATAGTAGTCTGGACTAAGCGTGGCAAAAATGATAAAATCAATCTCTTGCTTATCGATTTGTGCACGTTCGATGGCCTTTTCTGCGGCCTTCACACCCATAGAAGTCGTCGTATCCTCGCCTTTTACCGCAAAACGCCGCTCTTTAATACCTGTGCGTTCTTGAATCCAGGCGTCATTCGTCTCCATGATCTTAGAAAGATCGTCGTTGGTGACTCGATTTTCGGGTACGTAAAAGCCTAATCCCTTTATAAATGAAGTATGCATAGTCATTACTTTATTCGAAAAGTTACGATTAAATCCTAAAGATAACGTCTGAAAGCCTGAGTATCGACCGTTGCCTTTAGGTCATAAAGTAGATTGTAAAGCCCAAAGAAGGTACGGTTCATATAAAGAAAATGCTGTGACCCGCGATTCGAATTCATCTTCCGAATCTCTTGATCGTTAGCAAAAAACTCGGCGGTTCGCCCAATACCCTCCCAAAATGCAGCGTCCGAAAAATCAAAGTGCACGGCATTGAAAGGCGCGGTAAACAATTGAAGTAACTCACTAAATAGTTTCGAGAAATAGGCAACCTCACGGGGTCCATCGGACGGAACGAGCATTTCTAATTCGTATAATTTTTCAGTAAATGCTCGCTCATTCTTTTGCGTGGCGTAATCGGCTAACTCAAAATAAGGCACATAAAAAGAGTCGGGTATCACTTTAATACACCCAAAGTCGATGACCACAAGTTCGTTTTGGGAATTGATTAAAAAATTTCCTGGATGGGGATCCGCATGTACCTTTTTAAGCCCATGAATCTGGAACATATAAAAATCCCAAAGCGATTGACCGACAGCACTCGCTACTTCAGCGTCAAAAGCATCTTTAATCCATTGACCCAATGGAATACCTTGAACATAGCTCATGGTTAAAACCCGCTCTGACGACCACTGCTCGTAGTAGGTCGGAAAGTGAAGACCCTTTAAATGCTCACATGCCCGAGTAATTTCGTGACTTTGCGCTAATTCTACCCGATAATCGGTTTCTTCTAACAGCTTGCACTCGACTTCTTTAAAATATTTTTCAGAATCCTTTGCGCTCATGTTAAACATACGCAGCGCTATGGGTTTTACCAAGGCCAAATCAGACTGAATACTTTCAGCCACCCCTGGATATTGCACTTTAACGGCCAACGATAGTCCGTCTTTCTCTGCTCGATGCACCTGTCCAATAGAGGCAGCATTCATCGCACCGTACTCAAAAAAATCAAAAAGATTTTCAGGATCTTCGCCTAGATAGCGTCTCAAAGTCTTTCGCACGAGCGGAGCAGACAAGGGCGGAACTGAAAATTGAGAAAGAGAGAAACGCTCAACGTAAGCACGGGGCAGAATATTGCGTTCCATACTCAACATTTGCGCGACCTTCAAAGCGCTTCCTTTTAACTCTTTAAGCGAGTCATAAATATCGGAAGCGTTGCGCTCATCGAGCTGTTCTTTTGCACGCTCTTTGTCAAGAATCCGCTCTCCGTAATACTTTAAATAATTGGTGCCCAGCTTTACCCCAGTTCCTACCAATTTTGAGGTACGCTGCAACTTTGAGGTAGGGATCTTATCTGTGGACTTCACTAGACTGAAAAGGCTTCTTTAAACAGAAACTTTCCTAAGTCAAATGCATTCTCTAATGGAGTGTTGTCGAAAACATCAAAGATGGTATTCACCGACTTCTCAATCACGAGGTCGGTCTTTTCAAACCCCACAGAGCGATCTTCTAAATAAAACTTGAGTAAAAAAAGAAACTGAGCCCATCCGGCCTCTGAAAAAAATTGATGGTTGTATTTAAAAACCCCCAATGATTTCGAGGCATTTTCTTTTTCGATTAGAGAAGAAATAAATTGTTTGTAGGCCTTTCGCAGTCCGCGAAGCACCTTGATATCTGATAGTTGCATTTGAGGCTTCTGTAACACAAAAAGCACATAAGATCGATTCAAGGTGAGATTTTCAAAAAAGGTGAATAAATAGCTCAACACCTTTTCACGTTGACTAAATGCATCAAATTCTTGGCTGTTCTGCACGGTTTCTAAAGTGCGATAGTGAAAAGCTTCCCATACCCCTTCTGCCACCGCATCTAACGAAGCGAAGTGCGCATAAAAACTGGCCTCTTCTATAGCTAGCTCTTTACAAAACTTATAGACCGACTTAGGAGCCACCTCGTGCTCTAAGGTCAAGTCCATGTAGGCAGATAAGATTTTATCTTTTGAAACCGATTTTTCTTTCGCTGAACTCT
>JBJOGS010000003.1:0-29016 GCA_046048095.1 Bacteroidota bacterium
CTATGAGGTTTGCTCTCAGCTCATCTTTGATTGACTTATAAGTGTATCCGGCCGCTTTGAGTGTGCCAAAGGTGGTAGGTAGCGTTAGAGGTCTGTTCATCTAATTTTTCTTTTTCTATTAGCATTGTAGTCTTCAAATATCATTTCACCTAAATGATCTAACCCAGTGTAGAAGGCTTTGCCTTTGTTCGCTGCGGTAAATTCACGAACAAACTGCATGAGATACGGATCTTGAGCAATCATAAATGTGGTGATTTGAATATTGTTCTTTTGAGCGATTCGTGCACGATTGTAACACTGAGCCACGATATCTGGATCTAAACCAGCACTATTTTTATAATACGAACCGTCGGCGAGATGCAGACAACTGGGCTTTCCGTCCGTGATCATAAATATCTGCTTGTTGGAATGCTTTTTACGTGCCAACATTTTCATCGCTAAGTCTATTCCAGCGACAGTGTTGGTGTGGTAAGGACCAACATTGAGATAAGGGAGTTCTGAAATTTGAATCGGCCAAGCATCGTTTCCAAAAACCAAAATATCAAGCGTATCCTTAGGATAACGAGTGGTGATCATCTCTGCAAGGGCCATTGCCACCTTTTTTGCTGGGGTGATGCGATCTTCACCGTAGAGTATCATGCTGTGACTAATATCAATCATTAGCACCGTACTCATTTGTGCCTTGTGTTCGGTTTGTCTGACTACAAGATCGTCCTCTTGCATCTTACTCAGGTCTAAACCGTGATTACGCATCGCGCTATTGACAGAGGCTGTCATGTCTATATGTTCAAGGGCATCACCAAATTGATAAGGACGATGCTCACCTGAATACTGGTCTCCTTGACCGATTGAAGAGGTTTTGTGACTTCCGGTTCCTTTTTTCTTTAGGTTTCCGAACAATTGCTCTAAAGCCCTCTTCCTTAGCTCTCTCTCGAGCTTCGCAGTCATTTTTAGAGAACGCTTATGTTCATCAGAATCTTCTGTTGGGGCCGATGAAGAAGGAACGATCTCTTCTCGCAGGAAGCCCTTTTCAAGCAAATCTTCTAAGAAGTCATCAATGGTATAATCCTCGTTAGTGAGTTCATATTCTCTGTCGAGTTCTCTAAGCCAGTCAATTGCTTCATCGACATCTCCTGAGGTATGGGTGATGAGTTCTTGAAAAATATCGTAGAGCTTCTCAAATGGAGTTTTATCTTCTGCACTTCCAAGCGTAAAACGATACCCGGTGTTCAAATTCATAGCAACCTCTAATTTACGATTTTAAGGGCTATGAGCGGTGACGAGACGCCAATATTTTAGAGACATCAGCAAGGCTATATTGTTTCGCTTCTAATAGAATCATCATGTGGAATAACAAATCTGCGGCCTCATTTAAAAAGAGTTCATCGTTGTGATCTTTTGCTTCAATAACCAGTTCAGTGGCTTCTTCGCCCACTTTTTGGGCAATTTTATTGATCCCTTTTCCAAATAATTGACTGACATAGCTCGATTCATTTTTATCCTGATGACGTTTTTGGATGACCGTCGTCAAATACGATAAAAAGGCCAATGATTCAGTGGTTTGCTCGTTGAAGCATGTAGGCGCTCCGGTGTGACATACTGGACCGGTAGGACGCGCAAAAACAAGTATGCTATCGGCATCGCAATCTACCTTGTAGTGACTAAACTCTAGGGTATTGCCGCTGCTTTCACCTTTCATCCAAAGCCGCTGTTTCGATCTCGAATAAAACCAGACCTTTTTTGACTCTAGTGTCTTATCAAAGGCTTCTTTATTCATGTAACCTTGCATGAGTACAATACGTGTATCGGGATCTTGAATAATGGCCGGAAGAAGTTCGCTGGCATTAAAATTTGGAGCACTCATCATAGTCGAATTGGAATTTGGGCGTCAAACAAATACTGTTTCAAGGCATTGATCTCGATTTCCGAGAAATGAAAGACACTTGCTGCCAGGGCGGCATCTGCCTTTCCTTTTAAAAATACATCTTTAAAGTGGGTCATGGATCCTGCTCCTCCTGAAGCAATGATGGGTATATGCAGGCGCTCAGCTAATTCGGCCAATTCAGCGTTTGCAAAACCGTTTTTGGTACCGTCGTGATCCATTGAGGTAAAAAGCAACTCTCCTGCGCCGCGTTCTTGACATTCGAGCGCCCAATTAAACAGATCAAGCTCGGTGCGCACCTTGCCACCAGTGGTATAGACCCACCACTGACCATCTTGCTTTTTAGCATCGATTGCGACCACTAAACACTGCGATCCATAGTTATTTGCAATTTTATCGATCAGATCTGGATGAGCTACAGCGGATGAATTAATTGAAACTTTATCCACACCGAGATGCAGCAGTCGTGCTACCTTCTCTGAAGAGCGAATTCCTCCGCCCACCGTAAAGGGTATAGATAGCCGTTTAGCAACTTCATAAACCAGGGGTTCAAAGGCGTCTCTTTGCTCTTCGGTAGCCGATATATCTAAAAACACCAACTCGTCTGCCCCTTTATCGCTGTAGATCTGCGCTAACTCTACGGGATCTCCAGCATCAACAAGATCAACAAAGTTTACCCCTTTTACCGTTCTACCGCCCAAGATGTCCAAACATGGAATAATTCGCTTTGCAATCATGACAGTTGGTACGTTTTGATTTCTTCAAGAGAAATCGTTTGTTCATAGATGGCCTTTCCTATAATTGCCGCATCACAGCCAATTTCACTGAGTCGATTTAAATCGGATATCGAACACACTCCACCACTGGCAATGAGGTTCCATTCTGTTCCCAAATTCGCTATTAATTGAGAATAGAGCGAAAAGGATGGTCCTTGCAGCATGCCGTCTTTTGAAATGTCTGTAGCAATCACTGTGGTAATATTCTTTTCTAAATACTGTTTTATGAAGGGTTCTATCGCCACTGCAGATTGCTCTTGCCAACCTGAAACCGCTATGTATCCGTCTTTTGAGTCTGCACCGAGTATGATACGCTCTGGTCCATGTTCTTCGATCCACTGCTCAAAAAGTCTTGGATTTTTGATTGCCACACTTCCGCCAGTAACTTTTTTAGCTCCACTATTGAAGGCTATTCGAATGTCTTCGTCACGCTGAACTCCACCACCAAAATCAATGTGAAGCGAGGTGCGATTAGCGAGTAACTCTAAAACCTTATAATTAATCACTCGCTTTTCACGAGCACCATCTAGATCGACCAGGTGTAGGTGAGTGATGCCTAAATCTTGAAACTGCAAGGCTACATCCAATGGGCGATTGTCGTAAATCTTAGCCGTTTGGTAATCGCCTTTTGTCAGTCGAACGCATTTGCCATCAATAATGTCAATCGCAGGAATAATTTTGGTTTTCACAACGCTAAGAAGTTTTTAAGGATTTGCTCTCCGTCTTTTCCACTGCGCTCAGGGTGAAATTGCACGCCAAAAAAATTATCTTTTTGCAGCGCAGCGCTGTAAGCACTTACATAATTGGTGTTTGCTATGGTGTATTCAGATAAGGGCGCATAGTAACTGTGAACAAAATAGGTGTACGCCTCGTTCATCCCCTTGAATAGACTAGATTTTAACTCTTCAATGCGATTCCATCCGACACATGGAATTTTTGGAACTCCAGCGAACCTTCGAACTTCGACATCAAACAACGCTAGTCCTTTAGTATCTCCTTCTTCAGTGGACTTACACATCAACTGCATTCCCAGACAAATGCCTAACACGGGTTGTTTCAATGCCACAAGCACCCGATCTAGATTAGACTGTTTAAGGTGTCTATATGCGGTTTCTGCATGCCCAACACCCGGAAAAATAACATGGGAAGCCAATTCAATCTTTTGAGGATCTGAGGACAATACTCCTTGAAATCCCAAACGATCTAGAGCGAATGAAATGCTTTGCACATTGCCTACACCGTAGTCTACGATAACGACTTCGCGACTCATAACCATCCTTTTGTGCTTGGTAAATACAAATGTGTGTGATCTTTTTTAATGGCCATTTTAATGGCTTTTGCAAACGCTTTAAATATGGCTTCTATCTTGTGATGTTCATTGGTGCCGCTCGCTTTTATATTCAAATTCGCTTTGGATGCATCTGCAAACGATTTAAAAAAGTGATAAAACATTTCAGTTGGCATCTCCCCTATCTTTTCGCGCTTAAATTCAGCCTCCCACTCTAACCAGGGTCGGCCACCGAAATCAATAGCTACCTGTGCTAGACAATCATCCATGGGAAGGCAATATCCATATCGTTCGATTCCGACTTTGTTGCCTAACGCTTTAGCAAAGGCTTCTCCAAGAGCTAAGGCTGAGTCTTCAATGGTGTGATGCTCATCAATATGAAGATCTCCATGGCAGTGGAGTTCAAGGGTGATCTGTGCGTGCTTTGCGATCTGAGCCAACATGTGATCAAAAAATCCAAGACCTGTAGCGATGACCCCCTCCTCTTGACGATCCAAATCGAGATGCACTCGAATATCGGTTTCTTTTGTAGTACGTCTGTGACTCACCCCACGATTTAGGCGCGCTAAAGTGTTAAATAGATCTTTCCAATCTGAAGTCTTTTGGTAAATACAAGATTCAAGTTGATCTATCGGTACCTTCGTTTCATTTGCTCCAAGAGCATTGAGATTAAAGGTTAGGGCTCGAATTCCGAGATTGTATGCCAATGCTACATCTGTGATTCGGTCACCTATTACGAAACTATGCTCAAGATCGAATCCTTCGTGAATGTACCCTGAGAGCATTTGAACAGAGGGTTTGCGATTAGGAGATGGCTGAGCAGAAAAACTATCATCGATAAAAATGCGTTCAAATTGAACGCCTTCACTTTCAAATACGCGAAGCATGGCGTTATGGGTTGGCCAAAAGTTCTCTGACGGAAAGCTTTCAGTGCCTAATCCATCTTGATTTGTGACCATGACTAGAGTATACCCTAATTGCTGTTGTATCGCTTTCAAATTCGTTATCACCCCTTCAAAAAAATGAAGTTTGTCAATGTGATCAATTTGATGGTCTTCGGGCTCTCTAATTAGCGTACCATCTCGGTCTAAAAAAAGGATTTTCTTCATCACTTTTTTTCATTTAACAGTTGAATGAGTCTTTCGTTTTCTTTTGGTGTGCCCACCGTAATTCTCAAGGTATTTTCGCAGAGGTACTGTGAGCTTCGATTGCGCACCACAAAACGCTGATCCACTAATTGTTGATAGCGCCTACCTGCATCATCGACGCGGATTAGAATGAAATTCGCTTGTGAAGGAAACACCTTTTTTACCCATGAGGTTGCCCGAAGCGCTTCAAAAAGACGGGTACGTTCTTGATTCAGTTGGTCAATCTCCTCTTTAATCAAACTGGGCGATGACAATCGCTCTAGCGCACGTTGTTGGCTCATACTATTCACGTTGTATGGTGGCTTAATGCGATTAAGCCACTGAATGAGCCGCGGTGACCCGGCTCCAATTCCTAAACGTGCTCCTGCCAAGCCATAAGCTTTAGATAAAGTACGAACTACCATCACATTAGGACACTCACTAATGAGGCTGATCATAGAGGGCTGATCGCTAAAATCGATATACGCTTCATCTACCACAAGCAAGGTACTAAGCTCATGCGCCAGTGCTTTCATCGTACTGAAATTGAGATTGTTTCCGGTAGGATTATTAGGAGAGCACAAGAGCACCATAGCAGTCATTGGATCTACTGCGTTGAGCAATGCAGTGCGATCTAATTCAAAATCTTGATCTAAAGGCACCGCTCTATAGGCTACATCATATTTATCTGCCAAAACTTTATACATTCCATACGAAGGATCAATGGCTACGACATTGTTTTTTCTTGGACTGCAAAAAAGTTGAAATACGAGTTCTAACACTTCATCACTACCATTACCAATAAATAAATGCGTTGTCGGAAGCTTCCAAAGTGCAGAAATTCTAGATTTCAAAGCGCTTTGATAAGGATCAGGGTAACGATTGCAATCTGTCTCGAAAGGGTTCTCATTCGCATCGAGCCATGTATACCCCTGCTCATCTTGATCAAATTCATCTCTAGCAGAGCGGTAGGGTTGGGCATTTTTCAAATGGGGTCGAATACGTTGATCGACATCGAAGGTCTCTGGCTCGAAGGACTTGCCTTGTAGATGCGCCAATCGAATAGTAACCGCATTTTCATGGGCCATCAATCCTTCAGCGCGAGCCATCAATTCAACATGCCGACCCAGCGCCTGAATGCCTCGTGGTGAAATTTGTTGAAATGTAATCGCCTTCAGATAGCTATCCAAATTGACGCCGCTGTACTGCCTGGCAAATCCATTGGTTGGCAAGGTGTGATTGGTGCCCGAGGCATAATCTCCGGCACTTTCTGGAGTATAATTACCCACAAAAACAGATCCGGCATTTTTTACCGCTGCTAACATAAAGTCAGGTCGGTCTGAGGCTATGATGTAATGCTCTGGCGCATAGGTGTTAATAAAATCGGCTGCGATTTGTTCTGAATCAAAGATGACAATACGACTGTTTGAGAGTGCATCCTCGGCAAATTTCTTACGATTCAACCGGCTCAACTGTTCTGAAAGAGCGGCCTCAACGGCATCTGCTATGAAAGACGAGGTACTAACCAAGACGACTTGACTATCTGAACCGTGTTCTGCTTGACTTAACAGATCTGCAGCAACAAACTCAGGTATTGCGGTATCATCAGCAAAAACCAACAATTCACTGGGACCAGCAGGCATATCGATTGCCACATGAGATTGTGAGGCGTATTGCTTGGCGGCAGTTACATACTGATTTCCAGGACCAAAAATCTTATCCACTTTAGAAACAGTCTCAGTGCCCAATGCCATGGCCGCTATTGCCTGAATCCCTCCAATAGGATGAATTGAAGATACTCCACAAAGACCAGCGGCATACAGGATCTCAGGGGCAATCTGTCGCTCTGATTGCTGAGGCGTACATAAAACCACTTCTGTACATCCAGCCAGTTGGGCGGGTATAGCTAGCATTAACACCGTAGAAAATAATGGTGCAGTACCTCCTGGGATATAAATGCCCACCTTTTCAATCGGCATCTTCTTTTGCCAGCACTTTACCCCGGTTTGTGTTTCTACCCACACCGGTTCTGTGCGCTGAGCACTGTGAAATGCACGAATATTTGTCGCGGCCTGCTGGATGGCTTGCTTTAACGGATCTGACAAAGCAGCCGCCGCCCTATCCATGTTGTCACGAGATAGCTCTAGGGTTTCAAGGTTCGCATGATCAAATTCAAGCGCATATGCTTTCAGGGCAGCATCGCCATTTGTCCTTACGGCATTAAAAACGGCCTGTACCAAGTCGTGATGCCTACTGTAATCTAAAGTGGGACGTTGAGTGAGCATGCCCCACTCTGAGATTTGCGGTTGATTAAATCGCTTCATCACAAAAACATTTTCTCGATACTACTTACAAGAATACCCTCGGCGCCATGTTCTTTTAAACGCTCAATGACTTCCCAAAACCTGTGTTCTTCAATTACTGTATGGACAGAAACCCACTGTTCATCAGCTAAAGGTAAAACACTTGGACTGCGCATACCCGGAAGCAAAGATAGAATGGCATCGAGACGTGCTTTCGGAACATTCATAAGTACATATTTATGTCCCCTTGCTCGCAGTACCCCTCTCAACCTGAAGAGCAGATCTTTAACCCGCTCATCATTTGGGTCTATTTTGGGAGACTGAGCCAATACCGCTTGGCTCTTGAGTATCACTTCTACCTCTTTTAAATTATTTTTAAACAAAGTACTTCCGCTACTTACAATGTCGCAAACAGCATCAGAAAGTCCGATGTTTGGAGCGATTTCAACAGAACCATTTATCACGTGAATGTCCGACGAAACCCCCTTTTCTTCTAAAAAACGTTGAACGGTGTTCGGATAAGAGGTAGCGATTCGCTTGTTCTGTAAATCTTTAACTGAAGCGTAGTGTGCTCCTTTTGGAACAGCTATAGAAACTCTGCATTTCGAAAATCCCAACGATTCAATCACTGGGATATGTTCTCCTTTCTCAATAAGCAAATTCTCGCCAATAATAGCTAAATCAACTACTCCGTCTTTCAAATAGTTAGGAATATCTCCGTTTCTGAGGTAATAGACCTCTAGAGGATAGTTGTGAGACTGCACTTTGAGTTGATCCTTTCCATTGAATAGTGAAATTCCAGCCTCTTTAAGCAGTGAAAGAGAGTCTTCATGTAGCCTTCCGGCTTTCTGAATCGCAATTTTTAATCGATCATTCATGTCTAAAAAAATTAAGGCCCGTATGAATCTTTCAAACGGGCCTTCAGTGATTATAGCAATACAACACCTCTAACTCGCCTGCGCGAAGTAAAAAACGTGGTGATGTACGTGGTTCATTAACATAGGGCAAATTTAAACTTCTATTTTGATTTACAAAAGATTAATTGTTGCCTAATATAAGCGGAAGCCCTCCTTCTCCGGCCCCCACAACAACTACTTTTGCGTTTGGAGATTCGGATAGTTTTAATGTGGCGTCAATCCCTTTATCCTGGAGAATTTTATCTGTCAATGAAGCACTTAGAATACGATTGGCATCCGCTTTACCTTGTGCTTCGATTCGCTGGCGCTCAGCTTCCTTTTCTGCGGTTACCAGTCGGAATTCGTATTCAAGCGCTGCTTGCTCTTGCTTTAGCTTGCGTTCAATAGCCTCACGAATTGTAGGTGGTAAGGTAACGTCTCTGACTAGTATCTCATTGAGCTGAATGTATTGATCATCTACAATAGTCTTTGTCTCTTGAAAAATCTCTTGTTGAATGGCATCTCGTTTTGAAGAGTAGAGTTGTTCAGGAGTATAACGCCCTACGACACTGCGCGCAGCCGAGCGAATTGCAGGTAACAATATTCTGTTGACGTACTGCTCACTCTTCTCTTGATGTAGTTTGCCCAAGGCCTCATAAGAAGGCTGGTACCAGGCTGAGGCATCAATTTGAATCTCAAGTCCATTTGAAGAAAGCACCTTCATTTTTTCAAACAGCTCTTGCTGGCGCACCTCGTAAACGAATACGCGGTTCCATGGAGCAACGAGATGAAAGCCTTCCCCTAAAGGCGGTTCGTCAGTAACCACCCCTCCGCCAAAGGTTCTGTATAGCACTCCTGCCTGCCCCGATCCTATGGTAATAGCAGATTTAGAGATGAGAATCACTAAGACAAAGAACCCTAGTATTCCTGGGAGTAAAAATTTCGGTAAACGTTCCATATCATTCATTTAGGTTAACATTCCTCCATCGACCAAGAGTGCTTGGCCTGTGACATACGCTGACAGGTCTGAAGCAAAAAACAAGCAAGCATTTGCGACATCTTCAACAGATCCTCCTCGCTTTAAGGGAATCCCTTCTCTCCACTGTTGCACTACCGCCTCATCGAGACGGTCAGTCATTTCAGTTTCAATAAAACCTGGAGCAATCGCATTTGAACGGATATTTCTCGATCCAAGTTCGAGGGCGATTGACTTGGTAAATCCAATAATACCTGCCTTGGAGGCCGCGTAATTTGCCTGTCCGGCATTTCCTTTGACCCCGACAATCGAACTGATATTGATGATCGAGCCAGAACGCTGCTTTAAAAATCCGCGTTGAAAGGCTTTGGTCATATTGAATACTGATTTCAAATTCACACGAATAACCTCATCAAAATCCTCTTCAGACATGCGCATCAGTAAATTGTCTTTAGTGATCCCTGCGTTATTAATCAGTACATCAACCTGACCAAAATCGCGAGTCACCTCTTCGGCCAATTTTTCGCAATCAGCAAAACTCGAGGCATCACTCTTGTAAGACTTAATGGTCGTGCCGTGAACAGAAAGTGCTTCTTCCAGGGCTAGCGCTTGACTTTGGCTTGAACTGTAAGTAAACGCCACATTCGCTCCGTTTTGTGCGAAAACTTCAGCAATCCCTTTGCCTATTCCTCTACTTGCTCCGGTAATAACAACTGTTTTATTGCTTAACAACATGTCTTCTATTTAAGATAAGACCTCTCTCACTTTATCGCCGATTAAGGCCGGAGAATCTACGACGTGAATTCCTGATTCGCGCATAATTCGTTTTTTGGCTTGTGCCGTGTCGTCACTGCCCCCAACAATCGCTCCGGCATGCCCCATGGTGCGGCCCGCAGGCGCCGTCTCACCAGCGATAAATCCTATCACGGGCTTCTTACTTCCACTAGCCTTGTACCATTTTGCCGCATCTGACTCGAGTTGTCCACCGATCTCACCGATCATCACCACGGCATCGGTTTCAGTATCGTTGATGAGTAATTCTAATGCTTCTTTGGTAGTCGTTCCGATGATCGGATCTCCACCAATACCTATAGCGGTTGATATTCCTAGTCCTTGGCGAACGACCTGATCAGCCGCTTCGTAGGTCAAGGTACCCGACTTTGACACTACTCCTACGCGGCCTTTTTTGAAGACAAATCCAGGCATGATTCCGACTTTTGCTTCATCAGGAGTAATTACTCCAGGGCAGTTCGGTCCGATCATGCGACAATCATAGGCCTTAATGTAATCGTAAACCTTTACCATATCGGCCACCGGTATACCTTCAGTGATGGTAATAATCACCTTAATGCCGGCATTCGCAGCCTCCATAATTGCATCTGCTGCAAAGGCGGGTGGAACGAAAATGATTGAGGTGTCGGCCCCAGTTGAAGAAACGGCGTCTCGTACCGTATTGAACACCGGAAGGCCTAAGTGCTGTTGCCCCCCTTTGCCTGGTGTTACCCCGCCGACTACTGGTGACCCGTATGCAATCATTTGCTCGGCATGAAACGTCCCTTCTGTACCGGTAAAACCTTGAACAATTATTTTAGAATCCTTATTAACAAGTACACTCATGATAGTTAGTTAGTTTATGCAAAAATAGGATGTAAGAATGGATTAATCTTTGCCTGCTATTCTTTTACACGCTCGATATAGCTTCCTTTTTCAGTATCCACCTTTATTTTATCCCCTTCGTTAATAAATAGTGGAACATTGATGCGGGCCCCTGTTTCAAGTATGGCTGGTTTCGTGGCATTCGTCGCGGTATTTCCTTTTACACCAGGTTCTGATGAAGTTACTTCTAAGACCACACTCGCAGGCATTTCGATGCTCAATGGGGCATTGTCTTCTGTGCTAAACAACACCGCTACCACTTCACCCTCTTTTAATAAATCAGGGGCATCAAGCAGGCTGCGCGAAAACCCCATTTGATCGTAGTCTTCGGTGTTCATAAAATGATACGTGTCTCCTTCAGCATACAAAAACTGAAAACTTCGTGTCTCAACTCGCACATCTTCGATTTTGTGACCTGCAGAAAAGGTATTGTCTAGCACCTTTCCATTCGTGACACTTTTTAGTTTAGTGCGCACAAAAGCCGGCCCCTTACCGGGCTTAACGTGCAGAAATTCAATGATTTTGTAGATGTCGTTATTGTAACGAATACACAGTCCTTTGCGGATGTCTGAGGTACTTGCCATAGTCTTAAGAGTGATTAAAATAACCTTTCATTATTCCTCGTTTTGAGGTGCGTATGAACTCGAGAATTTCATCGCGCTCATCTGTTGCCTCCATCTCAGCCTCTATAATTTGAACGGCTTGAGTGTTATTGTAGTTTTTTTGATATAAAATGCGGTAAATGTCTTGAATTTCGCGCACTTTTTCAGTTGAAAACCCTTTGCGTCTTAAGCCCACAGAGTTCACTCCCACAAATGAAAGTGGTTCTCTCGCCGCTTTTACATACGGGGGCACATCTTTACGAACGAGGGCGCCTCCTGTAACAAACGAATGATGGCCTATAGACACAAACTGATGTACTGCTACCATTCCGGCCATCACTACATTTTTGCCAACACTCACATGGCCAGCTAAGGTTGAGTTGTTGCTGAATATACATCCGTCCGATACGACACAATCGTGTGCAATATGACAATAGGCCATAATCAGACAATGGGCCCCAACGACAGTTTTATAACGATCTGTAGTACCACGATTAATCGTGACACACTCTCTAATCGTGGTGAAATCACCAATCTCTGCAGTGGTGTCCTCACCGTTGTACTTTAGGTCTTGTGGAGGCGCAGAAATCACTGATCCAGGAAAAATAAAACAGTTCTTCCCAATGCGTGCGCCCTCCATGATGGTAACGTTCGATCCGATCCAAGTACCTTCACCGATCTCTACGTTGTTATGAATCACAGAATAGGGCTCAATCACTACATTTTTAGCAATCTTCGCACCGGGATGCACGTAGGCCAAGGGCTGATTCATAGTCGCTTTTTCTATTTGGTTTTTACAATCTGTGCCATGAGTTCGGCCTCAGAAACTAAACGTTCACCGACAAAGGCAGTAGCCCGCATGTGGCATATTCCGCGGCGAATGGGTGTGATGAGCTCACAGTTAAATATTAAGGTGTCGCCCGGGTTCACTTGATGCTTAAACCGGACATTATCCATCTTCATGAAAAAAGTCAAGTAATTCTCAGGATCCGGAACCGTACTTAACACTAAAACACCTCCTGTTTGAGCCATCGCCTCGACTTGTAAAACACCAGGCATCACCGGCGCACCAGGAAAGTGTCCTATAAAATAGGACTCATTCATCGTCACGTTCTTCAATCCGACCACATGAGAATCACTCAGTTCTAAAATTTTGTCGACCAGCAAGAACGGTGGGCGGTGCGGAAGCATCTCCATGATCTTCACCGTATCCATAAGAGGTTCGGCATAAATGTCGATTTTGGGAACCCCTTTACGTCGTTCTTCTTTTATTTGTTTAGTCATTAATTTTGCAAACTCTGTGTTGACGTAATGTCCGGGTTTGCAAGCGATGACTCGCCCTTTAAAACGTGTTCCAACTAACGCCAAATCGCCAATCACGTCTAGCAATTTATGTCTAGCCGCCTCATTGGAATACTTTAATTCAAGATTGTTCAAAATCCCATTGGGTGTGACCTGAATATCCTGGCGATTAAAAGCCTTTTTAAGCTTTTCTAACGTTGATTCTGAAAGCTCTTTATCAACATAGACTATGGCATTATTGAGGTCCCCCCCTTTGATCAGCCCTTGATCAAGCAAGGTTTCTATGTCGTGTAAAAAGCTAAAAGTGCGTGCATCTGCGATCTCATCAGCAAAACGACTGAGATCATTGAGTGTCGCATTCTGAGTGCCCAATACGTTGGTTCCAAAGTCAACTAAAACTGATAATTCGTATTGTTCTGCAGGTAGTAAGATGATTTCGCTACCCGTTTCTTCGTCTTTAAAGTGAATCGGATCGACCACTTCATATACGTCGCGCTCTTCATCCTGCTCTTCTATGCCTGCTTCTTTGAGGGCTTCTACGAAGGCAATGGCAGATCCGTCCATGATTGGTGGCTCACTCGCATCAAGTGTAATGATGGCATTGTCGTAATCCAATGCAGTGAGCGCGGCAAGCACATGCTCAGAGGTGTGTACCTCGACCCCATCCTTATCAAGTACCGTACTGCGCTGTGTACGTGTGACATATTTTGAAAGTGCAGGAATTTCAGGTTCACCAGGAAGATCGATTCGTTTGAAAACGAATCCTGTATTTGGCGCGGCCGGAAGAAAACTCAGGGTGACCTGTTTTCCGGTATGCAACCCAATACCCGATAACGAAACGGCTTTAGCAAGGGTTTTCTGATTCACGAGCTAGCGAGTTTTAGTTGTTTTTCGAGTTCTCTTATACGCTGTTCTAGTTGTTCCAAATTCTTGAAACGCACATAAGACTTATTGTAATTTGCGTACTCTAAAGCAGGAGTGCCCTGAAGTTTTTCTTTATTCTTCACATTCCGCGCAATACCCGACTGGGCTTGAACTTTTACATCATCTCCAATAATCAGATGTCCTGCGATTCCTACTTGTCCACCAATCAAGCCTCGTTTTCCTACTTTTGTAGACCCGGCAATCCCTGACTGGGCAGCAATCGCGGTATGCGCACCAATAAAAGCATTGTGCGCCACGTGTACTTGATTATCTAATTTCACCCCCTCTTCAATAATAGTGCTGCCAAAGGTTGCCCGGTCGATCGTGCAGCATGCTCCGATCTCAACGTGATCCCCTACTACTACGTTGCCCAGCTGGGGAACCTTAGTATAAACCCCTTCGTTGTCCGGAACAAATCCGAATCCATCTGACCCAATTACGGCGTTGGGTTGAATGACGACCTGCTTACCGATCATGGTACGGTCACCAATCCGTACCCCTGAATAAAGTACAGAACCCTCGCCGATCTGAACCCCCTCACCAACAAAGACCTGAGGATGGACTTCAACATGAGCAGCAATTTTAGCCCCCTTTGAAATGTAGGCGCCAGCAGCGATATAACAGCTTGGATCTATCTCGGATTCAGTATGAATAAAAGCCTGATCGCTTATCCCCTCATAAACAGGTCGGATAAGCTTTTCATACTGCTTGAGTAATGCAGAAAAACTGGCATAAGGATCTTTTACCCTAAGTAATATTGCATCGACCTTTTTCTTAATCACTAGCGAACGATCGACGATTACTGCAGTAGCTTCGGTAGTGTATAAATAACTTTCGTATTTTGGATTAGCCAAAAACGACAACCCATACTGACTTCCTTGCTCAATCGCTGAAAAATGATCTATTTCTGCAGCGGCATCCCCCTCGATGGTCGCACCAATCCATTCAGCTATTTGTTGAACCGAGAATTTCATAAGAAACAAAGTTAAGCAATTCTACTGTTTACAGTGCGGGAGCGCAGAGGTAGTTCTTCTCATGGGTAGCCAAAAAAGCAAAGGTTCCGGCATAATTACTAGCCGAAACAAAATCCTTTACCGAACCATCTCTAAATAGAATGCGTATAGGCTCTTTTGTGTCGTCGTAGGCTTTGTTCGATAACATGCCATTAAACACCAGATAGCTGGCCTCGTCCCAACTGATTTCATAGTTGACTGCTACCTTTTGAATGACTTCTTTAGTCTCTTCACTAGTGACAGTTTGCTCACTAAAACGAACCGCCAGAAGCGATCGATTTAAGATAGAGCGACTCAAAAATGAGAGTACAAAATCTTCAGCATTCGCCCATTTTTTTAGCGCACCAAGAATGTCGACATCATCAAGTTGTGCAAACGCTTCAAGCACCTCTTTATCAGGAAGCGCATTTACGGATGATTCAGGGCGACTCTCAGTCATAAAGCGCGCAATGGACGCATCCACCTCAATTGCTACCCCTGATCGAATTAACTCAGAGGCGCGTTTCATGGCCCTCGAAAGCATTAATTCTGCGACAATGCTCGTCTTATGTAGGTACACTTGCCAATACATAAAGCGTCTTGCCATTAAGAATTTTTCTACCGAATACATGCCCTTTTCTTCAATGACTAATTGATCATCAACCACATTAAGCGTATTGATAAGGCGTTCTGCATTGATATTTCCTTCAGTTACCCCAGCGTAAAAACTATCTCTCTTTAAGTAATCTAAACGATCCATATCCAACTGGCTTGAAACCAGATGATTCATAAATGCTCGAGGATATTCTCCTTTGAAAATAGCGATGGCAGTAGTCAGTTTTTGGTCGAATTCGTCATTCAAAGCGTTCATAAACGCCAAGGTGAGTTCCTCGTGATGAATGGGCACCAATTGGTATTCAAGCGCATGAGAAAAGGGTCCGTGTCCTATATCGTGTAATAAAATGGCCATGACCAATCCTTGTTCTTCTTCTTCAGAAAAACTCACTCCTTTTGATTTTAAGACCGCAATAGCCTTCTGCATTAGGTGCATCGCTCCTAACGCATGATGAAATCGAGTGTGGTGAGCGCCAGGGTAAACGAGATAAGACAAGCCCATTTGAGTAATGCGTCTTAATCGCTGAAAATACCTATGGCTAATCAAATCGAATATCAAATCGCTAGAAACACTTACCGAATTATACACCGGATCGTTAATTACCTTTAGCTTTTTTGAGAACCGCACTATATTTAGAGTTTAGAGCGTCAAAGATCTACAGAATATGTCAGAAACCCAATGGGAAGCAACCCAGAATACCTTTACTTACCACTTGGACGATATAAAGCAAGCAGCTGAAACCATTTGCAAGCGTCTTGTTCATAAGACCGTACTGGTTTCTGGCGCAATGGGTTCCGGAAAAACCACTCTCATTGCAGCCATTGCGGCAAATATGGGTTGCCTAGATACGGTAGCAAGCCCTACGTTTTCTGTGGTGAACGAATACCTAACCGACCGTGGAGAGACGATATATCATTTTGATTTGTACCGAATAACATCTGTCGAAGAACTTCAAGAATTGGGCTTTGAGTCGTACTTAGATCGAGGTTCTTACTTATTTATTGAATGGCCAGAGAATCTTTTTGGCTACGAACCATCCGAGACCCATCGCCTTATTATTCAGGATGCTGGTGCTCAACAACGCAGCCTCACCCTTTTTTAAGATTTATATGTCATGAGTCTATCCCCATTCTCAAGAGAAGAGTTAATGCCTCAAGAAGAAAAACTAGCTGTAAGTTCTTCATCGTCTAGCTTGCGGATTTCATTCGCCAAGGCTTCTTCACTGCAAGAAAGACGTGCACCAATATCCCCGGCTGGGGTGGCCATTCTAGTCTCTCATTCGCATCTAGTAATGGTGGAATCTCAATTGGGCTATGAGGCAGGCTATTCGGATGCTGACTATGCCGCGGCCGGAGCTACCGTAACTAGCGATCTAAAAAAACTCTACAACGCCGGAGTCATTGCAAAGGTAGATCCGCCATCCGAAGAAGAAATCATGCGCATGAAGCCTGGGACCGTAATCATCTCTGCGCTCCAAATAAAAACCCGAAAACGGTCATTCTTTGAAGCATTACTCAGTAAAAATATTACGGCTATTGCTCTAGAATACATTGAAGACGGCCAAGGAGGATATCCGTTCGTTGAAAGTTTAGGAGAAATTTCAGGGGTCAGCTCAGTGCTCATTGCTGCCGAATTATTAGCGTCCTCACACAAAGCGAGAGGGATACTTTTTGGAAATATTAGCGGTGTAAAACCTTTAAGCACCGTTGTAATTGGCGCGTCCTCCACAGGAATTGTTGCGGCAAAAACTGCCTTAGCCCTGGGGAGTCAAGTAGCGCTCTTTGATTTAGATGTTTCACGACTTCGAATAGCTCGTCAGCAAAATGCAGCTCAATTGTCTACACAACTCATCGCCGACTCTGCCCTTAGCGAAGCACTGCGAGGCGCAGATGTTGTTATTGGGGCACTTTCTGGAGAACGCAGAGCCCCCATCGTCGTGAGTAAAAGCATGGTAGACCAGATGCAAGAAGGCGCGGTTGTTATCGACATTTCTATAGATAGCGGTGGATGCATTGAAACTTCTGAGTTAACTACGCACGATCAACCCACCACTGTTTATAATGGGATCATACACTATGGGGTACCCAATATTCCCTCTCGCTACCCAAAAAGTTCTACAGATGCCTTAAGTGCGTTAATTACCCCATTTATTCTCAGACTATCCGCACAACCCACCATAGAAAGCATTCTGTCTAGAGACCAAAGTCTAGCCAAGGGTATTTATTGTTACAAAGGCAAAGCAACAAAGCCTTCGTTAAACGATTGGTTTGGATTTGATTATTACGACCTCAACCTATTCTTGATTTGAAACTATTTACGAGATCTTTTTTAAAACGTTTAATGTGGTATGCCTTAGGTCTTACTTTAGGGCTGATTTTTCTAAACTTTATCATTGATAAAAAGACCAATGGCAAAGGCCTTGAGTTTTGTTACCTTCCAGAATGCCGTGTACTCAAAGAACTTCGAAACAGTCCTATTCGACCCATTGAAGATTCGCTGAAAGTCATCGATATTTTAGAAAAGGGTGAGGTGATTTTCTCAGAAAGTGCCCCGCGTCAAAAGCCGTGCAAAAAATATACGGTCAAGCACCAAAACAAGCGCTATGTATTTGAAAAATGTGACTCGTATACCACCTATTACGAGCTTTAACTCGACCTCCTTCTATGCATTTCTTTGCGAAGTAAGCTTAACTCTCGACCGGTCTGTCCAGCAATTGAAGTGTTTTCTTCGGCTCTGCGAATGAGGTACGGAAGCACCTCTTTAACTGGTCCATACGGAATCAATTTAGCCACTCGAGCATTCGCTTTCGCCATATTGTAGGTAATCTGATCGCTCATTCCTTGTAGCTGACCAAACCAGACAGTTGGATGGTCTAAGGTGTGGTACTTTTCAAGAGCCAATTGGGCCGCCTTTAGCGTACTTTGTTCGTTGTGGGTACCTATGAACACGCCAATAGAATCGGTGTGTTCAAAAACGAATTCGACTGCTTGATCATAAAGCGCATCGGTGGCCTCTTTTGTCGGACAAATAGGCGAAGGGTATCCTAATTTTTTGGCTCGTTCTCGCTCCTTTTCCATGTAGGCTCCACGAACTAGTTTCGCTCCTAATTTAAACCCCTTCGATCGCGCAATTGCTTCAGAAGCTTTCAATTTTTCTAGTCGATCTGAGAGATACATCTGGAAGGTATTGTAGACAATAACCTTTTCGGTATTGTACTTACTCATAAGCTCTAAAGCCAGGGCATCCGCAGCGGTTTGCATCCAACTCTCCTCAGCATCAATCATAATTGGTTGGTTCAAATCGAAAGCCAATTGCCCTATTTCTCTATACCGCCTTCTGATCGCCTCATAAGCTTCAGAGTGATACGAGGGATCTTCTGAGGCCCGTTGAAAAAGTTCTAGCTTGCCTATGGAGGTAGGTTTAAATACAGCGAACGCAATACTTGAAGTACGAGCGGCATTTTGAATTTCTTCTTGTATGAGCTTCGCGTTTTGATCGAATTGAGCTTCGCTATCCTGCCCTTCTACCGAATAATCCAGAATGGCACTTACCCCAGTTTGCTTGAGTTTTTCGACTAAAGGACCGCAACTCTCTAGGGTGATTCCACCACAAAAATGCTTAAACACCGTGGACTTAATCAGCCACTCTACAGGAAGTCCGATGGCTAATGCCCATTGAATAAATCGGTTGCCCAGCGAGACTAAGCGCTTATTTTTTAAAAGCTCGAACAGTACACGCGCTTTCAGTAAATCAATATTCGATTTCGAGGCAAAAGCTACTTCGGTGTTTTTGAAATCAACAGCTTGGTTCATTTCTGTGTTGCAATTTTCGGCAAATATACCTCAATTCACTTACGAAATATCGCAGAGAATGTATCTTTAGAGCAATGATACACGCACCCATTTTATACTACAATGAAGAGGCTGAGCGCTATTTAAATGAATTAGCATCGCACATTAAATATTCTCAGCTCTTTGTTCTCACCGACGAGAACACGAGCAGGCATTGTTTACCGTTGTGCGAGACTTTTTTAGGCCATCAAACTTTCACCGAGATACAGATTAAATCTGGCGAGTCTAATAAAACCTTGAACAGCTGCTCATTGATCTGGTCTTCACTCACTCAACACAAGGCAGATCGCAATGCCTTGGTGTTATTGCTAGGGGGTGGTGTGCTTACAGACATGGGGGCTTTTGCAGCGAGCTGCTATAAACGAGGGATTCGTTTTATAAACATTCCTACTACTCTTTTAGCGATGGTTGATGCCTCAACCGGATCGAAAACAGGCATAGACTTCGAGGGATTGAAAAATCACATAGGGCTATTTTCGTCTCCATTAGCCACATTAGTCCATCAGGCTTTCTTGCCTACACTTGACCAGCGCGAATTCAAAAGCGGCGTTTGTGAAATGCTGAAGCACGGTCTCATCGCTAATGCCTCGCATTGGAAGAATGTGGTCGCTCATTTAGAGCATCCAGAACCCTATATAGCCGACTCAGTCAATATAAAAATCGCGGTGGTATCTGAAGATCCGACAGAACAAGGAATGCGTAAAATATTAAACTTCGGACACACCTTCGGACACGCCATAGAGACAAATTTCTTAAACAGCAGTAAGCCCCTACTTCACGGTGAGGCAATAGCCGCCGGAATAATTCTTGAAAGCTACCTTTCTTCTGCCTACGGATCACTGGGTGAAAAGGACAACGAACTTATAGCAAAAACACTTGTAAACTATTATACGCTTCCTCAGCTTTCGCAGACCATTCAAGAAGAGGTAATTGCGCTCATGGCCCATGACAAAAAAAACCACAAAGCTGAAATCAACTTTGTGGCATTAACTGAAATTGGAAGGGCAATATACGATGTCAACTACAGCGACGAGGCCCTACGGCAGGCTTTTGATTACTACAACCGCATTACATATCGTTGAAGATTCGATGCATTAGTCGCTTTTTATCGTTTATCGATTCTTCCATTGAGATCATCGTTTCAGTACGACTTACCCCGCTGATATCGTCAATCTTAAAAATGATGTTCTTCGCATGCGTGGTATCACGTGCTCTGATTTTGCAGAAGATATTGAACTTTCCTGTCGTAATGTGTGCTACCGTTACAAATGGAATTTCTTCGAGACGTTCTAAGACAAATTTGGTCTGGTGGGTCTTTTCAAGAAAAATCCCTACGTAAGCAATAAACGAATACCCCAACTTCACATAATCAAGCGTTAGCGATGATCCTTGAATGAGCTCAGCGTCTTCCATCTTTTTAACACGGACGTGAACCGTACCTGCTGAGATTAGTAATTTTTTCGCGATATCCGTATACGGAATGCGCGTATTATCAATGAGCATGTCAAGAATCTGGTGGTCGATCTCGTCTAACTTTATCTTAGCCATAAAAATGCATTTAAACTAGAGTTTTTGATTGATTTCTTACGATATATTTAAGAATTGCGAAATTAATTAAGAATTTTTCAAAAACTACTACCCTGTCGCGTTTTTATTTTCTTTGTCTCTAACGGTGTAAGTGCTTCGAAAACAGACTTTATAGCGATTTTCAGATGAAATCACATGGTGCTCGTCGAGGTCATAATGGATTTGACCCGCTTCTAAGCGTTCTTTATATCGAAAACCCTTCAGTTGCCCATCGTTTGGATCAACGCCACCTTCATCGTAAGCGTATTCTGTATTCTCAAGAACCTCAAAGTACTGGGTAAGGTTGAGATCATTTACTGAGAGGTAGGGCCATTCACGTACCATTGAAACTAAAGACTCAAAAACTAACCGCCTAGTGATTACCCTGTCGTAATCGGTACCCCATTGTCCGGCTTCGATCAAAATAGTAGGTACACCTAATTGTGCCAAGTAATCGCCAAAGCAATTCACATTGAACGCGTCATTAAATCGAGCGATCTTCAGTTGAACTGCATGAGGAAACCGCTTCACCACAGCTCCGATTAAGGCCATCGAACGAAGTCGTGAATCGGTATGCGATCGCTGCTCATCAGCAGCGGGTGCAAGAAAAGACAATGCTGCCTCGTGCCCGGTCTCACCCACCGAAAATCGTGTACGTTGATCGTGTAAATTCAAACATAGATCGGGTGAAAACTCATTCAACACCCTCATAAAGGCTTGCGTCTCGGGCTGCGTTTGATCTAGTGCATCGCGATTGAGATCTACATGATTCGCATTATGCCTGGTATACGCGTACGCACCATCAGGATTAAGTTGAAAGATGAGTATAAAGCGAAAAGTTTCAAGAATGGTTCGATCTTCACGTACGCGTGTAAAAAAATCAATCAACGCTCTCGTGGTGGTGCTTTCGTTCCCATGCATTTGAGACCAAGCCAAAATCTTAGTAGCACCTGTCCCTAAACGAGCTGCATAAATGGGTCGTTGTTGAACTGAAGAGCCTATAACTTCAAGTGCGGCAAAAGAATGCAACCCTTCAAATAAAAGATCAGGAGGAAGGTAACGCGAATGAAAATTAGACTCGAGATCCACTGGTAATAAATACATCAATTAGTCTTATAGCACGATGTATCTTTGCATTATACCCTCGAACTATGAGATCAAAAATACCATTAGTCATTCTAATTTCGATGCTGTTCGGATGTTATTCAGCACCAGAACGAAATTGTTCTGACTTTAAGACAGGAACTTTTGAATTTATTTCAATAGCCGGTAACGACACGCTTAAAAGTAGGTTTGAACGCTTTGAAGACTTTGAAATAGACTACTATGAAGGAAAAATCGATACCTCATCGGTAAAATGGGTGAATGACTGTGAATTTGTGTTGCGCAATAGTCATCCGAAATCAATCAGTGAACAGCAAGCGGTACATATCAAGATACTGAGTACCGATGCTCATGGGTATTCATTTGAGTATGGAATACTTAAAGAAGCGAAGCGACTAAAAGGCTATGCTATGAAACTAAAATAACCTGTACTCTCCGTCATCGTCTAAGGGTGAGTCATCCTCTGGCTCGGCTTCTTCTGGTTCACTTATCGCAGTATACGGCAGCGGCTCGTTTACATGAATCTGTTTGATCTTCTGAATCGTTAGTTGATTACCCAAGGCCTTAATCCCCTTTATGGCAATAAAATCTGCCACATCTACCTCTTGTGACGGCAATTCATCCTTTCCTCTTGGCTTGACAAATTCAAGTGTGACCGAAGGACGGTAATCAGACACCATCAGCATGAGCGCTGAACCTTTCGATTCGCTAATCACTACTTCTTCTTTTTGTTCTTGTTCGATAAGAAAACGCTTGAGGTAATAACGCTCTCGTTCACCGTCAAAGTAGATCACTGAAATAGGCTTTTCAGGGATCCATTTCTCTATGAGTACGGCAGATTCTGGGAGGTGCAGACTAAGATCTGGAACCACAGTTTTAACAATGCCTTCAGAAGTACCGATGAGCAGTAAATCGTTGGGTTTAAAATCTCCAAGATGCTTTCCGCGCTCATCCGTATTTAATCTTCTTGTCACCTCATCGATCCAGATCGCTCTAGGCTTCAACGTGCTTCGACCCGCTGACTTGAACTCGATGCGTTTAACCGGATACTTGGTCACCAAGTTTCCTTTTGAAGCTCTGCCTTTTATAAGAATATCCGAAAAGTCAATATCCCATTTTAGCTTTTTAATACTCCCCGATTGCCTGAGGTGCACCGTAACTACTTCGGCTTCTCCATTAGGATTTGCGGTAAAATGCAACACGCTCGCACCTTCGACATCGCCTACTAAACTGTACGATTTGTCTCGTGTCACCGAAGTTACATTGAAGCGTTTAATGAATGAAGGTCCGCCCTTAGGTAGCTTGTAAATCATGTTGTATACCATGCGCTGATCGTTCTTCTTAAACACACCAGCATATAGAATGTCTTTACCCACGAACACCTTGGTATCTACTTTAGTAACAAGCATCGATCCGTCTTGAAGAAAAACAATGACGTCGTCAATGTCGCTACACTCCCCAACAAGCTCGTCTTTTTTTAATCCGGTCCCTATAAAGCCTTCTTCTCTGTTTACATAGAGTTTCAGGTTTCTGATCACCACCTTGGTCGCTTCTATCGCATCGAAGACCCTGATTTCAGCTTTGCGCTCTTTACCTGCACCGTACTTCTTTTTCAGGGCTTTAAAATAATTTACTGCATAGTCTACCAGATGCTCCAAATGATTCTTGACTTCAGCAATATCCCCTTCGAGAGCCTCAATAAATGCAGCGGCCTTATCCAGATCAAATTTAGAAATGCGTTTAATCTTAATCTCGGTAAGTCTTTCGATATCTTCTTGAGTAAGCGCTCGTTTTAGATGCGTAATGTGCGGCGCTAATCCCGAACGAATGGCCTCAATCACTCCTTCCCAAGTCTCTTGTTCTTCGATATCCCGGTAAATGCGTTTCTCGATAAACAATCGTTCTAAAGAGGCGAAATGCCACTGCTCTTCTAATTCATGAAGCTGAATCTCAAGTTCGTGCTTCAACAAAGCCATCGTACGATCTGTCGAACGTTTTAGGATGGTTTTTACATCTAGAAATGCGGGCTTATTATCCTCGATTACACACGATAAGGGCGCAATGGACTGCTCACAGCCGGTAAAGGCGTATAGGGCATCTATCGTTTTGTCCGGAGAAATACCAGGGGGAAGATGAATTAAAATTTCTACCTTCTCTGCGGTGTTGTCCTCTATTTTTTTGATTCGGATTTTCCCTTTCTCATTGGCCTTAAGCACCGATTCGATCAGTGTGCTGGTATTCGTTCCAAAAGGTATTTCTCTAATGACTAGGGTGCTTTTATCAAGGAGATCGATTTTGGCCCGCACACGTACCCTTCCGCCGCGCAATCCATCGTTGTAGTTCTCTACATCGATCAGTCCGCCTGTAGGAAAATCTGGATACAAGGTGAACGATTTGTTGTTCAAGTAAGCCACACTCGCATCTATCAACTCATTGAAATTGTGCGGAAGTATCTTTGTCGATAAGCCCACGGCAATACCCTCAGCACCTTGTGCGAGCAACATCGGAAACTTTACTGGAAGATGAATGGGCTCCTTTTTGCGGCCGTCATACGAGAGTTGCCATTCAGTCACCTTCGGACTAAAAACTACTTCAAGGGCAAACTTAGACAAGCGTGCCTCAATGTACCGAGAGGCAGCAGCACTGTCTCCGGTCAAAATATTCCCCCAGTTTCCCTGAGTATCAATAAGCAGTTCTTTTTGGCCCATTTGCACCATGGCATCGGCAATACTGGCGTCACCGTGCGGATGGTACTGCATACTGTGCCCGACCACATTCGCCACTTTATTGTATCGTCCGTCATCTAGCTCTTTGAGTGCATGCATAATACGGCGTTGCACAGGCTTGAATCCATCTTCAATGGCCGGAACAGCACGCTCGAGAATCACGTATGAGGCATAGTCCAAGAACCAGTCCTTGTACATTCCAGAAACCGTAATCATGCGCTCATGACCGGCATCTTCGTGAGTGTGATCGTTAGGATATGTCAATTCGTCGTCACTCATCTACCACATCTAATTCTACCTTTAAATTCTCTATCACAAACTCTTGGCGCTCTGGCGTATTCTTTCCCATATAGAAATCAAGCAACTGATCGACGCTCATCGAGCGATCGAGCAACACCGGCTCTAAACGTATCTCCTCACCAATAAAATGCTTAAACTCATCCGGAGATATCTCTCCTAATCCCTTGAATCGCGTAATCTCTGGTCTGCCACTGAGCTTTTCAATAGCCTCGCGTCGCTCGCGCTCATTATAGCAGTAGAAAGTCTGTTTCTTATCGCGCACCCTAAATAATGGGGTTTGTAGTATATACAAGTGATTCTCTTTAATCAGTTCAGGAAAAAATTGAAGAAAGAAGGTGATCAACAAGAGGCGAATGTGCATGCCATCCACGTCGGCATCTGTAGCAATAACAATATTGTTATAGCGCAACTCTTCCATAGACTCTTCTATGTTCAGTGCGGATTGTAGCAAATTAAACTCTTCATTCTCGTAGACAATCTTCTTAGTCATACCGAATGAATTCAGGGGTTTACCGCGCAAGCTGAATACCGCTTGAGTATTGACGTCTCGTGACTTAGTGATCGATCCTGAGGCTGAGTCACCCTCAGTGATAAACAAGGTGCTTTCAAGTCTTCGATCGTCCTTTAAATCGGTGAGATGAATGCGACAATCCCTGAGTTTTTTATTGTGCAAACTTGCCTTCTTGGCCCGTTCTTTAGCCAATTTTCGGATTCCAGAGAGTTCTTTGCGCTCGCGTTCAGCTTGAATGATTTTACGCTGGATAGCTTCTGCAGTATCCGGATGTTGGTGCAAGTAATTATCGAGATGGTGGCCTATGAAGTCGTTGATGTAAGTGCGCACCGTCGGAAGCGATCCCCCCATATCTGTCGAACCCAACTTTGTCTTGGTCTGGCTTTCAAATACAGGCTCCATCACTTTGATTGCGATAGCCGAAAGAATAGACTTTCGCACATCAGATGGCTCATAATTTTTTCCGTAAAAATCGCGAATGGTTTTCACCACCGCTTCTCGAAAGGCAGACTGATGCGTACCTCCTTGGGTGGTGTGTTGACCGTTTACAAACGAATGATATTCTTCGCTGTACTGCGATTTGCTGTGAGTAATCGCGATTTCAATGTCGTCTCCTTTCAAATGAATGATGGGATACAAAAAATCATCACTCGAATTCTGGTCTTCGAGTAAGTCTTTAAGTCCATTATCAGAATAAAACTTTTGACCGTTATAGGCGATAGTCAACCCCGGATTTAAAAAGACGTAGTTTTTGAGCATACGCTCGACATATTCGTCTCTAAAGCGAAAGTTTTTAAAAATACTCCCGTCTGGAGTAAATTCAATCAACGTCCCGTTTCGCGCTGACTTGTCTTCTTCAGATTCTTGTACTAACTGCCCCTGTTCAAAGAGGGCCATTTTAACCTTTCCCTCGCGAAAAGACTGCACTTTAAACTGGCTAGAGAGCGCATTCACCGCCTTGGTTCCTACCCCGTTCAACCCTACAGATTTTTTAAAGGCTCTGGTATCGTATTTTCCGCCGGTATTCATTTTTGACACCACCTCAACTACCTTTCCTAGCGGAATGCCACGACCGTAGTCACGTACACTCATATGTCGTTCATTCAGAGTGATCTCTATGGATTTTCCGGCCCCCATGACAAACTCATCAATACTGTTGTCAATGATTTCCTTGAGTAAGATGTAAATACCATCGTCGGCCGAAGAACCGTCCCCTAACTTTCCGATATACATACCAGGCCTCAGACGAATGTGCTCACGCCAGTCTAAGGACCGTATATTATCTTCGGTATAGGTCGATTCACTCATGAAATAATTGGGCTACCAATTGAGGGTACAAGATAACAGTCCAAAACCCTTTTATATAAAGGGGAGGGTTGAAAGTAATTAACAATAGAAAGTGAAGTTTTACACATTGAAACGGAAATGCATGACATCTCCGTCTTTCACCACGTAGTCTTTGCCTTCAACTCGCATTTTTCCGGCCTCCTTTACCTTTTGTTCACTTCCAAAGGCAAGGTAATCTTCAAAAGCTATGACTTCTGCGCGAATAAATCCCTTCTCAAAATCAGTGTGAATCACCCCTGCGGCCTCAGGCGCAGAACTTCCGGCGCGTATGGTCCATGCGCGAACCTCTTTCTTGCCGGCGGTAAAATAGGTCTCTAATCGAAGTAATTCATACGCCTTGCGAATTAATTTCGCCGCCCCGGGTTCATCGAGTCCGACATCCTCTAAAAATAATTGGCGTTCTTCAAAACTTTCTAACTCAGCGATATCGGCTTCAAGCGCCACGGCAAGTACCAGTACTTGCGCGTTTTCTTGAGCTACCACCTCTTTTACGCGATCGACATGCTTGTTGGACGAGCTTGCAGCAGCCTCATCCACATTGCAGACATAAAGGACAGGCTTATCGGTGATAAGCTGAAGCGGATAGATAAATTGCTCACGCTCTTCTGCATTCAATGCGATTGCACGAACTGAATTTCCCTGAAGTAACCACTCTTTGACTCGGTCTAATACTGCTTTTTCGGTCTGTGCTTCTTTGTTTCCAACTTTGGCACTTCGAGCCACTTTATCGAGGCGCTTTTCTACTGTTTCTAGATCTTTCAACTGCAACTCAATATCTATGGTCTCTTTATCCCTTATGGGGTCTACCGAGCCATCGACGTGAACGATATTGTCGTTATCAAAGCAGCGAAGCACATGCAGAATAGCATCTGTCTCACGAATATTGCCTAAAAATTGATTTCCTAATCCCTCTCCTTTGCTTGCTCCCTTAACGAGTCCAGCAATATCGACAATCTCAACAGTGGCAGGCACTACCCGCTCTGGCAGAACCAAACCCTCTAATTGTTTGAGGCGCGGATCCGGAACATTGACTACGCCTACGTTGGGCTCAATGGTACAAAATGGAAAATTTGCACTTTGTGCCTTGGCATTAGACAAACAATTAAATAGGGTTGATTTGCCCACATTGGGTAACCCAACTATACCTGCTTTCATTTTTGTTAGCTATGATTTGGGATGCATGAGTTGCTGCTTAGCGAGCAACTGTTCTTCAGTTTCTACGTGATTCGGATCAGGCACGCAACAGTCAACGGGGCACACAGCCGCGCATTGAGGCTCTTCATGAAATCCCATACACTCGGTGCATTTATCAGCGACTATATAATAAAATTCATCACTTACAGCGCGATTCACCGCATCTGCATCGATGGTTTTGCCGGATAATAGATCGACCGAGCCTCTTAAACTCGTACCATCGCTGTAACGCCACGAATCCGCTCCTTCATAAATGGCTGTATTTGGACACTCGGGTTCGCAAGCACCACAATTAATACATTCATCTGTGATTATGATTGCCATAGTCTTTCTTTACTTTTGCAAAAATACTCCTGACCTGACTTAAAAGCAAATGTCGCAACAATCCATACAACAAAGAGCGGTTAGTCTAAGCCAATTGGGGACATTTTTACGCCAGACATTAAGATCAGAAACCGTAGAGTCTGCCATGCTCCAGCCAGTATTGCGTCAGGCCATAGCAGAAAATCCCTGGTTCACTAATGAGTCGATACGTCAGGCCCTGAACTACTGGGCTGAACATTTATCACTGAGTCATCTCGAGGTCTGGTTAAGTCACTACGAATATAAAGCGCACCCACCTAAACGGGTCTTACTCATCTTGGCGGGCAATCTGCCTCTTGTCGGATTTCACGACGTGGTCTCAACCTATTTATCGGGACATATCGCCGTCATTAAAGCCTCGCAAAAAGATCGCGTATTGCTTCGTTTTGTTTTAGAACAATTGGTAAAGGTAGATCCAAATGCACGGCAGCACATCGATTGGACCGAGCATACCACTACTAATTTTGAGGCTGTAATTGCCACTGGGTCAGCTAATTCAGGGCGATATTTTGATTATTACTTTAAAAAGTATCCCCATCTTATTCGACGTAATCGAACCAGTCTCGCTTACCTCAGCGCAAAAACATCCGCTTCAGATCTTGATTTATTGCGCAGTGATATTTTTGATTTCTTCGGATTGGGATGTAGAAGTGTGAATCACCTGATTCTTCAACGCGGATTCGACCTTCAACGTCTTGTAGATCAATTGCAACA
>JBJOGS010000004.1:0-4416 GCA_046048095.1 Bacteroidota bacterium
AGTTCCGACGGCATTAATTTTACCGCCCTTTGCAACAACTAAAACAGTTGCATTTGCTCCTTGACCCGAAGCAGCTTTAATAATAGTTCCGGCCTCAATGGTTAAAGTAGCGCCATCAGCAACGATAACCTTACCGTCCATTAGCCAAATTTTGTCGGCTGTCCAAGTGGTGTTAGAAGAAATTTCAAGAACCCCACCTGATCCTACTCTTTGAAGGGGAGGATTGGCTAGAGCCTCTGCAGCGTCTAGAGCAGCCTGAATAGCACCTTCAACATCGATTGTCTCTTGACCTGCAAAACCAGCAGCAACAGCTTGAGTTGCAGCAGCAGCAGCAGCATCAGCTATAGCTTGAGAAGAAGGGTACTGAGCCAAAGCAGCAGCGACTGCTTGATTTACGATAGACTGAAGTGTTGCGTCATCAACAGTAACCTCAGACTCACATGATGAGAATAGAAAAGCTCCAGCAAGTGAAAGAGCTAAGATTGATTTTTTCATTTTTAAGGTTTTAATAAGATTTTGAGGCAAAGCTATAGTACGAGGCTAGCCCTTCCCTTAGCTGAATGTTAAGATTGAAAATGCTTTTTACGCTAGTTGTTTTCTCAGCGTTTCTTAAGTGTTATTTAAATGTTAATTCGATAAATCCCAGGTTTCTGCGGTATTTTTGAGGCGTGAATCTTCCGCAACCCTCCTTTGAATACCTATCTGCCGAACGCTTATCAGAGCAGGCCCTTGCGCTCTTTCGTTATCAATTTCGTAACAATAAAGTGTACCGAGACTTTTGTGGTCTGTTGGGCAAAAATCCGACTAAGGTGAAGCGCCTAGAGGACATTCCTTTTTTGCCGATCTCCTTTTTTAAAACCCATGAAGTCATCGCGGCCGAAGCACTGCCAAGCGATGTGCTCACCTTTAAAAGTTCGGGTACCACAAAAAGTGCATCCCGTAGCACGCATTTTGTGCTCGAACCTGAAATATATGTGCAAAGTTTCATGGCCGGATTTAATCACTTCTACGGGGCGATTTCTTCATACCGTATAGTAGCCCTGCTACCTTCATACCAAGAGCAACCGCATTCTTCTTTAATTTATATGGTTGACCGTTTGATCTCAGAAGCTAAAAATGGATCGCGTTATATTTCACTCGAAGATGACCTCGAGAAGCTATTTATCGGCGATCAAAAGACCCTACTAATAGGGGTCACTTATGCCTTATTAGATATAGCTGATCGCTTCAAGCAGCCCCTTAAAAACACGATAGTCATGGAAACAGGTGGTATGAAAGGCAGACGGCAAGAACTAGTGCGTGAAGAGGTGCATCAGTATCTAAAAGAAGCATTTTCAATCGCGTCCGTTCATTCTGAATACGGAATGACCGAGTTGCTTTCTCAGGCCTATTCGAATGGGTCTGGTCTATTTCGAACACCCCCTTGGATGCGTGTAATGATTAGAGAGGCCGAAGACCCGTTCAACCTTTTGCCCATTGGGCGCACAGGTGGCATCAACATCATTGATTTGGCCAATGTAAACTCGTGTAGTTTCATCGCTACGGACGATCTTGGTCGGATGAACGCAGACCACACTTTCGAAGTACTGGGACGTTTCGATCGCGCAGAACTCAGAGGCTGTAATTTAATGATGGCCTAAACCGAGTGGCATACTACACTACCTTTAACAAAAAGTAATTCTTCTTTCCGCGCTGAAGCACGATGAATTTTTCTGCCAAGAGATGGGCGGGGGTCAGCAGCATCTCGGCGTCAGTTACTTTCTCTTTGTTTACTGAAATAGCGTTCTGTTTGAGTTCACGTCGTGCTTCTCCTTTAGAGGCGAGAAAAAGTGGTTCATTGCACTCATTTTGCAGTGATAATGCATCCACTATAGTAAGTCCTTTATTGAACTCAGCGCGAGAATACTCAGCCGACGGAACCTCTGCAAAGGCATCGAGCAATACATCTTCGGGCAATGCTTTAAGGTCGTCGCTAGTCGATTTTCCGAAGAAAATGGCAGAAGCGGCAACCGCATTTTCGTAATCAGCCTCTGAATGAACCAGAATCGTAATCTCCTTGGCGAGCCGCTGCTGAAGCAGTCGCAAGTGAGGCGCTTCTTGGTGCTCGCGAATAAGGGTGGCTATGGTGTTTTGGTCTAACAGCGTAAAAATCTTTATAAAGGCCTCTGCATCTTGATCAGACACATTCATCCAATACTGGTAGAACTGGTAGGGCGAAGTACGCTTGCGGTCGAGCCAAACGTTTCCTTGTTCAGTTTTTCCGAATTTGGTGCCGTCTGCCTTTGTAATTAATGGACAGGTAAGTGCAAAGCCTTTAGACTGATCTATCCGTCGGATCAATTCGGTACCGGTGGTGATGTTTCCCCATTGATCGCTTCCGCCCATCTGCAAACTGCACTTATGGCTGCGATGCAAATGCAAGAAGTCATATCCTTGAACCAGCTGATAGGTAAATTCAGTGAACGACATTCCGTCGGCGTCCTCAGCGGTCAAACGCTTCTTTACCGAGTCTTTGGCCATCATATAATTCACTGTGATGTGCTTTCCGACGTCTCTGATAAACTGAAGAAAGCTGATATCTTTCATCCAGTCATAATTGTTCACCAGCTCGGCGGCGTTGGGCCTAGAGGTGTCAAATTCTAAGAATTGAGATAACTGCTTCCTAATGGCCTCTTGATTGTGTCGTAGCGTTTCTTCGTCGAGCAAATTGCGTTCTTTCGACTTTCCTGAAGGATCGCCAATCATCCCGGTGGCGCCTCCGACCAATGCGATTGGCTTATGCCCTGCCAATTGAAAATGGCGGAGCATGAGAATGCTTACCAAATTTCCAATATGCAGTGAATCCGCCGTTGGATCAAAGCCTACGTAGGCCGTTTTCATCGACTCGTTAAGGTGTTCTTCGAGTCCGGGCATGAAGTCGTGAATCATGCCTCTCCATCGAAGCTCTTCTATGAATTGGTTTGCCATAATCGCCATCAGGGGCTACAAATATAATTGTCTTTACCTACTTTTAAGGTATGATTTTAGTTACTGGTGCCACCGGAATGCTAGGCGCCCATTTTTTGCTTCATCTTGCTAAGCAAAACCAGCGGCTTCGAGCCATCTATCGCAGTGAATCCAAACGAAATGAAGTGTATTCATTCTTTGAATACCACCAGTGTCATGAGCTGTTTAGCACTATTGAATGGGTGGCTATAGCGCTAGACCACCCCTCTGAAATCGAAGATGTTCTTGAAGGAGTGACTGAGGTGATTCACTGTGCTGCACTAATCTCGTTTCATCCCAAAGACGAGAAGCAGCTATATGAAACGAATGTGACTATAACAAAAGTGTTAGTTAATGCCCTGCTCGCCAAACCTGCTAAACTGCTCTATGTAAGTTCTGTAGCCGCATTAGAATCAGATGAGCGATCGTATTACGGGCATTCAAAATATCTCGGCGAATTAGAGGTATTTCGCGGAATACAAGAAGGGCTAGACGCCCGTGTCGTTCGTCCTGGGGTGATTTTGAGTGACTTCTTTTGGAAGAGTCCAAGTCTAGCGCTTTTCAAACTGGCTTTTCGCATCAAAGATTTATGCTTTCAAGGCGTCACAGGATTCATTGCAGCCGAAGATGTCGTCAGCTGCAGCCTTGAATTACTAAATCAACAAGCGGTGACAGAGGTCACTCTTGTTTCAGAACACCTGAGCTATTGCAAGCTAATTAATCTCATACGCGAAGCCGTTGGCAAATCACCTGCGCAAAAGGCCTTGGGCAAAGAGAAACTGCTATCGATAATGCGGCTCAGTAAGCTGATGGCCTTTTTTGGTTTCAAACGATTGATACTCTCAGAGGGATTAATCAATAACCTCTATGCTGAAAATCGATACGAAACCCTCAACAGCTATCCGATATTCACGGCTATGGCTTCACGAGACTTTGACGCTTATGTCACAAAACTCGCTCAGTCTTACCAGCAATTCAGACGTACCTAATCTTCTGTTTCTTCGTTAGTTTTAGCAGGATCTATAATGGGTCTACGCAACGAATCAAGCAGCTGCTCAGTGCGTTCAATGCGTGCTCTCACCGTGTCAAACATGGCCAAATACTGATCGCCACGTGAGGCGTAGTAAAGGTTCGACTGAGAAAATTGCACGCTGTCAAAATCGTATTTTGAATACAAATAAGGCATGATTTGAAGTTCGGTGGTGGTGAAGGCAGGGGTGGTATTGTTTTTTACCCCATTGTAAATCGCCAATTCAAAAAGAATATCTACAAACTTATCCTTGGCAATTAGGTTTTCTGGGGGCTCTACCATTCGTGTGCTGCACGAAACCACACCAAGCAGCACGAAGGCTAGTATTAATAAACGCATCATCGATTGAATTGAAGTTTCATGGCGTGACGGTCGTGGCTGATCTGCCCCATGTTGTAACC
>JBJOGS010000005.1:0-26914 GCA_046048095.1 Bacteroidota bacterium
TGGTGAACGGCAGAGATTCTGCGCAGAAATCAGAGGTGATTCCAAAAAAAGTGGAGATCTGACAGAACATGTTATAGGTCGGAAAATTCATGTTCTTCGGAGCAAAAATGATCTTGTCAAAAATAAAGCCCTTCATAACGAAAGCAACAGTTGCAATAATTAGAATGGCGACGATCGAGCGAATAAGATGCCAACGCAGCTCTTCAAGATGGTCTAAAAATGACATTTCGTCCTTTGTACTCATACTGAAATACCTTCTTGGATTAATTGATGCATGTGAAGTACTCCGGCGTACGCCCCGTGATGCGTGACGAGTACCTGCGTGATTTCTTTTGAATTCATGAGTTTGAGCGCTTCGATAGCCAATGTGTCTGAAGTTAGGCTGACCGGGTTGGTACTCATGATATCTGCTGCACGAAGTTGTGAGAAATCTTTGTTTCGGTGTAGCATTCTTCGAATGTCCCCATCAGTAATCACTCCTTGAATTGCTTCGTTTTCGATCACGGCGGTACATCCGGACATTTTATCAGAAATCTCTAGGATCACCTCAATGATTGGCGTATCTAAGGCAACTTCGGGCTTAGAGAAGGATGCCATGAGATCGGCAATTTTCAAATACAAGCGTTTACCTAAACTTCCGCCTGGATGGTAGCGTGCAAAATCAGCTTCTGTAAAATTTTTCTCATTCAATACCGCAACCATGAGTGCATCACCTAAGGCGAGTTGCAGCGTTGTGCTCGTGGTAGGAGCCAAATTGTGTGGACAGGCCTCACGGTCCATGGGGGTCTCTAGCACAATGGTGGCGTGCTGGCCGAGATACGAATTTTTCTCTGCGCTGATCCCGATAATCGGGTTTCCGCGTTCTTTTATAAGTGGAATCAAGGCTTTCACCTCTTCAGTATTTCCACTCTTAGAAAGACAGACCACCACATCGTCTGATTGAACCATTCCTAGATCACCGTGTATAGCGTCTGCCGCATGCATGAATAAAGAAGGTGTTCCGGTAGAATTAAAACTAGCAGAGATTTTAGAAGCAATTAGCGCACTCTTTCCCATGCCGGTGAATACGACGCGTCCTTTACAATGAACAATTTGTTGAACGGCCTCTGAAAAAGAGCGGTCTAAAGTGGAGGAAAGGTTTTGAAGTGCGGATGCCTCAAGTTGAAGAACTTCTTTAGCATCGGCAATACGTTTGTCAATTTCGTTCAAGAAAAAAGCCTTAGGGTTAGCTATTTTAGTTTTACTTTAAAGGACGAAATTACGAAAAACGCCCGCTAGTTTTTTCTTAACTTCAAGACTATGTCTGAGACAAATTCTGACCAAGAGCTTCACGAAGCTTTAAAATATTATTTCGGTTTTTCTAGTTTCAAGGGGCTACAGAAACAGGCAATTACATCTTTACTCGATCGCAATGACACCTTTGTGATAATGCCTACAGGAGGAGGAAAATCACTGTGTTATCAACTCCCTGCACTAATGTCAAGCGGTACGGCGGTTGTGATTAGTCCACTCATTGCCTTAATGAAAAATCAAGTCGATGCCATACGCGCGGTCACTAAGAATGATGGCGTGGCTCATGTACTTAATTCTTCATTGACCAAGTCTGCCTATGCTGAGGTTGTAAGTGATTTGCAATCTGGTGTGACTAAGTTGCTGTTTGTCGCTCCTGAATCGCTCACTAAACCGCAGACGATTGAATTATTGGCGCCCCTCGAGTTGTCCTTTGTGGCTATTGATGAGGCCCATTGTATTTCAGAGTGGGGGCATGATTTTAGGCCTGAATACCGAAACATACGCGCTATAATCGATCGATTTTCGAATAAAATTCCAATGATTGCCTTGACGGCCACTGCAACGCCTAAGGTGCAAGAGGATATCATTAAGAATCTGGGGATGCGCGAGGCGAAGTTGTTTAAGGCCTCGTTTAACCGTCCCAATTTATTCTATGAGGTGCGGCCAAAAACGGATTCTGTAAATACAGATGTGATCCGATTTATTTCTGAACGACCAGGAAAGTCAGGAATCATTTACTGCTTGAGTAGAAAAACGGTAGAAGAAATTGCTCAATTACTTCAACTGAACAACATAAAGGCGATTCCTTATCACGCCGGATTTGATGCGAAAACACGTGCAACCTACCAAGATCAGTTTCTCATGGAAGAGGCGTCGGTTGTGGTGGCTACCATTGCTTTTGGGATGGGAATTGATAAGCCCGACGTTCGTTTTGTGATTCACTATGACATGCCGAAGAGTATCGAAAGCTACTATCAAGAAACCGGAAGAGCGGGCAGGGATGGAGGCGAAGGGTATTGCGTGGCCTTTTATTCGGCAAAGGATATGGAAAAATTAGAGAAGTTTTCTGCATCAAAGCCGGTTGCTGAACAGGAAGTGAGCAACGCGCTTTTACAAGATGTCATCGCCTATGCAGAAACTTCAATGTCAAGAAGAAAGTTCATCCTTCACTATTTCGGAGAGTTCTTTGATGAGAAGAATGGAGAAGGCGCATTGATGGATGACAATGCGCGTCATCCCAAAGAAAAAATTCAGGCCACAGATGAGGTATTGCTTGTTTTAGGAGTGGTCCGCGATACTTCTGAAAAATATAAGAGCAAAGAGATTGTCAGAATTTTAAGGGGAAAAACGAATGCCATGATAAGTGCGCACAAAACCGATGAACGTCCATTCTTTGGCTGCGGTCATGCACATCGCTCTGCATTCTGGCATGCTCTAGTGCGTCAAATGGTTGTCGCTAACCTTTTGAAAAAGTCCATTGAACAGTATGGCACATTATTGATCACCGATGCGGGAAGGGACTTTATAGATCGGCCCGAACCCTTTGAAATGGTGCTTGATCGAGACTATGAGGCGCTAAAGCAAGACTCAGCAGCTGCATCATCCATAAAAACCGAAAGCCTAGATCAAGCACTTCTTGATTTATTGAAAGACCTAAGAAAAAAAGAGGCGGATAAATACAAGGTTCCGCCATACATCATTTTTCAAGAACCTTCTTTAGAAGACATGGTGGTGAAATACCCTATAACCATCTCTGAGTTATCTCAAATTCATGGGGTAGGAGAGCTAAAGGCTAAAAAATATGGAGCCCCATTCGTTGCGCTGATCCAGAATTACGTTGAAGTCAATGAAATCGATCGTCCTCAAGACTTTGTGGTGAAGTCAGCGGGATCGAACTCTGCATTGAAACTTTTTATCATTCAAAGCGTAGACCGAAAGCTTTCATTTGAAGACATTGCGGTGGCTAAGGGTTTGAGTAATTCTGAACTCTTAGACGCGATGGAGCAGATTGTTTTTAGCGGAACCAAATTGAATATCACCTATTGGGTGGATGAACTTCTAGATGATGATTCTCAAAAAGAGCTCTTTCAGTATTTTAAATCGGCGAAGGATAATGCAGTGGATAAGGCACTAGAAGAATTTGGGGACGATTATGAAGAGGAAGATTTGAGGCTCTTTCGCTTAAAGTTCTATTCTGATGTGGCGATCTAAACTCTAGATTTCTTAATTAACTATTTGGTTATTTTTGCCCCCACATGAGAAGCGTTTATTTTGACAATGCAGCGACTACCGCACCCCGTTCTGAGGTCGTTGATGCCATGCATTCAGTTCTTAGCCATCATTACGGAAATCCATCTTCAACCCATACCTTCGGTCGATCTTCTAGGGCGCTTATCGAGGGAGCTAGAAAAGAGATCGCCAAAACTTTGTCTTGTAAGCCGGCCGAAATTATTTTCACTTCTGGCGGAACCGAAGCCGATAATTGCATCATACGCTCGGCTGTTCGAGATCTTGGGGTAAAGCGAATTATTACCTCGCGAATCGAGCATCATGCTGTTCTTCATGCGGTAGAATCTATGGCTGATGAATATCAGGTTCATATTGAATATGTGTCTTTGGATGCTCATGGTTTTGTAGACTATATAGATCTTGAAACGCTTCTTGCTGCATCTCCATCGACATCAAAGACGCTGGTTTCATTAATGCACGTGAATAATGAGGTGGGCAACCTGCTCGATTTACATCGAGTCGGAGCCCTATGTGCCGCCTATGGAGCGTATTTTCATTCTGATACCGTACAGTCGATAGGGCATTACACATTGAACTTGACTGAAATTCCGGTTCATTTCTTGGCTGCTGCAGCGCATAAATTTCACGGCCCGAAAGGAATTGGATTTATGTTTGTTCGTTCGAATTGCAGATTGAAATCACTCATTGTCGGAGGTGCACAAGAGCGCGGATTACGAGCCGGAACAGAAAGTATTCACGATATCGTTGGTCTCGAGACCGCATTTAAACTTTCATATGTCAATTTAGAGCAAGAACAGCGCTATATTCAATCGTTAAAGGAATTATTTATTCGAAGTATTCAAGAGCACATTCCGTCTGCTCAATTTAATGGCGCATCGTCCGATTTGAATCATAGTACCTATACCTTGGTGAATCTCAGACTTCCTGTTACGGGTGATCGTGCGACGATGTTATTGTTTCATCTAGACCTTCATGGAATCGCTTGCTCTCAAGGAAGCGCTTGTCAATCTGGGAGTAATAAGGGGTCTCATGTGCTTGATGCCATTTTGCCTGACGACCAGAAGTGGATGCCTTCACTGCGCTTTTCTTTTTCAATTTATAATACTACTGAAGAGGTGATGTATGCAGTAAAGGTGCTTGCTGATTTCGTTGACCAATCTTAGTCGATTTCTGACTTGAGGTAGGGGAAGTTGCGTGCCGCTTGCTTCATTAATTTTTCAATGAGCTCTTCTGTATTCTTTCCGACGTGGCGGTCAATAGCTTTTTCATAGCGCCACAGTAGTTTTCCGGTGTTGCGATCACTGATTTTAATACTCATTCTTCCAAATTCCGGAGATAATATCCATAGATCGAGCCAATTAAAATCCTTGTCAATACCATCAGACAATCGTACCGAGAGTGCTAATGTTCCACTGATAATCCCGTCCACTTCTAAAATTTCTGCCAGCTCTTGGCTTGTTTTTTGAGTAAGGCCGCGGTAATCCAATCCGGCCATTTGGAGTTTTTTTTGCGTGAGTGAAAGTGGTTGAAAGCGTACTTTAAAGTTCTTGTTGTTTGTTTTATTCTCAAAATAATGAGAAAGTGCTTGTTGTACCGCTAGCCCTTCTATTTCATTGAATTGCCTTCTCAAGAATTCACTGGGTTCATTTTTGAGTTCAAGGTCTACGAAAAACGGAAGAATAGCCAGTGTTTGATGGCTTTTTGCCAAGAGCTCGAATTCAGGGTGTATAAAAATATCTTTCTGCGCAACCACTCCTTGAATTTCTAGTAGAAAGACGGTGGCAAAGAGAATATGCTTCAAGCGATTCATAGTATTGATGAAATTAGCGAATCTCAAACTGGGCCTTGTAACTATTGCGATTCTTTACCGCATCTTCTGCCTCAATTAAGACCGTGTGGGTTCCTTCAAGCAGTATGAGGTCGTTTAGATCACATCGAAGGGTTTTTGTTTTGGGTTCGTATTCAAAAAGCACCCATTGATCATCGATATATCCGTTATACCGAGTGACTGAGGTTTCAGCGTCTTCTATCGAAACTGTGAGGTATCTGAAGTTGGTCAGGTTTTGTCCAGGACTAAAGTTCTTGGCCCGAATTACTGGACCTACAGAGTCAACGGCAAAGCCATACTTTCCAGAACTCTGAAGACGGGTTTCAAAGTGTATGTCATTAATGGCCGCTATGAAAGAGAGTTTTTTGCTTTTGGTGGCTTTTCCGAAATACAATTTCTGATTGGTAAGTTGCGGAATCATTGAATCCGAAAATTTAAATTGGGCCAAAATTGGAGTTTTGAGGTAGCCTTCTTCGGGGCTAAGGTGCAATGTGTCCCGATCAAAACGAATAACCAAGGGAGCAGAAGAGATCATACTTTTTTCAACCGCGCTGAGTTTCAATGAAGCCACAGAACTTATAAGAGTCGTATCTATCGCTTTGCTGAAATGAGGTTTTTTCATTGCAGGCAGACGCGTCGCCCTTCTAATGGGAATCATTGCCCGTGTGCGATTTTTACTATGGTCTTCTAAAATAAGCTCAAGAGTGGTTGTTAGGCTGTCCAAAGCTATAATACCCAAATTCTTGGTTTGTTTGTACATCTCTAAAGGATGCGCAGTTTTTTTAAAGAGTAATTGAACATCCTTATTGCTTTGCTGTTCAAATTCATAATCTATGACCTGATTGATCAGTGGAGAGTTTTCAAAAGAGAAGCGATCAAAACGTACCTCGGTAATTAGCGTGTCATTGGCTAGTAGTGCTATGGTAAATAAGCCGTTCTTGTTCAATGATTGTTCGAGACGATCAAATGCCTCGATGCCAATGCCTATAAACGGAGCGGCCTCAATCGGTTCTGAAACAAAATAATTCGCTAAACTATCTTTGATCCGCTGCAGTGGAATGCGTCTTCGATTCACCTTTAAGTGATCTACCTGTGAAGTATCGCTTTCATAGAGGTAAAGCCCCACTAAGGTAGGCGGATCGTTGTCTTGGGCTCTCAAACCAAAATCTAAGGGATTTAAAGGAACTTGTCCCTTTTGCTCACGGAGTTCAAAATGTAGATGCGGTCCAAATGAATTTCCAGTGTTTCCGCTATACCCTATGATTTCACCGGCCCGTACCTGAAAGGTATCGCCTGAAAAATAGCGCTCTATCTCGTAGGTCTGAGTCGCATATTGCTCGGCTTTGATATAGGTTTGAATTCGAGGACTAAATTGTGAAAGATGCCCGTAAACCGAAGAGAGTGTATCTCCGTGATCGATGTAAATCACCTTTCCGTATCCGCCTGTTGCTACCTTGATTCTTCTGATGGTACCATCGGCGACGGCATAGACTGGAAGTCCTTCTCTGCCGTTCGTTTTTAGGTCAACCCCGCCGTGAAAGTGATTCGGTCTTAATTCAGAAAAGGTTCCTGAATACCGCAGCTCTATCTTTAAAGGGGGATGGTCGTCAAGACGAATGGGAGGGGTCTGCTGGGCCTGTATCGCAGCAAAGCTCAATAGCAAAATAGCCCCTAAAAAATGCTTTATACTCATTGACGCAAATCAAAACGATCTCAAAGAGATTTGCAAGCGATTGCCGGGATTAAATTGTTGCGCTGGCCCCGTCTCTTTTAGTATCTTTGAATTCAGAAAAATGAATGAGTCCAATACCTACAATGAAGCGGTAAAGCTGCTCGACAAGAAAGTTCGTGAATTAATTGAGCGACTTTCGTTTCATCGTGAAGAGAATCTCAAGCTGAAAAGCAGAGTAATGACGTTGGAGCAATCCAAGATGGTATTAGAAGAAGAGGTGACGGTTTTAAATCGGCGGCTCTCAGAAGCTCAAGAAAATTTTTCTGAGATGGGTAGCGTTCAACACAATGATGAAGTCGAAAAGCGAATTGATAACATCATTAAAGAGCTCCAAGAATGTATTGATGAAATCCACTGACAATGAGTGAGAAACTGAAGATAAAGCTTTCTATTGCAGATAGAGTGTATCCGTTGTCGGTTGGTGCTGAACAAGAAGAAAGTTTAAGACAGGCTGCAGCACAGCTACAGCAAATGGTCAAACAAATTGAATCGAATTACGCCGTAAGTGATAAACAGGATGTGCTTGCGATGTGTTCGTTACAATTGGCCAACACGGTTCATCTTAAAAATCGCGATCAGCATACGTATCAATCTTCTATAGCTCAGTTGAATGCTCTTTCAACGATGATTGACAATTCCTTAAATGGAATTCAGGTTTAAAGAGTGTAGCATACCCACATTGAATATTTTTTTGACAAACTCAACGAAGATTAAATTCTAAGGGGTGAGTTTTGATTGTGCAAGCAGGCCATCTCGAATGGATTCTTAAGCAATTGATTAGCCTCAAACGTGTATAAACGGAGTTTGTACAAAAACCTCAATGTGGGTTTTTATTTATACGTATTATGGATGCAACAATGACTTCAATTATAGCCCTAGTTATTGGGGTGGCACTGGGATTTACCACGATGGTGGTGATTCAAAAAAGAAAGAGTAATTCTACATTAAACGCGGCACAAAAAGAGGCAAGAAGTATTCTAAGAGATGCCGAAAAAGAAGCAGAACAATTAAAAAAGGATAAAATATTTCAAGCCAAGGAAAAGTTTTTAGAGCTGAAAGCCGAACATGAAAAGGTAATTCTATCTAAAGACAAGAAGATTGATGAGGCTGAGAAACGGGTCAGAGATAAAGAATCTCAGGTCAGTGCAGAGATCAAAAAGAATCAGTCACTAAATGAGACGCTTGAAAAAGAACTAGAGTCATTAAATAAGCGCATAGAACGCATTGAAAAGCGAGAAGAAGAGCTAGACCGTTTGCATCAAAGTCAGGTACAGCAATTAGAGGTATTGTCTGGGCTTTCGGCCGAAGAGGCGAAGACAGAACTTGTGAACTCACTAAAAGAAAAAGCGAAATCTGATGCGATGAGTTTTGTGCAGCATGCGCTAGAAGAGGCAAAGCTAACGGCCCAGCAAGAAGCCAAAAAGGTGGTAATTAAGACGATTCAACGCATTGGAACAGAAGAGGCGGTAGAAAATTGCGTTTCTGTTTTCAATCTCGAATCGGATGATGTCAAGGGTAGAATTATTGGTCGTGAAGGCCGAAATATTAGGGCGATTGAAGCGGCTACCGGAGTTGAAATCATTGTAGATGATACACCAGAGGCAATTATTTTGTCATGTTTTGATTCGGTGCGTCGCGAAGTCGCCAGACTGTCCCTGCACCGCCTCGTAACTGATGGAAGAATTCACCCAGCCCGAATTGAAGAAGTGGTACAAAAGACTGAGGCTCAGATCAACGAAGAGATTATTGAGATCGGAAAGCGCACTGTGATAGATCTTGGGATTCATGGGTTGCATCCCGAATTGGTCAAAGCTGTTGGCCGAATGAAGTACAGGTCTTCTTATGGGCAAAACCTGCTTCAGCACTCGCGTGAAGTCGCAAAATTGTGCGGAGTAATGGCTTCTGAACTAGGTCTCAATCCAAAACTTGCAAAAAGAGCAGGTTTACTCCACGATATTGGCAAGGTTCCAATGAACGAGGTAGATACCGAGACTCCTCATGCGATTCTAGGTATGCAATGGGCAGAAAAGTATGGAGAGCACAAAGAGGTGGTAAATGCCATCGGAGCACATCACGATGAAATTGAAATGACGAGTTTGATTTCGCCGATTGTTCAAGTGTGCGATGCGATTAGTGGGGCGCGTCCTGGAGCCCGTCGACAAGTTTTGGATAGCTATATTCAGCGTTTAAAAGACCTAGAAGACGCGGCCCTTGCGTTCAAAGGTGTTGAAAAGGCCTATGCCATTCAAGCGGGTCGAGAACTGCGTGTGATTGTATCTAGTGATAAAGTTAGTGATGACCGTGCTTCAGAACTTTCTTTTGAAATCTCTCAAAAAATACAGACTGAGATGACTTATCCTGGTCAAGTAAAAGTGACAGTGATTCGAGAAACCCGCTCGGTAAATATTGCAAAATAGAGTTATTCAGCTTCTTCAGAAGTTGCAGATTCATTCTCTTCTGAAGAATGTAACTCTTCGTTATGCTTTTCAATGCGGTGCTTAATCACGTTAAGCGCTTTAAGCTTTGATAGCCACTGTTCTTTTTCATTATTTTTTTGCTCTAGCGACGCCTTGGCATCGTCAAGTACCTTGCTTTTCGAACTCGAAGAAGAGAAGAATTCAAGGTTTGTTTCAAGTAGTCGAATTTCATCAGCTAAACGGTCAATTTGTCTTTTGACCTCAGAGCGAGTGGCTTGGACTTCATTGAGTCCAGAGGTGGTCTCTTGTAATTGTGAAATGCGCTGTGCGCTGAGTTCAGAGGTGAAAGATTCTTCAGAGTACCCTGCCGAATTAAGGGCATTTTGTATAGCTTTTTCAGCCCGCTTCACTACAGAAGTTGGTGCATTTCGTAGCTTTTTCTGTATTCCTTCTTTTATTTCAGCGAGTCTTTCGATGGTATCTTCTTTGGTCTTAGAAGCAACAAATTTCTCTGCTAGTTCTATCAGCTCAGAAAGATGCTTTCGTTGCTCATTCACTTGACTTTTGGACTGATTTCGTTGTGACTTCAAGCGCTCAAAATAGGTATTACAGGCCCCTCTAAAGGCTTCCCAGAGCGGTTCTGAATACTTTCGCGGTACATGACCTGTTTGTTTCCACTCTTCTTGTAGCGCCTTAATCTTAGGAGTGCTCGTCTTGAAGTCATCAGAGTTACTAAGTGCCTCGGCACGTGTGATCAAGTCTCTTTTTCTAGCCAAGTTTTCTTGATAGCTTTTCTTCTGCTCCTTGTAAAAGGCATTCTTTGCCTGATTGAACTGCTTGAAGCTTTCTCTGAGCTGCTTTGAGAGTGACTTTTGACTCTTTTTTGGAATAGGCCCCAGCTCTGAAAAACTGCTCCTTATTGTCTCTACCCATTTGAGTTGGTCTCTTAAGATCTTTTGAGAGGTAATAGGTGTTGCTAATAGCTCTTGAAATTGTGCAACCAAAGCTTGTTTCTTGACTAAGTTTTCTTCACGCTCACGATCCTCTAATTCAGACAATTGCTGTTTTTTGTCGTGCATCTTTTTGGTGGCCGCACTAAACCGTTCCCATACTTCTTGTCTAGCTTCTTTAGCTACCGGACCTAGTTCTTCTTTCCAGATGCGATGCAGCTCTTGGAGTTCTGCATATGCCTTTTTAAAGTCTAGTTCTTGAAATAATGCTTCTGTACGTTCTATGATTTTAAGCTTCTCTTCATAATTGTGCTTGAAATCCAGGTCTCGAAGTTCTCTATTGAGATCGAGAAAGTCGTAAAATCGTTCTACGTGATGGTGGTAATTTGCCCAGAGGTCATCCGCATAGGCTTTAGGCACCATACCTATTTTTCTCCATTCAGACTGTAATTGCTTGAAAGTCTGAAAGGTAGTATTGATATTCTCTTCTGCTTCAAATAAGGCCTTGATCTCTTCAATTACCTCTTGCTTGCGCTTTAGATTTTCTTGTAAAGCGCGCTCAAACTCTTTGCGGTATTGCGCTTTCTTTTCTCTGTATTCAGTGTAAAGGGTATCAAATTGTCTTTTAATGAGGGGCTGATACTCAAAATCAATTTCTGCGTTGCCTTGATTTAAGAATGCGTCTTTTTCAGCGGTGAGTTGTTGGTTGAACAAGGTGTCAAAGCTGCTTTTAATTGCGAGCACGTGTTGACCAATGCGTTGAATAGGTGCATTTTTTAAAAGTCGTTGTAATTCTCCTACTAGATTTTCTAACGAATGATTCTCGTAAGAATTCTGGGTCAAGTCTGGCAAAGTAAAAACTAGTTCTGAAGCCTTCGATTCTTCAAGCCCTGCGTGATTTTGATTTGATTCCATCGGTTCAAAAGACAATGAGTATTCGAACAAAGGTAATCAAATGAACAGGTATCAAGGTGTATTCCAAATCTGCCAAGACTGCTCTGCTTGGTAGATCAACATATCCAGCCCATTTTGTGTTCTGCTCCCTGCTTCTGCTCCCCGCTTTAAAAAAAGTGTTTGAGACGGATTATACACTAAATCAAATAGATAATGTGAAGGGCCGAGGGCCTCATAGGGTAATAGCGGGCATTGATTGATGTTCGGGTGGGTACCTAATGGAGTGCAGTTGATGATGATAGGTGTGTTAGCCACTGTATCGCGGTCTAAATCTTCAAAGGTGAAATCGGAGGTGTCACCTCTTGACACTGTAACGACTTGAATGCTCAACTGATTGAGCGCATAGATAATAGCTTTAGCCGCACCACCGGTAGCCCCAAGAACTAATGCACTCTGATCAGTAGATCTCAGCTGTTTTTGCAATGATTTGGTAAAGCCAAAGGCGTCGGTATTGTATCCTTTAATTTGATTGTTTGTGAGTTTTAGGCAGTTGACTGCTCCGATCTGCTGTGCAGCATCATCAAGGTGGTCTATGTAATCGATAATCGACGTTTTGTAAGGAATGGTCACATTGCATCCAAGCAAGTGTTTCGTTTCAAAAACTTCGTCTAGTGCACTGAGATCAGCAATATCAAAGTTTATGTAACGCGCAGCAATGCCCTCATTTTCAAATCTCGTATTGAAGTAATTTGCTGAAAAAGAGTACGAAATATTTCTACCTATTAAGCCGTAGATTGCCTTTTCTTTTGCGCTTTCTTCCATAGAGATCGATAGCTAAAACAATGATAATGCCTAAGGCAATATAACCTAAAGCAGCAATATTCTCTTTCTGCCCAAAATCAGGCCAATAGTTTTCTACACTTTGAGGGTTGCTTGAAGCTGTTGCGTTATAGTTCGTTTTTTTCCAAGGCCAAATGACCATGAGTGATCCTGCAACAAAGCCGATGAGCACGGCAATGGTGATCGATTTAAATTTCTTAAGTACGTAGGCCAATAGGTGAGAGAGCGAAACCAACCCTGTGATTGAGCCCAGAGTGAAAACGACCAAAACCTTGAGCAAACGCAAATGCTCTGGGTTTGAGGCGAAGCTGTAGTCCCCTCTAAGGATAAATATAAAGGTGTCGTAAAGTGCATTCACAGCGTCAACTAAGAGCAGTACATAGTTTCCGAGCAAGATCAATAGAAAAGATCCTGAAAGTCCTGGAAGGGTCATTCCTGCAACACTAATTACTCCGCAGAAAAACACATAATATAGATTGTCGTTTGCGGGCATTTGTGGAATCAGAGAGAGCGATAATCCGGCGGCGAGGCCTAAAAAAGCGCTTAATCTACTCTTATGGTCCCATGCACCGAATTGTTTTTCTAAGTAGTATACCGAACCTACTATCATCCCAAGAAACGTTGACCATACGTACAATTCGTAGTTCGAAATGAGGTAATCAAGCACCTTTGCTACACTAAAGTAACTGATGAGCATTCCGCTGATGAGTAGCGTTAGAAATCCGCCATTGACATAGGTGAAAAATGACCTCCATCGAAGCGTGATCAGCAATCGGAATGATTGGATATTAAATCGATTTAGCGAAAAGATGAACTCTTCGTAAAAACCACCCACGAAAGCAATAACACCTCCAGAAATCCCAGGAACTTTATTGGCGGCCCCCATCAGAATACCTTTAAATACGAGGGCGATATAATCAAAAACTGTTCGATTTGCTGGACTCAAGGCGGGGTTAATTTTTTAACTTTTTCACCGACGAATTCTAAAATAACCACTAAAAGAAAACCAAGAAGACCGAAGAGTATGCCTTTGGTGATTTCATCTGTGGCCACATCAAAACGCGGCAGGTAGAGGGTTGTAGAACTGCTTGAATTTTTCCATGGCCAAACTTTCGGAATCGACCCTGCGATGAATCCTACTAAAACACTAAGGGTGAGATTTTTATAATTCGAAAATAACCATTTGAGCAGCTTTGAAAAGCTGAGTAGCCCTATTACTGCACCTAAAGCCACTGTGCCCAAAAGCAATAAATTGCGATCATTTACCGCATCTAAGATGGCTTGGTAGCTTCCTAAAAGCACCAAAATGAATGACCCAGAGATACCCGGTAGAATCATGGCGCAGATGGCTAGGGCTCCAGAGAAAAAATAAAATAGCAATGAATCTGAGGTGTTCATTGGGTTTAAGAACGAAATAGTAAGAGCGGTTACCAGTCCTAAAGAAAAAAATAGCAGCGTCTTAATCCATGAGTCAGTACGAATCTGTTTTCCAACAAGAAGAATGCTTGCAAGAATGAGTCCTAAAAAGAAGCTCCACATTGCTATAGGCTGTGTATCAAGTAGTCGGCTAATTGCAGCAGCCAAACTGATAATGCTCAAAGCAATTCCAGCAAATAGCACTGCTAAAAATGAACCGTTAACGGCGCGCCAGGCGGATAGAAATCCCTCTTTTCTAATGAGGCGAATGAGTGTGATATCAAATGCACTTATGCTTTTGATCAGTGGATCATAAATACCGCTAATAAAGGCAATTGTACCTCCAGACACTCCAGGAACCACATCGGCAGCCCCCATGGCCATGCCTTTTAGAAAAACGAAAAGAGATTGGATGAACTTCATGCAGCGGTTGTAATCACACGTTTCACGAAGTTACGGCGAAATAATTAGGAAGAGAAGGTGCGTTTGTTTGCTTCTAAATAGGCCTTTAACCAAGCGACTTCAGTTAATTCTTCAAAGTATAAATAAAAGTATTCGGCACCAGAAGGATCGAGTCTTAACGCTTTACAGATAGTGGTCTGAGCCGCTTCTTTTTGATTATTTAAGGCGTGAATTCCGGCCAAAAAATAGAGCAGACTCGACTGATCTGGATAGAACTCGATACCTTGTTCTAAGACTTCGAAAGCGGCCTCGTACGATTTAAGTTCGAGTAGAATCTCGGCCCATTTTAAAAAGGTGTTCAGCTCGTAATTTCCGAGTTCAACACATTGCTTGAAGGCATAATCCGCCTGTGAAGGATTTCCTAGGGCCTGATAGATGATCGCTGCTCGTTTCCAGAAGGAAGCATTTTCACTGTCAGCATTTAATGCCTTGTTAATGTATTCTTGAGCCTTGAGGTAATCACCTTGTATGTAAAACAATTTGGTTAGCGCTAACCAACCTTGATCAAACATCGGGTCTTCGTGAATCGCTTTGAAAAACTGAGACTCAGCAAGCTGGTAGTTGCCTAGTTTTTGATGACATAGACCGATCCTCAGGTAAGAAGAGGCAGAGGGTTGATCCCATTCAAAACTCGTCTCATAACTTTCGATAGCTTCGTTATAGCGTCCTAGTTTCTCTAGAACACGACCCTTTTCAAAGTAAGCTCCAGAAAACTTATCGTCTGCAATAATGGCGAAATCAAATGAGGCTAGTGCCTCTTTATACATATCGAGCTCAACATACATTTTTCCAATCTGGTGCCAAGCGACCTCACAATATGGATTTTCTTCTAAAAATGTATTCAAAAAGCTAATGGCCTCTTCGTACTGTTCTAGAAATTCGAAACAGTAAATCAGGTTGTATAGTGAAGCATAATCTGTAGGATCAAGGGCTATACAACTTTCAAAATGCTTACGCGCTTCGCCGTAATTGTCTAGATAGAGATGCTCCATTCCGAGCAGCGAGTGAAGATCGAAAGAATCTTCAGTGTATTTTAGTGCTTGATTCAGTACTTCGATAGCCCCGTGGTGATCATCTTTTTTTGAGCAGATGTTTGCCCGTTGGATGAAAAATTCCTCATTGAAGGGGTCGTAGGCTTCTAGTTCATCTAAGATCAGTTCAGCTTTCTCAAATTGATCTTCAGCTACGAGCAGTTCTACCTTCAAGATTTTCAATTCGATCGAATGTGGATGTTGCTCCAAACCTAAAGCAATGGCCCGCTTGGCTAAAAGATTTTTTCCTAGCTCAAGATAGTGATGTACAATTTCTTCAAAATCTTCAGAGTCAAAGAAATAAACATCATCGGTTTTGAGCATGGATTCAAACTTACGAACGGCAGTTTCTGGGTTTTCATTGGGGTTTCCCATAGTTGTAAGTGTTGTGCGGTTTGTTGTTACTTAAAAATACCGATCGTTTGAGGGGTTGACTTTTTGTTTGAGACATTCTTATTAACAGATTAGTTAACAGGATAATCATCTAGAATGTCCAAAATAAGTCGACAGCCTTGTTCTAATTCTTTTGCTGAAATGGTGAGTGGAGGAGTAAGACGAACGGCTCTCTTTTCAAACAGCAGCCAAAATAAAATGAGTCGTCTTTTTAGTGCCTCAGTTACTAAATAATTTGCTTGATGCTCATCTTCCAGTATTAAGGCTAACATCAATCCACGTCCTCGAACTTCTTTAATTCGCTGATGATGTAAGAGGTTTCTAGCTGTCTTCTCTAATGCTAGACTTTTAGTAATGAGTTTGTTGTCTCTTATATACTTTAAGGTGGCATGAGCTGCAGCAGCAATCATGGGATGTCCACCAAAAGTGGTGATATGCCCGAGTTTCGGCGAATGACTGATCGTTTTCATCAATGGCTCGTCGGCAATAAAAGCTCCTACAGGGAGCCCACCGGCCATGCCTTTGCCCACCACCAGAATGTCAGGCACGCAATCAAACTGTTGATAAGCGAATAGGCTTCCGGTTCTGCCGAATCCTGGCTGAATCTCATCGAGAATAAGTAGTGTTTTAGTGGCCTCACAGCGCTGCTTGACACGTTTTAGGTATTCGTTTTGGGGCAGAATGAATCCGGCTCCGCCTTGAATAGTCTCAAGAATTACCGCTGCTGTTGCCGTACTGATCAGTTCGAGATCATCTAAATTATTGAAGTGGATGTGTTTGATTTCTGGAATCAATGGACGAAATGGAGCGACGCGCTCTTCGTAATCCATGAGGCTTAAACTACCCATAGTGTTGCCATGGTAATTATTTTTGGCAGCAATGATTTCGCTTCTTCCTGTTGCTGCGCGTGCTAGTTTCAAAGCACCCTCAATAGCCTCGGTCCCAGAGTTTACCATATAGACCGAATTCAATGAAGGCTCGAGATGTGACGTTAAGAATTCGGCATAATCTAACACGGCGTCCTGAATGAATTCGCCGTATACCATGACGTGAGAGTGTCTTTTCAGTTGACGGTTTACGGCTTTTCGAATCACAGGATTGCTGTGGCCAATGCTTACCGCCGATACTCCAGCCACAAGATCGAGATAGGGCTTGTTTTGCGTGTCATATATATAACTTCCCTTTGCCCTAGAGACCTCAAGCCCCAAAGGATGAGGGGTAGTCGCGGCGAGTACTTTGTTGAAGCGTTCTAGCTTGCTCATTTTTTAAGCCCTTTAATCTTAGTAATAAAGGCTTCTAGGGTATCTACTCGTTCTGATCCGCGCCATTGAAACCCCTCTAATTGCTCATACTCTTTCGGAAAGATGGCATAAGGATAAATTTCACCTGAAGGATTTACCAGAAAAGTGATGTCAGAAATACTGCCATCGGCAAATTCGATTTTAATCTCACTGCAAATCGTTTTGTTCACGCCAATGAGTGCCGGTGTGTCGTCATACATATAATAGATAACCTCAGTATTCTTTTTAAGAAGCATCGCGTCGAGTTTATTGTCGGTGAAATTTCCGTCTAACAGCGCTCCTTTAGCTTGGTTATAACCTAACCCTCCAATGCTGTCCTCTGCCACCATGAATGCATTACCCTCGACGTGAAGCGAATCAATAGCTTTGTCACCTTTTGAATAGGTGAAGTACATATAATCTCCAGTGAGCTGATTTTTGACGTTCCAAAGTACGGGTTTACCAAGCAGCTCAGTAATACCGGTCTTTTGGGTGTACTTTAAGCTGTCACTGGCTCCGCTAAGACCTAACTTAAAGAAGCGTGCATTCGGAAAGGCTAAAAGATCGCGCTCTTCTTCTTTTCCGGTGACAAATAGATAGGTTCCGTGAACATAAAGTGAATCGCGATCTAACTGACGGGCCACGATCGCCTCCCCGGTAGCTCGCATTGAGTCTTTAGCCTTAAATAACTCAACGTATTGCGCAGTGAGTATACTTGCATTTAACGAATCGATCACCTTGATGTTTTGTGTGGCCGCAGCGTATTCTCTGGCATTATCGAAGTAGACTGAATCGCCGTAAAGGGTTCGATTGTCGTAATCAATGCGTGTGTTTTTTAGACCAAAACCCTGTTCATTTTCTGTGTGGTATTGACCTTTTTCAAAATAGAATTGGTAGGTCGGACTCACTATAGTTGTCGGCCCACTCATGAAGGCTATCTGAGAGTTCGTATTAAAGATGAGTTGATCTGAATCGAGCACAAAATCTGGATTGTCAATATGTACTTTCTCTTCAAATACATAGGTTTTAGCGTCTAGCACGTAGGTTCCTTCTCTGCTAGTTAGCACGTTTTCTTCGCTAAATAAGGTTCCGCCAGTGTTGAAGTAGGCCTGTTGCTTCTCTCGATCGAAATAAAGCAATTCGGTCAGCAATCTAGAGTCTTTATTGACTAGATCTACGCGATCGATAGCTCGCGCCATACGCGTATCGCCATTGTAAAAAAGTTGATCACTTTTAAGTGTCAAGGTATCACCCTGCAACATGCGGATGTTTCCCTTGGCCTCTAACCGATTTTCTCTGGCATATAAGTAAGCTTCGTCGCAATACAAATCTGCCCCTTTGTGTCTGAAATGAACCTGTCCCTGAACGTCTTTTCTAAAGATTGACGCACCAGGAAAACGAGATTCATCCTTTAAAAATCGCCCACCATAAAGCACCTCAATAACGGCCCGTTCTTCAGTTTGTGACATGAGGCCCAAGGTGAAAAGCATAAGGGCAAATGTCACTGTAATTCTCATAGATTTCTGAAAAGGGTTTGACTGCGGTCTGGCCCTACAGAAACAATCGTAATGGGGATCTCTAAGGCTTCTTCTAGGTATTGGATATAGTTGTGCAGTTCTTGCGGAAGCGCCTCTATAGAACGCAAACCAGTGAGATCGGCTTTCCATCCTTTAAGGGATTCATAGACCGGTGTTACGTACTTCGCATCGAGATCAAAGGGAAGGTGACTTATTTTTTCACCTTTATAGAGATAATGCGTACACACTTTGATGGTTTCAAACCCACTGAGAACATCCGCCTTCATCATATTGAGTTCGGTAACACCGTTAATTGCAATGGCATACTTTAGAGCAACGAGATCAAGCCACCCGCATCGGCGAGCTCGGCCCGTGGTAGCTCCGAATTCGTTACCCACGCTTCGCAATGTCTCGCCGTCTTGATCAAAGAGTTCGGTCGGAAACGGACCACTTCCTACCCGTGTCGTGTAGGCCTTGAAGATTCCGATGACATTTTTAATGCGGTTCGGAGCGATACCTAAGCCAGTACAGGCCCCTGCGGCGGTAGTATTTGATGAGGTTACAAAAGGATAGGTCCCAAAGTCAATGTCGAGTAATGATCCTTGCGCACCTTCAGCGAGGATGCGTTTTCCAGTGCGCTGCTGTTGATCCAAATAGTGTTCAGAATCGATAAAATCCAGTGTTTTCAACGTCTCAACCGCCGCGAAGAACTCGGCTTCGAGTGTGTCGAGTGAAACATCAATAGCGACCTTATAGTTTTCAATCATCTGAAGGTGCTTATCGGTCAGTGCACGGTATTTTTCTTTCCAATCTGGCGCCTCGATGTCCCCAACTCGAATACCGTTTCTTCCGGTTTTATCCATGTACGTGGGTCCGATACCTTTCAGTGTTGATCCAATTTTCGCACTGCCCTTGGCGGCCTCAGAAGCCTGGTCAAGTAAGCGATGAGTGGGTAAGATCAGGTGCGCTTTTCGAGAGATCAGCAGCTTGTGAGATAAATCTAGCCTGTAGGGCTCGAGTTTTTCTAGTTCTTTTTTAAAGATGACAGGATCGATGACCACCCCGTTTCCGACAAGGTTCACCGCGTTATCGTGAAAAATGCCAGATGGAATCGTATGCAACACATGCTTATGTCCTTCGAATTCTAAGGTGTGCCCAGCATTTGGACCTCCTTGAAATCTAGCGATAACGTCATAGTTTTTGGTGAGTACATCAACAATTTTTCCCTTTCCTTCATCTCCCCATTGGAGTCCAAGCAATAAATCAATCATCTTTAGGCTATTTGGTGGCTAGTTCTTTTTTGGGGTGTTGCGTTCTCCGTAAAAATAGAGCGAGTGGTTCGCAATTTTTATATCGAAAACCTCTTCAATGGTTTTTTTGATAGATTCTATACGCGGATCACAAAATTCGATCACCTCGCCTGAATCGGTTAAAATGACATGGTCGTGTTGACGATCGAAATACGATTTTTCGTATTGGGCCTGAGTGCCCCCAAATTGGTGTTTACGCACCAATTTACAATCTAGTAGAAGCTCAATGGTGTTGTACAAAGTGGCTCGCGAAACACGGTAATTCTTCTCTTTCATTTTGAGATAGAGCGACTCAATGTCAAAGTGTTCGCTGCTCTCATAAATTTCTTGAAGTATGGCAAAACGCTCTGGGGTCTTTCGATGTCCATTTTCTTCGAGAAACTGGGTAAAGACCTTCTTTACTATTTCTTGATTGGAGGTGTGGTTCATACCGAAGTTAAGCGCGAATTAAAAGGCAAAAATAGCGCAAAATCAAGTACGAATAACCTTGTCTACACCGTTTACTAAACGCAGCTTCTTTATCAAAGCGTTCAAAATATCGTTATTCTTTACAATCACCCGAATCGCTCCTGAGAAGGTGCCTCCTTTTTCGGTAAAGCTGATGCTTTTCATTCCCACATGCATTTGCTGCGAAATGATTTGTGTGATACTGCTGACCAAACCCATCTGGTCGATTCCTGTGATGTGTATGTCTGCAAAAAAATCTTCTTGAGTAGAGTCAATCCATCGCGCTTGCATAATGCGGTAAGAAAATTTTGACTGCATCGACAGGGCGTTGGGACAATTTTTCTTGTGAATTTTGATTCCGTCATTTACTGTTAAAAATCCGAACACTTCGTCTCCTGGTATGGGCTTGCAACATTCTACGGCTAGTGTATAATTCAGACGTTCTTCTTCTTCACCAAAGACTAGCATATCGAATTGCTGAGAAAGTTCTACTTCTTCGACAGCTTCTGGCTTTTCTTTTGGACTTCTTCGAATGCGACTAGTAAAAAAACTAATCAAAGCGTTGTGGTAACTCGATGCGAAGGATTTGATCATCGCATTAGTAATCGCGCCACTACCTATGCGGTAAAAGAGATCTTGAGAGGTCTTTAGTTTAAAGTGGGTGACAAGGCGATTCACCGTTTCTTCATTAAACTTTATTTTCTGTGCGCGCAATTTTCTTCGCAGTACCTCGCGTCCTTCTTCAGCAATGGATTTCTTTTCGGCATTTAGGCTCGATCGAATCTTCGAAAGTGCCTTTGCCGTATGACAGTAGTCTAGCCAGGCTGTGGTTGGTTTGGCATTTTCTGAGGTGATCACTTCAACCTGATCACCGCTTTTAAGTCGAAAACTAAGAGGTACCAACTTGCCATTTACTCGAGCACCACGGGTTTTCATCCCCACTTCGGTATGCACATGAAAAGCAAAGTCTAGTGGGGTGGCTCCTTTTGGCAGCGAAATGAGGTCTCCCTTGGGGGTAAAGACAAAAATTTCTTTGGCGTACAGATTGAGTTTAAATTCTTCAACAAAATCCACGGCATTTCCATTCGCATTCTCTAGTGCATCTTGTAAGCGATTCAACCAAATTTCAATACCCACTTCTTTTTGCTCACCGTGTTTGTATTTGTAATGCGCCGCATATCCCTTTTCGGCGATTTCATGCATGCGTTCAGATCGAATTTGTACTTCAACCCATTTCTTATCGGGCCCCATAACGGTAATGTGCAGCGCCTCATAACCCGTGCTTTTTGGAGAGGTAATCCAATCGCGAAGGCGCACGGGGTTTGGTGTAAAGTAGTCCGTGATTATCGAATAGATTTTCCAGGCTAAAAACTTCTCTTCTTCAGGTTTCGCTTTGTATATGATGCGCACCGCGAACTTGTCATAGATCTCATTAAATGAAACGTTTTGACTGAGCATTTTCTTGTGGATGCTATGAATAGACTTCATGCGTCCTTTAATCTGAAATTCGATGGATTCACGCTCTAGTGCGTCCTTAATAATTGATTTGAAGTCTTCGATGTACGAGCTATTGTTGTCGGCTGCGTCGGCTATGTTTTTTTGAATGGCGTTGTAAACAGCAGGCTCGGTGTATTTAAGCGCAAGATCTTCTAAAGTGCTTTTAATGTTGAATAGGCCCACGCGATGTGCGAGTGGGGCATAGATATAAAGCGTCTCTGAGGCAATTTTCTCTCTTTTGTCGGGTCGCATAGACTCTAGGGTGAGCATATTGTGGTAGCGATCGGCGATCTTAATTAAAATGACCCGAACATCGTCGTTAAGGGTAAGCAGCATTTTTCGAAAATTCTCTGCTTGAAGACTGTAATCGTTAGTATCCTTTTTAAGCCCTGCGATCTTTGTGAGTCCGTCAACAATTCGAGCCACAGTCGGACCAAATTGTTCTTCAATGTATTCGAGGGTGTAATGGGAGTCTTCTACGACGTCATGAAGCAGTGCGGCGATAATAGAAACTGCGTCAAGACCAATTTCTTCTGCGACGATCTGCGCTACCGCAATCGGATGAAAAACATAGGCCTCTCCTGATTTTCTTCTTTGGTTACTGTGTGCGTCAACCGCGACTTCGAAGGCAAGTCGAATTTGGGCCTTATCTTCTTCGCTTAGTGTTTGATAACTAGTGCGTAAAAGATCTTTATATCGCGAAACGATTTCTTTGTTTTCTTGCTCTAATTGCGCCTCTGAAAGCATATATTAAAGATACAAACAATCTAGCTGTCTTGCTCATTGCGCTGTCTTAGCGCTTCGAAGGTGAGAACTGCGGTAGCCACAGACACATTCATAGAATCTATCCGCCCATTCATCGGAATATTGACCGCTTTGGTGCAGTGAATTCTCCAAAAATCGCTCAATCCATCCGCTTCAGACCCCATAATGAACGCGGTGCCTTTGCGGTAGTCTTCTTCAAAATAGCGATTACTGTTTTGTAAGGTTGCAGCGTAGCTGCGAATTCGGTGGTGGGTGAGCCAATCTAAAATCTCTTGGTTTGAACCTGAGATGCACGGTACACTTAGGCAACAACCCAAACTTGAACGGATACAGTTGGGATTGTAAAGATCTACCGCTGAATCCGCTAAACAGACCATGTCTATTTTCGCAGCATCGGCAGTTCTAAAGATTGCCCCTAAATTGCCCGGCTTTTCAATGGATTCGAGAACAAGAACTAAAGGATGATCCGAGACGAGCAATTGATGGTTCAACCCATGAGATTTTTGCCTGAATACCCCAATCACTCCTTCAGTAGACGACCTATAGGCCAGATGCTCGTAGAGGGGAGGCGAGAGTTCAAATACCTCGAAACTACCACTCTGTTGTTTCTTAAATTGATCAATTTCAAAGAGTTGGCTAACATAGAAAAGCTTTTCGAGCGTGTAGCCAGATTCGAGGGCAATGCGAAGTTCACGCTGCCCTTCTACCGTAAATCGCTGTTCAGATTTTCTGAAATTGTTTTTTTCTTGAAGGGCCTTTACATATTTGATATGACCATTCGATGTACTGCTTAAAAACGTCATAAAAAGTGCGAGCCCTCTTTGAGGGCTCGCTGATTTTTACTGAGATTCGTATTTCTGTTTGTAGCGTTTCCACAACTCGGTTTGGTGGGTTTCGAGAGATAGGTCACGACCGTCAATAAACGCTTTAACCAACTGATTTCCTCGCATGTCAAGGGCATCACCTTCTGAGATGAAAAGCGTAGCACTCTTTCCGGCCTCGAGCGATCCATACTCTTTGTCGATACCCAATATCTTCGCAGTGTTGAATGTGATGAGCTGCAAGGCCTCTTCTTTGCTTAATCCATATTGTACGGTATGCCCGGCATAGAAGGGTAGGTTGCGCACTTGAAAATTGCTTTTTGAGGCGTTTTGAAGTGCTACCAGGTGTCCTTTTTGATGCAGTCTAGCGGCTAAACCATAGACGAAATCATAGCCATCATCTTCTTGGTTCGGGAGTTCGTGCCCATTGTGCACTAAGATTGGGACCTGATGTTCTAAGAGTAAATCAGAAACTTTTTCGGCATGATATCCTCCGACTAGAACCACATTTTTAATCCCCAGTGTTTTTAGCTGACGCACAGCATCGGTGATTTCTCGCTCTCCGTCAGCAGAGACATACAGCCGCTGAGACCCATCGAATAGGCCCTGACACGCCGCGTAGGGCAGGTGGATAGGGGTTTGATTGCCTGCAAGGTAGGCTTTGGCCTCTGACAGAAAATCAATCACCTCGTTGATTTGATCGCGATAATCTTTGTTAGGCTGAAAGCCTCTAGGTTCACCGGCCCACCACCTTCCGTTTCTAAAGGCTGATGGCCAATTTAAATGAATTCCATCGTCTGTTTTGACTGCGGCATCCTCCCAATTCCAGGCATCAAACTGCACAATAGAAGAGGTTCCGGTGATGCGGCCCCCTTGGGGAGTGATCTGCCCTAAAAGCATCCCGTTTTGGCGCAGTGATTCGACCACTTGGGACTCAGCGTTATACGCAATTAAGCTACGTACATGGGGAATTATTTCTCCGATTTCATCTGCATCGTCTGAGGCGCGAACTGCATTAATTTCAACGAGTCCTAAGCTTTTTGTTGGAACAATAAATCCCGGGTAGACATGCTTTCCTTGAGCATTTATCACTTTTTCAGGACGGGCGATTTTTGCGTCGGCCGACCCGGCATAAGTGATTTGACCCTGATCGAAAATTACAAGACCATTTTCAATTACCGATCCATTTCCGATATGTAGTGTGGCTCCTTCTATTGCTACAGGAGCGTTTTGGTTTTGCGCTGGAGTCTGCTGCGCAGTTATTTGCAGGCTAAGCACTGCTAAAACTCCAAATAAGGCGGTAGTTTTTAAATTCATCATCATAGAATTATAGGGTGTCACAAGTAAAACGTTCTTTGGCAGTTCTCACTGGAGTAGTGACTTCGCCACCAGCCTCTTTTACCTCAAGCATGAGTTTGGTTAGCTTCAATTTCTCTTCATTCAGAGCCGCTTTAAGTGCTTGGTCTTTTTCAATATCAAAATACACAGCGCCTTGAATCATCGTCTTCTCTGCTTTACTGTAAATAGACATCGGATGTCCGCTCCATAGAACCACATCGGCATCTTTGCCGACAGCAATGCTACCGACTTTGTGATCGATGTGTAATAGTTTCGCTGGGTTCAAAGTGACCGTTTTCCAAGCTTCGATCTCAGACATGCCCCCGTATTTGATCGTCTTTGCCGCCTCTTGATTTAATCGTCTAGACATTTCAGCGTCATCACTATTTATAGCAACGGTCACGCCTTGGCTGGCCATGATGGCTGCGTTGTAGGGTATGGCATCTTTTACTTCATACTTGTATGCCCACCAATCGCTGAAGGTTGATCCTCCAACACCATGGGCTGCCATCTTATCAGCCACCTTATAGCCTTCTAGAATATGCGTGAAGGTGTTTACTCGAAAGTCAAAGCTTTCTGCTACTTTCATCAGCATATTGATCTCACTTTGAACGTAAGAGTGACTGCTTATAAAACGCTTCGATTCTAAAATTTCTACTAATGTTTCTAGCTCTTCATCATAGCGATAGGGCTTTTTGGAGCTCTTTAACTTTTGGTATTCTTTGGCGCGATTAAAGTAGTCGACAAATACTTGTTCTACCCCCATACGCGTTTGCGGAAAGCGATTGTAAGACTCCCAATTTGATTGCTTTACATTTTCTCCTAAGGCGAATTTGATGAATCCTGGAGCCCCTTCGAAGAGAAGGTTATCTGCAGTTTCTCCCCACTTCAGTCTCAATATTGCCGATTGACCGCCAATGGGATTCGCTGAACCATGTAGTAATTGTGCGGTGGTTACCCCACCTGCAAGATTGCGATAGAGATCGATGTCTTTAGGATCAACTACATCGGCCATTCGTACCTCTGCGGTTGAGTTATGTCCGGCTTCGTTGATTGCTAACGCACCAATGTGGGTGTGCTCGTCAATAATACCTGCGGTTAGGTGTTTTGTGGTGCCATCTATAACCGTCGCACGATTTGCTGACAAGTCTTTTCCAATACGGTATATTTTTCCGTCTCGAATATGTACATCAGTTGCTTCGAGAATTTCTTCTCCAGTCCACACCGTAGCATTCTTCACTAACCATTCTTGAGATTTCGGAAGCGACTCGCTGCCATACCCAACATTCGGAAATCGCTGATAGAATGTTTGTGGTTCTACAGAGTTATCTTTTGACTTTTCGCTCGAAACAAAATCGGCTTGACGCACTAGCGATTGCTCAAGCGAGTTTCCGTTTGCATCGATCAACTTTCCTTTGAGTGTTTCATCTGAAAACGATCCAGCAAAGCGCAATAAGGTTCCACGATCGTTAAAAATCGAAAATTGAAGTTGATGATCCGAATAACTCACCTTCGATTGAAGTTTCTCCTCGCCTTGGGTGACTTTCAAGGTAGGTTTAGTTAATGTACCTTCAAACGCTAAAGTATAGGTTGTGCCTTGGGTTTCTAGGGTATAGCTTCCGCGCACATCTGCAATGCTACGATCTTCAATAAGGTGTTGATGTCCGCCGACCCAGTGCTCATAAAGAACAGTGTTCGTATCGAAAATAGGTCCAGAGCTTAGAATGAAGTTCGCTTGCATTTGAGGTTTTAAGGCTCCGATACTGTTTTGTTTTCCGAGAAGTTCGGCCGGCACAGTAGTCAATGCTGCAAGGGCTTGGTTTACTGATAGACCGCGTTCGATGGCTTTTGAGACATTTTTAATTAAATCCTTAGCTGAACTTAGTCCGTGTGCGGTAAACGCGAATCGAATGCTATTCTCTGCCAGCACTTTAGCATTCGACGGGGCATTATGCCAATGGCGCATATCACGCAGGTTGACATACTCGGAGAAATAAGGGTCAGCGACGTCGTAAGCTTTCGGAAAATTCAAAGGAACAATGACCGTTCCTCCTAAATTTTTTAGCTCTCGAGTGAATTCATACTCATCACCACCTCCGAGTACTGCCATGGACTTTCCGAATTGCTTGGCAATCTTTAGCGCCCTGACGGCGTTTCCGTTTCCTCCTGCTTCAAAGAATTGAGGTAAATTTTGTTGTGCTGTCAACGCTTCTAGCGCTCTATCTCTTGTAGTCGAAGCCCCGGTTTGATACCATTTTAGGTCGTGATTGAGTTGTCTGAGTAAAGCCATGGCACCCATTAATGAAGTAGGATAGGACTGTCTCGATTGTACGCTTTTTTCAAAAGAGAAATAAGCGCTAGACTCGGAATCCAGAATGCGACTCGCCATTGAAGCATTATCGTCTAATTGAACGGTAAGTCCGGTGCCTCGAG
>JBJOGS010000006.1:0-9902 GCA_046048095.1 Bacteroidota bacterium
GCCATAGCGATATCGATTTCGAGGCCAATGGCCGCGAAGGTATCGGAGTAGATTGGCCGGTGCGCTACAAAGACATCGCCCCTTGGTATTCTAAGGTAGAAAAGTTCATCAGTGTTTCTGGGGAAGCGTTGAACCTGCCTCAATTACCCGATAGTGAGTTCGAGCCGGCTATGCCGCTAAACTGTGTAGAACAAGATATTCGCGAGCGCGTTGAAGCCGCCTTTGGTGATCGCGTAGTGACTTCGGGTCGCGTAGCGCACATCACTAGCGATAAAAAATTTGACGGTGACGGACGTATCCGTTGCCAATACCGAAACCGTTGTGTGAGAGGATGTCCTTTCGGGGCCTACTTTAGCAGCCTTTCGTCGACCCTTCCGGTTGCCGAACGCACCGGAAACTTGACTCTTCGTGCCGATTCTATCGTAGCTGAGGTTATCTACGACGCAGATACGCAGAAAGCGACAGGGGTGAAGGTGATCGACGCCGAGACCAACGAAGAATTCGTGTACAAAGCTAAAGTCATCTTCTTATGTGCTTCGGCCATCGGATCTACCTCGATCTTGATGAACTCTCGCTCTGATCGTTTCCCTAACGGATTAGGAAACGACTCGGGTCAGCTTGGTAGAAACATTATGGACCACCACTTCTTAGTTGGTGCGGCCGGAACCTTCGAGGGCTACGAGGACAAATACTACAAAGGAAGACGTCCAAACGGCTGGTACGTTCCACGATTCAGAAATATTGGTGGAAATACCAACATGAAAGAGTTCAAACGCGGATACGGCTACCAAGGTGGCGGTGGTCGCGGTGACATCTCTGAACTCGTTGCCGAGGCTCAATTTGGAGCCCAATTGAAAGACGCCATCCTTGATCCAGGAAAGTGGACCGCTAACTTCTTAGCGTTTGGAGAGGTGCTTCCGTATGAAGACAACCGATTTGTCTTGGATTATGACAATCTAGATCAGTGGGGTCTGCCTACGGCTCGATTCAATGCAGAGATTCGCGAAAATGAATATGCGATGCGTAAGGACATGCAAGATCAGGCAGTAAAGATGCTTGAGGTGGCCGGAGCAAAAAATATTACTCCGTATGACCGTCCCTATGCCTTAGGTTTAGGTATTCACGAGATGGGTACCGCGCGTATGGGCCGCGATCCTAAAACCTCTGTACTCAATGGTTATAACCAAGTTCACGCCTGTAAAAACGTATACGTAACAGACGGATCATTCATGGCCTCTGCGGCCTGCGTGAATCCATCGCTTACTTATATGGCCTTTACGGCACGCGCTGCAAACCACGCAGTGTCTGAACTTAAAAACGGAAACATATAATGGAAAGAAGATTAGCACTTAAGAACCTAGGAAAGGCTTTCGGATTTGCCGTAGCCACTCCAACGATCATTTCTATACTCGAAAGCTGCGCATCAGTAGAAAGCGCCTCATGGACGCCTGTCTATTTTTCTTCTGAAGAGGGATCTTTCTTGATCAAAGCTGTAGATGTACTATTGCCTAAGACCGACACACCTTCTGCGTCAGAAGTGAATGTACATGTCTTTATTGACAAGCTGATCGCTGAAACCTATAACGATGAGGCGAAGGCCCGCGTAAGAAAGGGGTTTGATGCCTTTTCAGGGGCGGTAGTATCGATCTCAGGGGTTTCTTCATTATCAAGTGTGAGCGAGGCTCAAATAGAAGAGGCTTATGGTGCGCTGTATGGTGAGCGCAGCGATGCCATTGATTCAGAGGCCTACGCTTTTGCGGGTCAATTTAGAAGTATGGCTATTGATGCCTATAAAAGCTCTGAGTACGTCGGAGAAAACGTTCTTGCCTACTTACCCGTTCCTGGCGAGTACATTCCATGTGACGATCTTGACACCTTAACAGGCGGTGTCGCTTGGTCAGAGTAATTTTGTCTTAAGACGGATTAAAAAACCCCGCCGAAGGCGGGGTTTTTTGTTGGTTGGTAGTAAGAAGAGTAATTAAGATTAAGATCCGCACATTAGGCAGTCATCGTCTGCTTGTCCTTCTTTGGCTTTAGCGATGAGTGCTTTCATTTCTTCGGTACTCATCGGTTGGATGTCTACTTCTTGCTCGCGAATCGACTTTTCATCTTGTTTGGCGGCTTTTACTGCGACCTCGGCGCCCACCTCTACTGTGGCACTCTTTTTCGTATTGTCGAGAGTGAACTTAATGGCGTCTGTTGCAGCTTTTGTTCTGAGGTAGTACATCCCAGTTTTCAGACCGCTCTTCCACGCATAGAAGTGCATAGAGGTCAGCTTACTGAAGTTCGCGTTTTCCATAAACAGGTTCAGTGACTGTGATTGATCGATGAAGTATCCGCGCTGACGACTCATGTCAATGATGTCTTTCATGCTGAGTTCCCAAGCGGTTTTGTACAGCTCTTTTAGGTCTCCAGGAATTCCATCGATTTGTTGCACCGAACCATTGGCGCGCATCAGCTCTTGCTTCATTGACTCATTCCACAATCCGCGATCTACCAAGTCTTTTAATAGGTGTTTGTTTACCACGATGAACTCTCCTGAAAGCACTCGGCGGGTGTAAAGGTTCGAGGTGTAGGGCTCGAAACATTCGTTGTTACCAAGGATTTGTGAGGTTGAAGCAGTAGGCATCGGCGCAACGAGTAGCGAATTGCGCACACCGTGTTTTACTACTTGCTTTCTTAGTCCTTCCCAATCCCATCGACCAGAGAGATCCTCATCTTTTATGCCCCATAATTCGTATTGAAACTTCCCTTCTGAGATCGGAGAACCTTTGAAGCTGCTATAGGGCCCTTCTTCTTGTGCCATCTCCATCGAAGCGGTAACCGCCGCAAAGTATAAGGTTTCGAAAATCTCTTGGTTGAGTGCTTTGGCCTCGTCTGAGGTGAACGGCAGACGCATCATGATGAAGGTATCTGCTAGTCCTTGCACACCGAGTCCGACGGGACGGTGACGCATATTCGAGTTCTCGGCTTCTTTCACCGGATAATAGTTGCGATCAATGACCTGGTTCAGGTTACGGGTCACTCGTTTGGTCACATCGAAGAGCTCTTGATGGTCGAAGCTTCCGTCTTTGACAAACATAGGAAGCGCGATAGAAGCCAAGTTACATACCGCCACCTCGTCTTCTGAGGTATACTCTAGAATCTCAGTGCAGAGGTTCGACGAACGGATAGTTCCGAGGTTCTTCTGATTACTCTTGCGGTTTGCCGCATCCTTATAGAGCATGTAAGGTGTTCCGGTTTCAATTTGAGATTCGAGTATTTTCTCCCACAAATCTCTAGCCATTACCGTTTTTCTTCCGCGTCCCTCAGATTCGTATTTCAAATAGAGCTCATCAAATGCCTCACTGTGGTTGTCGTAAAGCCCAGGGCATTCGTTGGGGCACATCAAGGTCCAATCTTGGTTGGCCTCAACGCGTTTCATGAAGAGGTCTGGAATCCACATGGCATAGAACAAATCGCGCGCGCGCATCTCTTCTTTTCCGTGGTTTTTCTTAAGGTCTAAGAAATCGTACACATCCGCATGCCAAGGCTCGAGATAAATGGCAAAGCTTCCTTTTCGCTTTCCTCCACCCTGATCGACGTAACGTGCCGTGTCGTTGTACACACGTAACATTGGAACGATTCCGTTTGAGGTACCGTTAGTACCTGAGATGTACGAACCAGTGGCGCGGACATTGTGGATAGATAATCCTATTCCACCTGCCGATTGAGAAATTTTAGCGGTCTGCTTCAGGGTATCATAAATACCATCAATGCTGTCGTCTTTCATGGTCAGCAAGAAGCAAGAGGACATTTGTGGCTTTGGCGTTCCAGAATTAAAGAGTGTCGGAGTAGCGTGCGTGAAATAACGCTTGGACATGAGTTCATAGGTCTCAATCGCTGCATCTAGGTCGTTGGGATGTATCCCTACCGATACACGCATCAGCATGTGTTGAGGGCGCTCTACAATCTTTCCGTTAATCTTTAGTAGGTAAGAGCGCTCTAACGTTTTAAATCCGAAATAGTCGTATCCAAAATCGCGGTCGTATATAATGGTCGAGTCGAGTCGATCGGCATTTTCTTTGATGACCTCATATACTTCATCAGACAATAGCGGACCTTTTTTGCCTGTACGTGGATTGACATAATTGTACAGGTCGGCCATGGTTTCTGAGAAGGACTTCTTCGTATTCTTATGCAAGTTCGAAACAGCGATACGAGCTGCCAGTTGAGCAAAATCGGGATGAGTAGTCGTCATCGTTGCCGCTACTTCTGCCGCGAGCGTATCGAGTTCTGAGGTGGTGACACCGTCGTAAAGTCCGTCGATCACGCGCATCGCCACCTTCACCGGATCAACTAGGTCATTCAGACCGTAACACAGTTTCTGGATCCGCGTCGTGATTTTGTCGAACATTACGGGTTCGTGTCTCCCGTCTCTTTTTACTACTTGCATAATTCTATGGTTATTTAATTGGGTCAGGTATGTTTAGAAGTCGGCATCAAAAGCGAATGGATCTTCTTCTTTGGCTGTTTTTTCTTGTTGTTTTACTCCGGCTTTTTGATATTCACCGACTTTTTTCTCAAAGAAGTTCGTCTTTCCTTGAAGCGAGATCATATCCATGAAATCAAAAGGATTCGTCGTATTGTATACTTTGTCGCAGTTGAGCTCGACTAATAGACGATCAGTGACAAATTCAAGGTATTGGGTCATGAGCTTCGCATTCATTCCGATTAAGCTTACCGGCAAGGATTCTGTGATGAACTCACGCTCAATATTCAAGGCATCTACAATAATTTCTGTGATTCGCTCTTTCGGAACCTTGTTGATCAGGTGATTATTGTGCAAGTGAACAGCAAAATCGCAATGCATCCCTTCATCTCGAGAAATCAACTCGTTAGAGAAGGTCAATCCTGGCATGAGGCCGCGTTTTTTCAACCAAAAAATTGAACAGAAGGCTCCTGAGAAGAAAATGCCTTCTACTGCAGCAAATGCGATCAGACGCTCTGCAAAGCTAGGAGACTCTATCCATCGAAGTGCCCAATCTGCTTTCTTCTTTATCGCCGGAAAATTCTCGATCGCCTTAAATAACAAGTTTTTCTCTTTTTCGTCTTTGACATAGGTATCTATGAGTAGCGAGTAGGTTTCTGAATGGATGTTCTCCATCATGATTTGAAACCCATAGAAAAACTTCGCCTCAGAATACTGCACTTCATTCACAAAATTCTCAGCGAGATTTTCATTGACAATGCCGTCAGAGGCTGCGAAGAAGGCAAGGATGTGCTTGATGAAATAACGCTCGTCGTCATTGAGTTTATTTTCCCAGTCGTTTGCGTCTTGCGACAAATCAATCTCTTCAGCGGTCCAAAACGAGGCTTCTGAGGTTTTGTACCACTGCCATAAATCGTGGTGCTGAATAGGAAAGATCACAAATCGGTTAGGGTTGTCTTCTAAAATAGGCTCAACAGCTACTGACATAGTGCAATTTTTTTCGGGTTGATAAAGACGGGAAAAAGTTCCTCGTGGGACTACCAAAGATCAAAAAAACCCCTTCTCGCCGAAAGGGCATATTTGAGCGTTGAAGCATAAGTTTTTAACAGAAAATGTTGAAATGTGGGCTAAGCGCTTGTGCGTATTGAGTTTGTTAAAACGGACTTTTTTTGACAACTAAAATCCGACTTTAAACAGCCTACTTTTTTTCACTCAGCTCACCAGCCGCTCTTTCAAGAGCCGCATACCATTCTTCACCGAATTTTCGCACTAAAGCTTCTCTTACAAAGACATAAACTTTAGTTTTTAACGAGGCGCCTAGGCTACATGCCGCACTGCAAATTGACCAACGGTGATAATTTACGGCTTCAAATGAAGTGTATTGCTGCACTCGAACGGGGTAGAGGTGGCAGCTCACTGGCTTTTTAAATGATAGTACGCCATCGTTATGGGCGCTCTCTAAAGCGCACTTCAATGTACCGTCTGGATCTTGAACCACGTAGGCACAATGCCCTGAGGGCATCAACGGTGTTTCTAGATCTTTGTCTTCACCGGTGATCCATGCTCCTTGTTGGGCGATAGCCGCCCTGCCCTCTTCGCTGAGATAAGGGGCAATTTGCTGTTGAAGCTGCGCGAGTTCTTTGGCTTCTGCTGGCTCAAGCGGAGCACCGTATTCACCCTCTACACAACACGCCCCCTTGCAGGCTTTTAAATCGCAGACGAAGGCTTCGCTGAGCAGGTCGTCTGACACAAGGGTGCTTCCTATCTGAATCATTGTCCTTTTTTGAATCCGTAGAGGTGCTGACTGATAAAACTTTTTGGCATGTGCTCGTCTCCCTCATAGCCGAGTTCGAGGTAGGCCTCTTTTCGAGGAACAAACGAAGACTTAAAGAGGTAGTCCCAGAGACTCAGACTGATGCCAAAATTCACCCCATAAGGATGTGCCTTGGGCAGGGTCTTGGCATGGTGATAGAGATGCATTACCGGATTGTTCAACACATTTTTCAAAGGGCCATAGGTGAGTCCTAAGTTGGCGTGGTTGAGGTGTCCTATAGTAATCGCAGCGAAATGAACAATATAGGCCTGCTCTGGTTCGAATCCGCCCAAAAGCATGATCGCCAGTGTTTTTAAAGGTTTATAGAGTATGTTCTCCATCCAGTGATACCGAAAATGAGCGGCAAAACCCATTTCTTTCACACTGTGGTGCAATTGATGAAAACGCCAAAGCCATTCAAAGCGATGCAATGCCACATGAGTCACCCACTGAACAAAGTCAAGCACGATAAAAAATAAAAGCAACTGCGCTACTACGGGCAACTCATCTAGCGAGAGAAGCGCTAAACTTTTCATGTGTATACCGTAGTGTCCTACACCCGTCTCTATAAGGGCATAGATGCCGCTAACGGCTGCCGAGAAGAGAAAGAAGTTAAAAAACATATGCCCTAGGTCTAAGAAAAAATCTGCCCTGAACACTTTCTGGTCTTTGCGCCATGGAAAGAGCAGTTCTAATCCCCAAACGATCAACGAAATGAGTACTAATCCGTAGAAATAATTCTGGTACCAGGGCACCTCAAAAAAGACACTAGCCTTGTAGTAGAGAAGGGTAGAGATAAAACTTTCCCAGAGGGTTGAAAGCAAGGAAGTCAGCATAGTGCAAAATTACGTGCTTTCTGAAGAATCTGCTAGCGACAATGTGTAAGCATTTCTTCTACCAATGCCTCGAGACCCACTGAAATACGATACCCCCAATCGTTTCTGGCCGCACTGTCATCAATACTGGCCGGCCAAGAGTCGGCTATTTTTTGTCTGAAATCTGGGGCATAGCTTATTTGAAAATTAGGACGGTGGCGCTTGATCTGATCGGCTAAGACCTCTGGGCTAATGTGAAGCCCCCCAAGGTTATATGAACTGCGAATGCTTATGGCCTTAGCGTCGGCCTGCATGAGTGCCAAGGTGGCATCGATAGCATCACTCATATAAATCATTGGAGTGACGGTATGCGCTTCAATAAACGATTCGTACTGTTCATTGCGATTCGCCGCTCTGAAAATTTCAACCGCATAGTCGGTGGTTCCACCACCCGGTGCAGTGCGGTAGCTGATAATACCTGGATACCTCAAACTGCGCACATCCACCCCATAAACCTTGTTGTAATAGGCACACCAAAGTTCTCCTGAACGCTTGCTAATGCCGTAGACGGTGCTCGGATTAGTGACGGTTTCTTGAGGCGTGTGTTCTTTCGGCGTATCTGGACCAAAAATAGCGATGCTCGAAGGCCAGAACACTCGATCAATCCGCTTTTCTTTAGCCAAATTGAGCACGTTCAAAAGACTTCTCATGTTTAGGTCCCAAGCCTTTTCAGGAAATTTTTCGCCTGTTGCACTAAGCATGGCCGCCATAAGATAAACGGTGCCTATCTGGTGTGCATCTATGATTTGTGCTAGAGCAGCATTATCGGTCGCGTCTAAGGTATACTGGCCTCTTTCGGGGGCATGTTCTATGCGTATATCAGCTCGAATCACTTCGTTGCCCTTTGCGCTTAGTGCTTCGCATAACTCTGTGCCGATTTGTCCTTCTGAACCAATCACTAAAACCGTAGTGCGCATCCGCTGTAGATAAGTTTAAAATCGCTCAAAAATACTGTTTTAGATTGTCGTAATTTCGAAGCTGTGAAAGAGTTTTTTTTACTTGTATTCATAGCTTTTCTTGGGTCATGTGGGTCACCACCTCCCAAAGAATTGCCCAGCAATCAACCAGAAATAGTCGCGTACCGCATAGATCTGCAGCGCACGGCTACGGTACAAGACACCTTGGCCTCTGCAGATTATCCGATGCAAAAATTGCAGGACGATTTGGACGCATTAGTGGCGAATGAGGATGCTGCTGCCCTTATTGAAGCCGCAGCGCAACTGGCTGCCCAGCTTCAAGAGCTTGAAAACAGCGAATCACCCATCCAATTTTTGGATACCGGATTGCGCAGTCGATTGAAGCTTCTCAGAACCTACCTTTTGCAGCTTAAAGGAGCACTAGAAGAACAAGATGCGGTTGAAGCCGCCTCTCAATTGGTCAACGAGGCGAATAATGCCCTAGTCATCTATTGGAACAACTTGCAGGTTTAGTACTTGCGTTTGAATACCTCGGTGGTTGGGGTCTAAATACCGAAAGCCAATGTCATAGAGGTAATAGGTGAAGGCCTCTTGCGGCCTTGGCCGGTAAATTTCAGTCACACATTTCGATTGAAATCCAAAGTCAGCTAATTGTTTGATAGCGGCTATGTGGGGTTTTTTTGCCAAAATTTTATGCAAAAGGCGGTAATTGGTAATCAGCTTTTTGTGATGGGCATAAAAGGTTTTGTTTTCAATTCCGCGTTTTTGATTGTGATAGTAACTGCGACAGGAGGCGCTGCAGAAGCGTTGATCACTTCGGCCATAAAGGGGTTCGTCACATTGAATACAGACACGACTCATACTCTTTTTTAAACAAAAGTCGTCGGGATGTCCGCAACATCTATGCAGGGTTTTAGCCGGTTAAATAAGTTTAAACGTTTGTATGTGTTTATAAAACGAATGGTGACCAAGACCGACTTTTTCTTTGCAGAAAATCAATAACGTATGAATGCACTCAGAAATCAAGCACAACTAATAGGTTATGTGGGTAACGAACCTGAAATCCGCACCTTAGAAAACGGAAAGAAACGCGCCAAGTTCAGTTTGGCCACCAATGAGACCTACACGGATAGCTCAGGCGAGCGTGTAGTAGACACTCAATGGCACACGATCATCGCTTGGGATCGTCAGGCGGATATCGTTGAAAAATACATACAAACCGGTAAGGAGGTCGCGGTTTCAGGTAAAATAGTTACCCGTGCTTACGAAGACGCCAGCGGAACGAAGAAAACAATTACTGAAATTCGATGCAGTGAACTTTTGCTTCTGGGTAAGCCCGAAGCCAAGGTTGAAGAGGTGTTCTAATCGTAGAGTTCTTTGGCTATTCTATAGGTGTTCGCGTGGGCCTCTACAATGATTCTAAGATCTTTAGAGTATCCCCCACCCATCGAACATTGCACAGGGATGCCTTTAGAGTGCGCTGCATTCAATACCAAGGCATCCCTTTTTTTGCATCCTTCTAAGCTGAGGGCCAATGAACCTAACTTGTCGGTGGCTAATACGTCTACACCGCTCAGGTAGAAAATAAAATCTGGTTGAAAGGAGTCTAAAACGCGATTTAAGGCTTTAGTTAAAAGTGACAAATAGGTAACGTCTTTGGTTCCCTTTTCCAATTCGATGTCAAGGTCTGAATGCTCTTTCTTAAACGGATAATTCGCTTTGCCATGCATTGAAAAGGTAAACACTTTCGGATTGTTTTGGAACAATGTGGCTGTTCCGTTTCCTTGATGGACATCGAGATCAATAATCAGAATGCGTTGCGCTAA
>JBJOGS010000007.1:0-21997 GCA_046048095.1 Bacteroidota bacterium
AGCTTGAGAATTTCCTCCTTCCCGAGCTACGGAAATATCCATAAATCCGTCATTATTAAAATCGGCTATTCTTATACTGGTCGCGCCCATGCCAGCAGGATGAATATCTGGATTGGCCGATCTGAACTTTAACTTATATCTACCTAAAGAATCATCAAATTCATAAACGTCAATCCGATTACGATCGCTTTTATCCGGTAACCAACCTGAGCCATAGTTTGCGGTAATTATTTCATCTCTTTCATCACCCATAACATCTGCGAAATTGATAGTGAATGGAATATCCGAAACTGACAAGCTATCAAACTCTGGGTTCCATAATTCATTTCTTCTTTCAAATGAACCATCTTGATTTTGAACAAATATGCCATACGTAAACCATTCGATGCCATCAGCAGAAGTGGTTGGCACACCACCAAAATCTGACAACCCATCATTATTTAGATCACCTATAGTCACTCCATGAAAAAAGCCCTTTTCATTTGACTTGTTCACCTTTTTCCATTCAATTCCATCGTTTACTAATTTTCCGAACCACAAATTACCCAACCAAGGTTGATCACCATGTTCTCCGCTATCACTTAAAACAAATTCATTATTTGGAAGAACCTTAAAATTTCTAGGTTGCCCCATCGAGGCTTCTTCGTAAATTTTATGAATAATCCATTCACCATTCACCTTTTTAAATAGAATAGACGGGGTGGGATCAGACTTAAATGGAGTAGTTCCTCCAAAAAGAAAATATTCACCATTTTCATCGGACAAGTAAAACTTGCCACAAGGATCACTAAAGGTAGGGCCCAGGTTAGTCCAGGTTATTGGGTAGGACGGATAAAACTCAAATTCATTAACAATGTATCCTTGTGGAAGCTTCATTTTGAAATCCAGCTTTAAACTTATAGAATCCTCCAAAACCTTAACTGTTTTAGGAAAGCCTTCTATTTCTAATGAGCTTTCCCAAGAACCTAATTCCCAAAGATCATCCGATATGGCTTCTATTAGAAATTCCTCATTTTTGTTCAGATTAAAGGAACTGAGAACTTTTCTACCAATTCTATTTATAGGTCCAACTGATCCGAAACTGTTGTTACTATAAAAAATAGTGCTATCCTTTTGGGTTATCTTTAAAAAGCCACCTCCATTAACTTCTAAGTTTATCTTGACAGGTGTCGATTCAAAAATTGCTGTAACTTCGATGTCATTATTTGAGTATTCAATGGTAATTGGATTATCCGAGCTTCCTCCTTGAGGAAAATTTCCAGTCCATCTCAGAAAATTCCACCCTTCACTTGGAGTAGCGGTTAATCTAAATTTGTTAGAATCAATATCCTCCTTGTTTACCTGGCCCTGGCCTTGTATAACAATATTTAGGTCAAACTTGCGCTTAAAAAACACCGTAGCCTCTCTTCCCTTTTCAATGGCTACCTCAATGGGATTTTCAGTAATCACCACTCCGTCAACGACCCACATAGAGAACTCCCATCCCTCATTCGGTGTTGCAGTTAATCGAACCGTGGTTCCGGCATTATACTCGGTCTCGGTGGTTGATCCTTGAATGATGACTTGTTCTTGCACCGTACCCTCTCCATCTATGTTCACCGATAGCGGATAGGTCTTCTTAATAAAACTGGCCTTAAGAGTGAGGTTCGAAGTAACAGTAATCTCTCTTGGGTTTTGCGTAGAGCCATCAGACCATTCTTTAAATAAGAACTGTCCGTCTGGTGTGGCAGTAACGGTAATTTTGGATCCCTGATTGTAAGTTCCACCTTCGGTACTTACCGTTCCGCCTGTATCCGCAGAAAAGTTTAAGGTATAGTTAGGGATTGGCAGCGGATCGGGAGTTTGTTCTTCTTTAGAGCAAGCAAGAATAATTACAAGAATAGAGAGTAAAGCGTAGAGTAATTTTTTCATTTGTGTTAGATTACTTGAATGAATGTAAATAATCTAATTCCTAGGTGTCAAATGAATTAGTAGCATACATTGGAATACACTAACTATTGTTCGGACGAACAAAAGTTATTTGGAACAAAATATATTCTAAGTGGAACATCAAATGTTCCATATTTAATTTATTTAAATACATAAAATATTAATAATCAATATTTTTCCGTTTTTAGATTTAATACTGGAGGTGCCACCTAAAGAATCACTTAGCAAAATAATACGTCTGTCCTCCGAAGTCGAACTTGTAGACGTTAGAATCTTCAGACACCTTGCGAAAATAAACGCGTTGCCAGCTCATCCCGGCCGGAACCTGCACCTGCAACACTTTATACGTTTCATCTTCAGCAGACTTCTGAGCTCGAACCCGCACATTGACTGTATACGATCCTACGAACCCGTTGCCCGTTGAGAAATTACCAACAGTTCCAAGGTCGGTTGAAGCCGAAATAGTGAACCACTCAGGCTTTGGCCCTGCAGACTCAGTCGAAGCGGCATTCTGAGTAGATCCACAGCCCAACAAAAAAGCGCTACAAAGCGTAACAAGCAATAGTCTTAAAGACAAGGTTTTCATAGAAATTGTTTTATTGAAAGTATGAAAAATAAAGAACCGTTTAATCTAGTTTTTAAACATAAATTTATTCTCCTAACCATCTACCAATGAAAGAATGCCCGCAATGCCAGTCTCCTTACGGATACCCGATGGATCAACTTTACCTCTGCCCAGAATGCGGTCATGAGTGGAACCCCGAAGAAGTTCTAACAGAAGAGATGCTCATTATCAAAGACGCCAATGGAAACGTGTTAGAAAACGGAGATTCGGTTGTAGTAATCAAAGACCTTCCTGTCAAAGGTGCTTCAAAGTCGATTAAGGCCGGAACCAAGGTTAAAAACATTCGACTCACAGAAGGAGACCATAATATCGATTGCAAAATTGACGGGTTCGGATCAATGGCCCTAAAATCTGAGTTTGTCAAAAAGGCCTGATAGGGAAAATTGAGATTTTAATCTACTGTTTTTCATGAACTTAAGTTCAAAAATTTTTATTTATGTTTCAACTCGCTGAATCGTTTTTTAACATAATTTCGCCCGACTTTAATCACTGTCAATCTTATATTAAAAACATGAAAAAAACAGTTCTAATTCTTGCCGCTGCTTTTGTTGCAGTGGCTTGCTCTGGCAAATCAGCTGCTCCTGCTACTGAGGCAGTTGAAGAAACTCAAGAAGTTCAAGTTGAGGCTATCGATTCTACTGCCGTTGAGATGGAGGCAGAGTGGGAGTCTACTGAAGAAGTATCTTCTGAAGAGACCACTGAGGAACCAACTTCTTCTGAAGAGGGCTCTAACTAATTCTCGACCCTTTTTCTAAACTTAAAGCGGCATTCATATATGAATGCCGCTTTTTTATTGCTTTATAATTTTTTGACTCACCCTAGTTGTAGGACCATCAATACTAAGAATATACACACCCATTTTTAAAGAAGAAAGGTTAATATCCACTCTACGATCAGAGGGTACTTTTTTCCTAAAAGAACTTAAAAGAGTTCCGGTTATAGAACTAATTTTAATTAAGGCCTCGTTGTCCACCCCATGAATATACATAGTGATAGGCCCGTCGGTAGGATTTGGAAAAATCTTAACCTCTTCAGAAATGAAAACCTCTTGATAAAACCTTCCTTGACACTCCAAGTCCCCAGTCACTTCAACTGTATTCATTCCAACTTTTAATGGTAGCGTTATAATTGAACCCACTGCTGTTAGCTGCTTTCCATTCAGCAATACTTTGTAAAATTTAGAGCCTGATAATTCTAAATTCAACTGTTTTCGCTGGCTGCTAACGGTTGCTACAGCATTCAAACTAGGCGGTTCGTTAACTTTTACTGAATAACACCGTTTGTAATTCTCTACCCCATCTACTGAAAAGCAGACTTCATAGGTCCCTGCTGAGAGGCCGGTGATAATATGACTGTGGTTATTCGAGGAATTTAATTCACCAGAAAGGCTTCCATTAACACTAATTCCAAACTTGTAATTCGTGAGCGAGGAAGACAATCTAATACTCCCAGTATTTTGCCCTATGCAACTAGCAGATACAACTGTAACAGAAAAGGCCTCTGCTGGCAAAGAAAAAACTTGACAACCATTTGCATCAACAATTGCGCCTGCAGGAGTATCGTTGCAAAGATCATCTTTATCGTAAACGCCGTCGCCATCGGCATCAAGATACTGTCCAGTGATAGGTAGCTTTGAGAAACTTCCCCTTAATACCTGATTCTCAGTAGTATCGTCACTACCTAACCATTGTTCTATAATTGATGCATAAACTTGCCTAAAATCAAATTCGGCCACTAAATTATCGCTCCATTGTGTGGTTGGAGAAATCACAGGGTTTTTACCTAGTACATTACTGTTTAACTTGTTTCCAATAATTAACATCGGGGCTGCGGTGCCGTGATCAGTGCCTCCGGATGCTGTTGATGCAATTCTGCGACCGAACTCAGAAAACGTCATAATCATGACTCTATCAGAATCTCCTGAGGCGTCCATGGTTTTCATAAAAGACATGATACTATCATTCAGATCTTTTAAGAGGTTGGCATGTGTACCCCTGGTGTGATCACCAGAATCAACTTGCTTTTCGTGCGTATCCCATCCTCCAGCTTCTAGCATGTACAAACGTGTGTTAAGTCCCCCTCGTATTAGTCTACTCAGCCTTCTAAATTGTGAACCTAAAGAAGAGAAATCAGAGAATCCGACATCCATTTCTTCTGAATTATTGTAGGCGTCACGAATTACACCACTGTAAAGATTAGACTGTTTGGAAACGAGTTGAATATATTTCAATTTGTTCCCCGAAAATGTACTCGGATACATATGATCTAATTCGTTCAGAATTTCATCATAACTCTGAGGATCCTGAACCAAAAACCCAGGAAAAGAATACTCTCCGGTGAAGGTTAACGAATTTTGCCAAGGCAATTCGATGGCCAAAGGGTGAGGATAATTCTCGTTTGGATAGGCATCAGGAAATTCTGGATGTCGATTTTCTACATACCTTCCTACCCAACCAGAAGTTAAAAAAGTGCCATAATCAGATGCAGTTTGCCAAATATCCTTGGATCTAAAATGAGACAAGCTAGGATTGTCATATCCAACATTCTGAATAATTTTTAATCTATTCTCGTCGTGTAATGACTTTAATCCGGCAAGACTTGGATGCAATCCTAATTCACTTCGATTCAAGGGCAAAATACTGTTCTCAGGTAAAATAACATGAGGTCGAACCTGGGAAAGATTACCATATTGATCCATTGGAACAACTGTATTCAATCCATCATTTCCTCCGCTTAAATTAATTATAACCAAAATATTGCCTCTTTCTGCGGTACTATTGAGCATAGAAGCCTTGCCCAATAAGCTTCTCAAATCAAAGGCAGGTAGAAATGCACCTAATGCTGTGGCATGTGAAAGATCGTGTATGAATTCTCTACGGTTCATCTAAAAAACATGGATTTCATTTAAATCGAATAAAAGAATAAGAAATCTTTCTGTCCGAGTGTATAGCGTATTGTACGACTCTTTGTCTTTGCGCTGTAAAAAATCAGTTACAGCCTGAGTCCAATAGTAGTCACTTAATGAATCACCACCAACCAGACCCAACCTTAGGGATTGATAGGTCTTTTCTGGGATAGGTGCACTAAGGAATTTAGCGCTAACCTCATTGATAAAATCATCAACATCCCCAGGATTTCTTAGGTCTTGAAAGAAATTCCATAAACTAATCTTAAGTTTAATTGTACTAGTAAAATCTAAATTTATACCCCACATCACTAATCCTTCACAGAATCGCTTCTTTGCCTTCACTGTAACAGAGTTTAACCAAAATAGATCATAGACCGGTTCTTGGTAATAGGCAGGCCACCCTGAAACGCTTGGTGGGTAAAGGACAGAAAACCCTTGATTAGGTAAATAATGATTTTGAAATCCGTTACCGAAAAAAGTGTGGACCCTGTGATTTTTATCAAAGAGCATATCCGGAAAACGCCCTCTGTCTTGATTAAAAAAAGAGTTAAAATCATTTCCTTGACCGTCATGATCTACCAAATCACCCTCTAGGTAATTCGTTTCTTTTAAAATACCCATTGAATAATCTAACGGGGACTTAATCATAGAATTATAGAAATCCTCAGCAAAAAAATACTCACTACTAAGTAACACCTTTAGAGTTTCGGCCAATGAGTAATTAGAGGAACGCATTACATTGGCGAGAGGACGAATTATATTTTCTTCTATATCATCAGTTAGGACTGGATACACAAAAAACTGAAAAAGCCTTCGAGACAGATAAATAGCTACCTCATCAGTCTCGAAAATCATATCATAGAACTCCTTTAACTCTTCTGCACCGGCTTGACCTTGTCTTCCCTGGATAAGCGTATTGCTATAAAAGGATGAAAATTGCTTATTGCCTGTATCATGATTATGATCATTAAACTGAGGAGTGTGCAGAAAACCTTCTGTAAATTGATTATTATAGTCATATCCCCAGCCCACAAGAATTCTCGCCGCCTCCTTCACATCACTCTCAGTGAATTGAGCAAATGGTCTTTTTCCTACGGTGAATAGTTCTTGTACCTCCCTTGCAAAATTTTCATCAGGTGTGTCCTTTTGACTGAATGCAAGGTTCAGGTATACAAGCATAATGGGATGCAATGTCAGATCATAGATGTAATCTTTATAATTTCTATATGGAGCATCGTACACCATTTTAATGTACGAATACATCCACTTTTGAGAAGTATGTTCATCACTAACGGGCGTAAGATTATGGAGGAACAAAAAGAACTTCCACCCCACATTTGTAGGCTGATTGCACATGCTGTAATGATACCATGAACTTAAAGCTGCTTGTCTTTCAGCACCGGCATTTTCAGATGGGATCTGATCATTAGTTCTCAAGGGACGAGAAATAAAAGGCTCACCTGGCCCTACATCATCACTTCCATAAGTTTCCTTATAAGCTTCGGCAGAGAAATAGTTGTAATAGTTATTAATAGGTTCCCCTAAATCAGTATAGGCAAAGATTAAATCCACTGCTTGCTCTAATGAAAGTCCATCGAGATCTTTAAGATGTCTAGATGCAAATCCAACCATGGTTCGGTTCAAAAGGTGCCTCTTTTGTTTGATACCAAACTCTCCGGTGTATCGGTTAATTGAGCCCTGAACCTGCTTGGCAAGCACTTTAGATTTTTGGAAAGGTGCTAAATCAATATTATCCTTTTCAAAGGCTTTAACTAGATCTATTGGAGGCTGCATTTTATTCAATTAATTCCACTTATTTTGATTGACGGGAATATAGCATAAAATGGAATTCTCAGAACATATTAAAATTGTATACCATAAATTGTTTCGATTAATGCCACTAAACCCGAATACCATCACAGGAAAAATTTACCTCAAGATTTTTGAATTGCTTGAGGCTAATCCACAAGGTATACAGTGGACACAACTAAACAAAATGATCGAAGAAGCCTACCCTGATTTTCATCCGAAAACCATCAACGGCTGTGTCTGGAAGTTGACACAGCTATACCCTGAAAAGGTAGAAAAACCCGAAAAAGGCCTCTTTAGATTAATACGTTAATCACAAATGAAACAGCTGATTGCACTTTTATTCTTAGCACTCACACTCCTATCTTGTTCGAAAGAAAGCGAGCCAATACCTAATAACCTTCAAGGTCAGTGGATTCTAAAAGAAGTGATCTGTTTCTGCTATTTTGGTGACTATGACTTCGGTCAAAATCAGCTTTGGATTTTCGCGGATGAAAAAGTTCTGCTTGCCAAGGGCCCGCCGACTGACGCCCTTAATGTGACGGCAGTGAACGATCCGGCCACATTCACACTAAAGGATCAAGTAATTGAGGTAGCCAATTCCGAGCGTTCCTACTCCTATGAGCAAAAGGGTGACAAACTCACGTTGACCTATGTAGATAATCCAATGATTGCCGACGACGAAATCACCTATGTCTTTGAACGGCGTCAACAAGACCTGAGTTGCATGAATCTAGACCAGCTCAGGCCCGATGCTCCCTGCACCGAAGAGTTTATGCCGGTATGCGGATGCGACGGTGTCACCTACAGCAATCGCTGCAGTGCCGAAACCTATGGTGGGGTGACTAGCTTCTCAGACGGCGCATGTAAGAACTAACCACTATTTTTAGAATACCCCTGAGGCATCCCCCAATTCACTCACGCGAATGAACTCGTAGTAAATCTTTAGAATGGCCAAACCAAATAGGGCTCCGGTGATGATAAAGACCGAATTGTACAGGCCTTGAGTACTAAAAGATATCCGAATAAGAACGGTCGAAATCACAAAACCGGTATTTCGCAGCAACTTGAAGTTTTCTTTGGTAAGCCCATACGAAAGTAGCAGCACGAGTACATCAGACAAAATCAAAACGGTGAAGAAGTCTTTGTAGAATATCGCATTTAAGTCGTTGTCCATTCCGGCAAAAAGGTGATCCCCGGCGAAAACAACGTACAGGTAATCGGTGAGGTGCACTGCACTTATCAAAAAAATAATGACCACCAAAGCGGCTGCCAGTTGCTTTTTGTACCGCCTAAATACCGAATCTGAGGAGGCTGGCTTCAATTGAGTCAGTCTCTTATTTACACGGGTATAAAACAAAATAATGGTCAAAAGAATCAGCACTGAAAGTAGGTCAATGAATAATTGAACGACCTCCTTGTCTTGAATAGTGGCAAGTTCGAAGTTTATTTTGGAGATATCTCCGAAAATACGGCGGATGAGAATAAGGGCTATAATCTCAAACTGCTTGAGTAGCGAAGTGGTGAACGAGCGCGGCAAAAAGTAGATGAGCACGTAGATCTCATAGATCAATATGAACGAAAAGGGTGTGTAAATGGCACTGATAGGATTTGAAAATAATGAGGCCTCCATGGCCCCCAAAAACCCCATATTGAATAATCCTACTAGGGCTAAATGGATCAAAAATCCGGCGATAGAAGCCACTAGCGTCATCCGCTCAAGTCTCTTCAGCATATGCTCTGAAAACAGAACCGAAAACAATTTGGTCATCGTATATCGAATTAGTTATGCAGCCTAGTAAGCCGCCTATTCATCAGCCCAAACCAAACCGGAGGAATCAAAGCAATCACCATTGAAGTGGTATAGCCATAGGGCAATTGCGGACTTTCTTCAATGCTTTCTAGTACCTGATATTTTTTAGAAGCTCGATGATGATGGTCGCTGTGACGGGTAAGCTCGTAAAGCACCATGCGTCCGATCACGTGATTTGAGTTCCACGAATGGGCCGGAGTTACCCGCTCATAACGCTCGCCCTTGCGCTCTCGCAATAAACCGTAATGTTCAATGTAGTTGATGGTTTCTAGCAGCAAAACCGAAACGAGCGCAAAGCCAAGGGTATAGAACAATCCTGCACTACCAAAAATCCAAAATACCGCAGATAAATAACCCAGCTGAACTAAGGCAAACCAAAAAAGCTCATTTTTAAATGAAAAGTACCCTGCCTGATTGACCTGTAGCAGATGGCGCTGAATCTTGAAAGCTGAAACGACTTGGCCTCTAATAGAGCTCCACCAGAAGCCATAAACCGACTGATTTTTTAGAGCTGTTGCCGGATCTTCAGGCGTACCCACATGCTTGTGGTGCCCTAAATTGTGTTCGATAAAAAAATGCATATAAAGTGATGGCATGAGTAGCAACTTCGCCAAGAACTGTTCGGATTTTTTTACCCGATGGCCCAGTTCGTGAGCCACGTTGATGCCATTGGTTCCTAGTACAATCCCAACCGAAAGTACTAATCCCACTTGCTCATAGGGCAACAGCTCTGAGGTTAAGAGGGTCTGAAATCCGACGTAAAGAGTAGCAAACACCAGTGGAACATTCAAGTAAAGCAACACATCAAAAAACACATCAGCCGCGCGGCTGGCCTTTTGATCCTCGCTGTAGTAATGGTCGGATGAAGAAAAGAGCACTTCTAAAATCGGAATGAGCCCAAAAGCATAAACCACGGTCGCATAACTCCAAAGTCCTTGAAAGCTGAGCGCCACCCAGCAACTTAATGGAATAGTAAAGGCCAATAGGTATTTAAGATCTTTCACAATCAGCAATTTACCTCATGAATATACAACATCTACCCCTGATTAAAAACAGGGCATAAAATGGCAAATCTGCCCACTACGCACTATAAATACCGGAATTACGCAGTAAACAAGCATTATCTCACCCCACTATCTATATATTTAGTGGACAAATACTTAGCCATGGCTACTGACCAGAAACCTCCATTGTCCCCTTTTGGGCCGAAAAATCCTCAACCCCCTCTCGATCTAGAGAAGATATTCAATGAAGAGCGCATCAATCTCAAGGCGCTCATGGACTCACGCAAGCTGACCAAAGAGATCAACAAAACGCTTGCCCCCTACACCGGAGAATTCGGAGACGCCCAAAAGAAACACCTGCTTAAGCGCACCATGGTCGGCTACGCTAGCCGCCACCTCAAAGACCTCGAGGGCCTCACCATGGATCAGGCGGTGGATATGATCATGACCTTCCATGAGCTTGGAGAACCGGTGAACAACTATTATTTCGAACTGCCGCCTGAGGCATATAGAGAAAAATACGGAACTGACGATGTCGGTCCAAGAGAACCCTTTGTTTCAGAAACGTATATCGGAAGACTTGAAAATAACAACTTCAGTGATTTTCAAGGTCAAGAGAGAAAGGATGCTATATATTCATGGATGTACCATTCTATGTATGATCAGCCCACATCCATTTGTTGGAAGCTTTTCATTTTTCTTTTCAACCTAACCCCAACACTTGATTTTCATAGTATACACAAGATGATATATTCCTATATACATTTAGTTTACCATGGATCATTTAGAAATTATAGAGATTACATCTACGATTTAACATTAGAGCCTTATATGCTCGAATATTTAAATCTTCAGTTAAGTAGAAAAGAGACTCCAGATGAGAACTATGCTCGAGAGGTACAAGAACTATTTACAGTAGGTAAACGGCCATTTTCAAAATTCACTGAAGGGGATGTGCAAGCGGCAGCACGAGTTTTGGTTGGCTGGAGATCTAAATTCTGGGAAGAGAATGCCATGGGCCCTGGCTGGGAGCCTGTAATAGAATTTCAAGACTGGAATCATGACACTTCAGACAAACAGTTCTCAGACTTCTATGGAAATAAGATAATTAGAGGACGAGAAGGTGAGGCTGGAAGAGAGGAACTCGATGAATTCCTCGATATGATATTTGAAACTGATGAAGTAGCAATTTATCTATCTCGAAGGTTATTTCAATTCTTCGCCTACCCCATCCTCAATGAGCATATTGAAGAGCAAATTGTAAAGCCAATGGCAGATATCATGAGATCCAATGGCTATAATCTTGCTGAAACTCTAAAGGCATTATTAAAAAGCGAATTCTTCTATTCTGAAGAACTACAAAATTCAATGTTAAAAGCACCCCTAGATTTTACTCTGGCTATTTATAAAGAGTTTGACATCCTTAATGGAGAGTTATGGACCTACAGACAGGATGAACAACGAGATTACAATTCTATGTTTTCTGAGGAGGCCTCTTTCTTTAACCCGAATTATTTTGAACAGGATTTTAGAAAGTTTAGGCTATTCAAGGATTTGGGCTGGAATATTCAGAATCAAGGCATGAACATCTTTAATCCTCCAAGTGTTTCTGGATGGCCCGCATTCTACCAAGAACCAGTCTATGACTTATTTTGGTTGAACTCAGTAACTATTAAGGCGAAAAAAAGATTCACAGAATCAACCGCATGGGTCGGTGTTTGGATAGAAGACCATGTACACCTAAGGACAAATTTTATCAATTTCATAAATGGCTTTAGCAATCCTGAGTCTCTAGACGCTTTTCTCGAGGAATTGGCCGATAGATTTTTGGGTGGCTCAATCCCAGAAAAAGCTAAAGAACGCATAATTAACACTGTTTTCGGAGATCACTTCAATAGAACTTATTGGACAGAAGCAGTTATAAACTACAAAGCCAATCCCAATAGAGAAAACTACAGTTCACTCTATCATAGAGTCTCGGATTTCATGAGATTAATCTTTCAACTTAACGAAATACATGTACACTGATGAAACGTAGAGACTTCTTACATGACATTTCCCACGCCGCTGCATTAGGTGCTTTACTTCCAACATTTAATATGGGATGGAACCTAAATCATAGCAATTTTTTAAATAGCACAATTGATAGGGGCAAGATTCTAGTTTTGATTCGACTTAACGGTGGAAATGATGGATTAAACACGGTTATTCCTCTTGATCAATACTCAAACCTTAATAAGGTTAGGCCTCATGTGATCATGCCTGAAAATAAATTAGTTCAGCTCGGAAAAAGTGATTTGGCCCTTCATCCAAGCTTGGCAGATTTAAAAGTCTTTTCTGATGAAAAGCGAATGAAAGTGATACAAAACGTCGGTTACGAAAAACCGGATTTCTCTCACTTTAGATCCATGGACATTTGGCAGTCTGCATCAGACTATGATCAGTTTCTAACTTCAGGATGGATAGGAAGATATATTGAAAATGAGCATCCAACTTTTCCACAAGAATATCCCAATGAAAGATTTCCTCATCCATTGGCCATAGAATTAGGATGGTCATCATCATTGACCTTAACAGGAAATTACTCCTTTCCTAGTTTCATTGTAAACGACCCTGAACAATTTCAAGAAATTATTAATGATTTTGACCATGAATACCCCAATTCATATTCAGGAGATAGGTTAAAATATGCCCAATTAATAGCCAAACAATCAAATCTATATGGTGATGTAGTAAAAGCATCATTCCAAAATAGTAGTAGTGAAATTAATTTTCCTAGTAGTCATTTAGGGTGGCAGCTAGAAACAGCTAGCCGATTGATTCGAGGAGGATTAAATACTAGAGTTTACATGGTTGACCTTGGTGGATTTGATACGCATGACCGCCAGGTAGATTTAGCCGACCCCACAATAGGGGAGCATGCACGTATTTTAAAAGACCTAAATGACAGCGTGACCGCCTTCATCAAAAGCCTCGATGCATCCGGTGACTCTGACCGAGTGCTTACTATGACTTTCTCTGAATTTGGACGCACCATAAATTCAAATGCTTCTTACGGAACAGACCACGGTACGGCAGCTCCCATGTTTATCTTCGGAAATAAGATCAGTGATGATGTCCTAGGTAAAAATCCAGAAATCCCCGAAGAGGCAAGGTGGCAAGATAACCTTGCCGTAGAATTCGACTTCAGACAAGTCTACGCCTCGATACTCGACCAGTGGATGGGTGCAGATATCGAATCTGAAAAGGCAGCACTTCTCAAAGAATTTCCAAAACTTCCGATCACAGGTTCAGCCATCGACCAAGACGGAGACGGCATTCTAGATCGTGATGACCAATGCAACGACACCCCAGCAGGAGCCACTGTAGACACCAATGGATGCGAAGTATTCACCCTCGCAGCCGACACCTTCTCTGTAGTGGTAACCTCTGTAAGCTGTGCAGGGATGAACAACGGATCGATCGCCCTATCCGCCAAAGACGAACGCTACTCTTATGCCTTTGATGCTGGCGAAGGAGGCAGTGGGGTACTTAACCTCGCCAATGGTTATAGCGCCTCTCTCGAAGGCCTCGCCCCGGGCAGCTACAATATTTGCTTTACTGTAGATGGACAGAGCAATTACCAGCGTTGCTATAGCATCAGTGTGGCTGAACCTGCTCCATTAGAAACCAATGCGGTAGTCAACACGAGTACGCGAACGCTAGACCTCACGCTTAGAGGATCGAAAGAATACCTTGTGACCCTAAACGGCAAGCCGATAGTGACCCAGAAACAGTCGCTGACCCTACCACTTGTGGCCGGAAAAAACACCATCCAAGTGCGTACTGACCTTGAGTGCCAAGGAATATACTTCGATGAAATCTTTGTCTCTGAAGAGGTGAAAGTCTATCCGAATCCGACCTCGGGACCCCTACAACTCTATGTTGGAGGAACAGACGCTAACGTCTTCTTAACCGTTAGCTCATTACAAGGAAGTATCGTGCACTCGGCGAATCTAAATGTGGGCTTCACGCGATTTAGCACCATCGACCTTTCACATTTAAGTAGCGGAGTTTATATTGTAACTTTGAAATCAGCAACAGTAAATACCTCGCATAAAATCATAAAAGACTAAGAATGGTAACCACTCGCTTTTCTTTCAATTCCCTTTTGATGGCACTCTTGGCTGGGATGTTATTCAGTTGTTCTACCGATGATGCCGGAATCCTTCCGGGTGAACCTGATCCGGTAGCTCCTCCACCCCCGCCAAGCGCATCGGCATTGAGTCTGCCTGCCAACAATGAAGCCTGTGAAGCCGGACAAGGCAGTAGCCCCGCAACGGCAACGGTAAGTTTTAGCTGGTCGGCGGCTACCAATGCCACGGCCTACGACCTAACGGTTACCAATACCACTACAAACGCAGTCGCTGGCACTAAGACTAATGTCACTAGCACCTCAACCACCCTTGATCTCGAGCGAGGTCAGTCATACAGCTGGAAGGTGACTTCAAAAAACACAAGCACTAGCACTGCCGATTCACCCATATGGAACTTCTCGCTAGCTAGTATGCCCGGAATCTCTGCATTGAGCCTACCAGAAAATGATAAGGCCTGCGAAGTAGGAGAGGTCAATGGAAATTTGGCTGCCGTCAGTTTTAGCTGGGAGGCTGCTGAAAACGCCGAGAGCTACGATATTGTAGTTACCAATCAAGCCACAGGTGAGAGCACGACATTCAGCGACATCGAGGGTACTGAGACGAGCCTCGAACTTGAACGCGCCCATGCCTATTCCTGGAAGGTGATCGCGAAAAATTGCGCGAATGCCAATGAAAACGGGGCGTCTTGGCAATTCTATTTGGCCGGAGAAGCCGAGCAAAACGCCGCACCTTTTGCAGCAAGCGCCGTGAGCCCCACCCCGGGTTCTACTGCAACCTTAACAGAAGGCAAAGTCACCATCGAATGGGACGCCTCAGACCCTGACGAAGATGCACTGACCTATACCCTAGAAGTGAGTACCTCGAACACCTTTGCTGCAGCTGACACAACTACCTTTGGTGACTTGACCGAGAAATCTCAAGCAGTTGAAGCCGCCTCTGGAGTTTATTACTGGAGAGTAACGGTCGCCGATGAATCGATTTCAGTGACCTCAGACGTCTTCAGTTTTAGAGTAGAATAGCCACTTAGTCAGATCTGGCAGTAGTTTTTAATATCTTTAAGCGAATACCAACGCTTAAGACATGAAAAAACTCCTTCTCTTAGTCACTCTAATTCTTGCCTCTTGTGGGCAAAAAGCTCCTGAATCATCGCTGCCGCGCATCGCTATAGCGGGGCTGGGAATTGAATCAAGTACCTTCTCACCAGCAACTACTGATGAAGCAGCTTTTCACGCGAAGACCGGAGAAGAAATCTTCGAACGCTATCCATTTTTTGCCGAAGACTCAATCAACAGAAAACGCGCCGACTGGGTTCCGCTGCTCATCGGTAAATCACTTCCAGGAGGCATAGTGACCCGCGAAGCCTACGAGTCGTTGGTCACCAAAACCCTTGACATGCTGCGAGAAAATGGTCCTTATGATGGGCTATTTTTTGACATTCACGGCGCCATGAGCGTTCAGGGCATAGACGACGCCGAAGGGGATCTGATCACCCGTATTAGAGAGGTAGTGGGCACTGACGTCTTAATCTCCACCTCAATGGACCTTCACGGCAATGTATCGGAGACCCTGGCCAAGCATTCAGACTTGATTACCTGTTACCGCATGGCCCCTCATGAAGATGCCATAGAATCTAAGAAAAGGGCCGTAGACAACTTGCTAGAGCGCCTTGAGACCGGTAAAGGAAAGCCGGCCTACAAAGCCTGGATTCCGGTTCCTATTTTATTGCCCGGAGAAAAAACTAGCACGCGCATTGAGCCCGGAAAGAGTCTCTATGCACAGGTTCCCGGGGTTGCCGACAGCCCCGGCGTGATTGATGCCGCGATTTGGATCGGATATGCTTGGGCCGATGAGCCCCGCAACCATGCCGTGGTCATGGTCACCGGTGACGACCAAGAAGCCGTAACTAGCGGAGCCGAGAAACTCGCCCAAGCATTCTGGAGCGTTAGAAATGAGTTTGAGTTTGTGGCTCCAACCACAACCTTAGAAGATGCGCTTGCTCAAGCACTCAACAGCCCTAGTAAGCCATTTATGATCAGCGATATGGGAGACAACCCAACCGCAGGCGGTGCCGGAGACGTTACCCACACCCTCAACGAGCTCTTGCTACGACCTGAGTTTAAATCTGCTGATGGGCCCCAACTTATCTACGCCTCGATCCCAGGGCCTGAACTCATAGAAAACGCACTGAAGGTGGGTGTCGGCGCCAATGTAGAGGGCCATGTCGGAGCTTTAGTCGATGACCGCTTTGCCGGACCCATCCAACTCAGCGGCACCGTTACCGCCATTAAAGAAGGCGATCGAGATGCCGAGGTTGAGGTAGTGGTAAAAACCGGAAGCGTCAGTGTGATTGTCACCAAGAAGCGCAAACCCTACCATTACGAGAAAGACTTTACCGATCTGAATCTCGATCCGCGAAGCGCCGACATCGTAGTGGTAAAAATCGGATACCTCGTCCCTGAACTCTACGATATGCGCGGGGGCTGGGTGATGGCACTCACTCCAGGAGGAGTAGACCAAGACCTAGATCGCTTGGGCTACAAACGCATTAAACGCCCCATGTTTCCGCTTGACAAAGACATGGCTGACCCTGATTTAAGTGCTCGCCTCATTGAGGCTTCAGATGCTTCGAATTAGAATAGACTAGTACGCGAAGTGGTTGGAGGTGTAAATTGACGCAAAAACACCTTTTGCTCTAGAGCTTGACGCTCTTTCTTCATCTGATCCACGACTTCGCTCGGATATTGACTCGCATGACACCTGAGGGCTTCATAGGCCGTATCTAGGTGATGTGGCTCGAATGCCACCTGGGTGTTGAGCAGACTACGATCAGTTCCGCGCTGAATAACTGCCTCTTTTGAAGGTAGTATATCACTGGGGATGCCAAAGAAATACAACTGCGCTCCTTCCCATTTTCTCGAAGTAAAGACTTGAGTCACCGTGGCCCCGATCAAACGGTGATCCATATGATTTGAGGCTCCGTCAGGGCCCCATGTAACGATAGCATCCGGATTCACTCGCTCTACAATTTCTGTGATTTCTTTAAGCAGACTTCGCACATGCGGAATATGACCATCGTATCCTTCAGCCGAACGCAATTGATCGTGATAGTTTAAATGAATGAGTTTTACGCCAAGGGTCGCGGCGGCGCACTTAAGCTCTTCACGGCGTATCGCAGCCAGGCCATCTCCAGCTTCATAATCGGTGAATTCATTGGTGCCTAAGCGTCCATCAGTCGCAATAACCAAAGTCACTTCTACCCCTTCTTCAACCGCCTTTACCAGCAATGGAGCCACGGTCTGCTCGTCATCTGGGTGAGCAAAAATGGCCAATAATCGCTTAGAAGATTGAGCCGTTGCGGCGTATGACCAGGCAAGAAATAGGGTTGTCAGAATAAGCAAAGAGTTTTTCATGAGATCAAATTAATTTGAAGGTTCGTCTTTATATATAGCAATCAAATGATTGCGGATGCGCACCGGGGTCAAAGCGTTCACATCGAGTTCAAGCTGCATCGCTTTGCTTTCATTGAACGGCATGTGACAACTTGCACAGTCTTCGAAGTTTGCACCTTCGAGGGTCAATGTAGCCTCTGAATGCTTAGGACCAGCATGACAGTTGATACATTTCGCGCTAAACTTTCGGTAGTTGCCACGCTCAAAACTGTGCGGATCATGACAGGTCGTACAATCCATGGCCTCAGTCTGCTGAAAACACTTCGAGTTCATTAATAGGTTCACCTGATTCGCATGAATATCCGCCACGGCCCCTTCTCTTGCGGCAAGCTTATCGGGCTCTAAAAACTCATCCAGATCATCGCCTACTTGATAAGTAAAACTCGGTACGAAAATTCGCTTCTCTGGATCCCATTTGTTTGGACGTGAACCCGAGTGGCACAGTGCACAGGCATCTATGCGCTGCTTCTGGGTAAGATCACTGTACTTTAAAATGTATTGAGGCACCCGCTCCTCAGGATGCTTTCGATGAAAATCAACATGGGCAGCCGCCTCCCCATGACATGTCTGACACTGCATGCCAAAGAGTATGTCTCTAGAGAGATAGGTATTGGTCGGACGTGATGTTTCTAAATCTGACTGCTGGGCATAAGTGGCATGGCATTCTAAACAACGAGGCATAATTGGTCTAGGTGGCTCAAGGCGCGAAGGATACCCCGGGCTATTGATCCACTGCTCACCGTCTCCTGAGATAGATCCCTGATGTTGATAAAGGCTATTGCCCTTCCAATACAAAAATGACTGTCCCCGATGTCCTGAACCAATTGTGATCTCCATAGCATCGCTAAAGGTCACACTTGTCTCGCCCCGCTCAAACCAACGCTGGTATGCTTGATCGTCTTCCAAAACAAACTCTGCCTTTGACTGGTCTGCCAACAGCAGCTCATTGGCCCCAGGGGCAAACAAATGCAATTGATCTGAGAAGTCTGAAATACTAGAAGTTTTAAAGTGAGCCGTCTGCATGTGACTCTCAACAATGGCTTCGTGACAACTCACACAAGTGGTCATACTCACATAGGCCATTCCATTCTCATGAATCGCCAATGGCTCAAGAGTAGTGTACGAAGACGAAACCCGATTGCAGCTCGACTGGGGGGTAACAAATAAAAGCGCCAGTATCACCAAGGCTACAATGAGATCACTAAGGCGTTTCATTCTATTCATTTTTTATAAAAACCCGCAACCGATCTCTGTTTTGAGTGGCCAAGTAAAGACGTTTTCTATTCGCGGTCAAAACGGTAGCTAGGTGCTTTGCATCGTAAGGCACCAAAAATCCACTTTTAGACGTGGGTACCACCTTGAAGTGACCTGAGCCCTCTCCCATTAAAACCAATCCATTGAGTGCATCCAAATGCCCGATGAACACTTCATTGCCGTAGTTATTTCCTATCAATATGACGTCCAATGTCCCATCTTCATTCAGGTCTTCAACAATGAAATCATTAATAGGCGCATATTGGGCCTCAAGCGGAAGTTCTATAGCCGTGAAATCAAGTTCACCGGTGTTTAAATATAATACCGACCGGTCATAGTTCATGCTGTATTGCAGGGCGCCCTCTCGCTCTTCATCGGTAAAGAGGGATTGAGCATCAGCTTCACCGTACTCGGCATAAAAATTAAACTTTCCTCTAAAGAGCGGACTTTGCTTGTTGACGTCGCCCCAGAACGCCACCGGATAATGGGCATAGTCTCCAGCCATATTCTTGAAGTATGCGAATAAGATCGGATCAATCGATCCGTTTGCATCAAAGTCTTTCGCCAAGAGGGTCAAAGGGCGTTCTTTAGAAGGCTGATAAAAATTGTTCCGTCCCAAATTTCCTGCTAGAATGTCCAAATGACCATCGTTATTGAAATCGGCAATTTCAATTGTGTTGAACCAACCTAATTTAGCATTCATGGCTGTTTGGTGTCTTTGATAGCCGTTTTCTGTAAAGAGGTAGACCTCTATTGGCTTGAAGTGCCCAGCAATAATCAGATCTTGGTAGCCATCGTTATTCAAGTCATGCCATTTCGCATCATGAACCGAACCAAGTTCTTTTAAGGCCGGAAACACGCTTTCGGTTACATCGACTAAAACACCTTTTCGATTTTCAAGCAAAACACTCTCGTAATTCTTAGGATACTGTCCTGGTATCACACCTCCACCGACGAAAATATCGGTATATCCGTCATTGTTGTAATCCAATGCAGTAGCGGTGCTCGCATTTAGGGTCAATAGCGGCAAAGCGTCAGTAGAACGTAAGAAATTACCACTGCCATCATTTCTCAACAGTACTTGGTCAAAAACGGCTTTTGGTGCTTTATAATCTCCACCTCCAGAGGCCATGAACAAGTCTAGATCGCCATCGTTTTCCAGATCGAAAGCTACTGCTCTCGCCTCTTCAAATGGAAGCAGTCGCTCGTCTGCATAAAGGGGGCGCGACTCAAACTGCCCCTTTGCATTTTGGATAAAAAGCGTGGGATTATAACCCGCCGAACTACCCACTAACAAATCTTCAAGGCCGTCGCCATTGAAATCAGCCGCACTGAGAACAGGTCCGTTTTGTGAATGCTTATAGGGCAACAAATGCTGTGCACTGAAATCGATGATGTCCGCCTCCTCATGCTTATATACAAGGCCTATTTCTTCTGAAACCTCTGTGAATAATGTGCCCTCTACTTTGTGCTTTTCGAAAAGCTGTGTTACTAGGTCAGGATCTTCGGTGGATTCGCTATGATTGATGCGGATTCGTTTACTGGGTGCTACACCTTGAATTCGCTGTGAGCGGCCATCGGGCCATACAACCACGACCTCTAAGGGAGTGTTTTGCGCTCCTAGACCAAAATGCAAGATTGGGTCTACCGAAGACATGTATCCGCGACTCAGCCGTTGTTCGACAAACAAGGTAGCTTCGCCCGTACTTACCCAAACCTTAGCTCCAATGCCGTAAAAGTTGTGTTTAGGGCCATTTAATTCAATCTGCAAATAGGCACGATCACTATAGGTTTCGTTTGTGGTATTTTCAAAAACAAACGCCCGATCGTTGATGTTATTGACCACATAATCCAAATCACCGTCATTATCAAGGTCAGTATACACAGCCCCGTTTGAGAACGATGCTTGACTCAATCCCCAAGAGTCCCCTACATTTTCGAAGGATAGATCTCCTTTGTTGCGGTAAGCGTAATTAGGTATTTTAATCACCGGCACACTATCTAAAATCATCTTAACGCTCGCATATTGACCGTTCTCAAGTCGGTAGTTACTGAAATCCATGTCGGTAACATCCCTCGGGAATCCATTTGTGATTAATAAATCTCTTAGTCCGTCGTTATCCATGTCGACCATGAGCGGCGACCAGCTCCAGTCGGTTTTTGAAATTCCTGCCAGCAATCCGACCTCGCTCATTGGAAGGTTTAGTCCGCTACCTAAATGAAGCATGTTGCGCATGTATTGAGGCTCATAGCCCCAGCGCTTATTGTATACCTCCGATATGTAATTGACACTCATTACGGTCGATTTCATGCGCTGATTGGTTTCAGCAAGCATATCTACTGAAAGCACATCGTGCAATCCGTCGTTATTAATGTCATTGACGTCAACGCCCATTGAAAACTTACTCTGGTGCTTCAAACGCATCCCTATTTCATTTGAAAAAGTAGCGTCTCCATTATTAACGTAGAGAAGATCATTAGAGAGGTAATCATTGGTGATGTAGAGATCGTCCAAACCGTCAAAATTGAAATCAGAAACAGCGATTCCTAGCCCAAATCCCTCGTATCGTATTCCTGCTTCTAGAGTGACATCTGTAAACGAACCATCGCCGTTGTTACGGTATAACCGATCATTACTGGGTGCGGATCCATCTACAACCTTTTCGCGGTAATTAGTCGGAAGTATTCCTGATTGTTCATTATTGAGTACATATAAGTCTAAAAAGCCGTCTGAATTATAGTCAAGGGTAGTGGTCCACATACTACTATGTTCATCAGCAACGCCATATGCTTCTGCTAGGTCTTCAAAAACCGGAATACCCGCCGCATTCAAGCCTTGATGAACAAGTAAAACGTTTCGACGCTTAAGTGGATCATCGTCTATGCCGGCAGCAACATAAAGATCAGGCCATCTGTCGTTGTTAACGTCAAGCACTGTCACACCTGTAAACCATCGGTCTAATGAAGCCACACCTGAGGCTTCGCTCACATTTTCAAACTGAAGTTTACCCCTATTTAAGTAAAGGGCATTTCCCACCTGATTTCCGGTAAAAAAAAGATCCGCCAAACC
>JBJOGS010000008.1:0-7421 GCA_046048095.1 Bacteroidota bacterium
ACTTTTTGATTTTCAGTAACATAGAAGTAGTTATTCACTGTTTTGTTAACAAGATTTTTATTATTTTTACAAAATCTTAACATTTTAGTGAATCAATGAGCAACCTAGACCTTAAAGACAACACATTTTTAAGACAGTATGAGGTTTGCGTAGAAGGACACCTCGCGAAAATTGAATATGCCGCTCAAGAGAAGAAGGTTTTTCTAACTAAACTGGTTATTCCTGAGCAAATCACTTCTAAAGAATTTAAAGACGATTTCATTCGAGCCGTTTTGGATCACATTCAAGACCAAAAATTACGCGTCGTACCTACCAGCCCGCAAATAGCAGGATTTCTTCGAAAACACAGAAATCAATACAAAGAAATGCTTCCCGTAGGCATTCGCATTTAAAAGTTAGCCGGATGAAGGGTTTTAATTGTGCCTCGAGCAAATCCCTCTTCATCGATTCGATCTACGTGCACTTCTATGAGTTGATTTGCTAACTCTGGATTCCATGGAGCACGCACCCTTAAGTAATTCTCTGTAAACCCCTCAATATACCCATCTTTTATCTCGTGTTCGAAAAGCACCTGAAACGAGTTGTTGATTTGCTGCTCATAAAATAAGTGCTTCTTCTTTGCCGAGAGCGTATGAAGCATTTTAGAACGCTTCTTTCTTTCGGATATAGAAACCACCTCACCCATCTCGGCAGCTAAAGTATTCGCACGTTCTGAATAAGTAAATACATGCAAATACGAAACGTCTAGATCTACAAGAAATTGATAGGTCTCTAAAAAGTGTGCCTCGGTTTCACCAGGAAACCCAACGATCACATCTACCCCAATGCACGCGTTTGGCATTACCTCTTTAATTCGTGCGATCCGCTGTTTGTAGAGCGGAGTGAGGTACCGCCTGCGCATCTGCTTCAAAATGGCGTCTGAACCACTCTGCAGGGGTATGTGAAAATGCGGAACAAAGTGTTTGCTTTGAGCGACAAAATCAATAATCTGGTCACTGAGTAAATTAGGCTCTATTGATGAGATGCGTAATCTCGAAATTCCATCTACCGTGTCAAGCGCTTCAATGAGTTCAAGAAAAGTGTGGTCATGGCGCTTATTGCCATATTCCCCTTTTCCATAATCCCCAATGTTCACCCCGGTGAGCACAATTTCTTTAATTCCCTGATCTGCTATTTCTTTCGCCTGATCAAGAAGCTGTTCTAAAGGAGCACTGCGCGAAATTCCGCGGGCAAGAGGAATCGTGCAGTAGGTGCAGGTATAGTCGCATCCGTCTTGAACTTTTAAAAAGGCCCGTGTGCGATCTCCGATTGCATAACTACTTACAAACACTTCTGTCTGTTCAATTTCACAAGCATGAACTTGCGCAAAACCTTGCAATTTTGGAGTCTTTAAAAGCGTATTCAAATAAGCAGGTAGACTGAATTTCTCTTTTGCGCCCAGCACCATATCTACCCCGTCTACGGCTGCAAGTTCTTCTGGTTTGAGTTGCGCATAACAGCCTACTGCAATGATATACGCATGAGGGTTCTTGGCGTGGGCAGCTTTCGCTATAGCTTTAAAACGCTTGTCGGCGTTTTCGGTTACTGAGCAGGTATTAATCACGTATACTTCAGCCTCAGAGTCGAAGTCTACCTTGGTATACCCTTCTTGAACGAGCGAACGTGCTAGGGTTGAAGTTTCTGAGAAATTCAACTTGCAACCCAACGTATAGAATGCCACGCGCATACCGTCTTTCTGTGCTACTCCCATAAGTGTATCTCGTTGAAAAGATAATCAAATAAGGCCTCTTCTTTCGCGTCGAGCACCAGCCCTCTGCGTTTCATCATTTCATCGGCGGTGCGTTTTGCCTTATCAAGTTGATATGTACTTAACCCTTGGGCTCCACCCCACTTGAAGCTGGGAACAAAATTTCTCGGAAAACCGTTCGAAAATACATTCGAGCTAAATCCAATTACCGTCCCTGTATTAAAAAGCGTTCCGATAGCTGCTTTTGAATGGTCTCCCATCACCAGTCCGCAAAATTGCAAACCCGTTGGTTCGAAACGTTTGGTCCGGTAACTGTAAAGACGCACCTCTTCTAACGTATTTTTTAAATTCGAATTGGTTGTATTCGCCCCGAGATTGCACCACTGGCCTATTGCAGCGTTTCCTAAATAGCCGTCGTGTCCTTTATTCGAATAGCTATGAAGGTTGACATTGTTCAGTTCGCCTCCTACTTTACAAAAAGGTCCAACGACTGTTGGCCCATAAATTTTGGCTCCCATTTTCACCACCCCACCCTCGCCTAGGGCGAATGGACCGCGAATGAGTGCTCCTTCCATGACTAGCGCGTCTTTACCGATATAAATCGGTCCGTTTTGCGTATTTAAAACTGCTCCGTAAACAGCGGCTCCCTCTTCGAGAAAAACCGGATGTTTTCCAATCAGTGTATTAGAAGGATGTAAGGATGTCGATTTTCTGCCTTCAGTGATGTAACCTATAGATATCGGAAGCACCTCAGTCAACGTAGACCACAAATCGGTGAGTTGATTGAGTGAATACACTGGGTACTCTTCAAAATGAATGGACCGTTCAACCTTTTGTGAATCATCACTCACCATTTTCGCCAGCACGATGCCACGGGCTTTCAGTTCTTCACCTGGCCTTAATTGTCGCACTGCTTGTGCAAGTTCACGAGTCGGAAAGACCGAAGCATTGATCACGACATGGTTCTTTTGCGGAATGTAATGGGGGTATCGCTCATGAAGATGAGCTAAGGTGTGGTAATAAAAGACACCGTCACCCAGCCATTGCTTCCATTGCGCTTCAATCGTTAATACCCCCCAGCGCATTTCTGATAAAGGCCTAGAAAGAGTGAGCGGAAAGAAATCTATAGTTTTACCCCAATCGCTTAATAGGTAATGCATCGTGCATGATCTTCAGGAAACAAAAGTACAACGAGAAAAAAAAACACCCCCGAAACTCGGAGGTGCTTCTCTATAAAAAGTCAGTTCAACAAATTATTTGTTGAACTTGGCATATTTGTTCTTGAACTTATCGATACGACCAGCGGTATCCACTAGTTTAGACTTACCGGTATAAAAAGGATGTGAGGTGCGCGAAATTTCTACCTTGATCAAAGGATAAGTCACACCATCCACCTCTAAAGTTTCTCTTGACTCTGCAGCAGATTTGGTAATGAACACCTCGTCATTAGACATATCTTTGAACGCTACTAAACGATAATTTTCTGGGTGTATCTCGCTTTTCATAACCCTAATTGTTTTTTTTGAGAGTGCAAATATAGCTTAAAGTTTGACGTTGAGCAAGCATTCATTCACTTCGCTATGGAAGAATAGCAAATTTTAAACCTAGTTTTCATACTTTAGGGCTACCTAATCAATTATTTGACCATGAACACTTCACTTCCTACTCGCTCATTTATGCTGACTTACGGAGCCATTTTAGGTGCCCTAAGTGTCATTTTCTCTTTTATGCTTTACACCATGGACATGCACTATCAAGGCGGAACGCTCGTTACGGTGGTCAGTGTCGTGCTTTCTATGGCGCTATATACTGTTGGTATGTACCAGTACCGTGCAGCAAATGCAGGGCTTATGACCTTTTGGCAAGGGATCAAACTCGGAGTAGGAATTGCGTTAATCAGCGGTGTCATTATCGTAGTTTTTAACCTCATACTCACTCGAGTTATCGATCCTGAAACCATGGCTAAGGCCACCAATTTTCAGCGTGAGCAGCTCATTGAAAATACCGAGCTCACCCTAGAGCAAATTGATGCTCAGATGGCCGCAATGCAGCAATTTCAAACCCCCGCTATTCAAGCAGCGTTCGGACTAATTTTCTCAATTATCTTTGGTTTTATTTTATCCCTATTACCTGCCGCCCTTCTTAGAAAGAGCGAAGAATAGAACGAGAAAACCGTACTTTTGAAGCGGTTATGCAACTCTCTATTGTAATTCCGCTTTTTAACGAATCAGAATCGTTAAATCAACTCGCTGACTGGATCACTAAGGTGATGCAGCAACACCATATCTCTTATGAGGTGATCTTTGTAGATGATGGAAGCACAGACGATTCATGGTCAACATTAATGCAGCTTTGCACCACAAACAGTCATCTTAAAGCGCTGCGATTCACCAAAAATTTCGGCAAATCACAGGCGCTTCATGCCGGGTTTAGGTGTGCGCAAGGCGCCCTAGTGGCCACTATGGATGCTGACTTACAAGACAGTCCTGAAGAACTGCCAGAGATGATACAATTGTTACGCAACGAAGGTTACGATTTGGTTTCAGGATGGAAACGCAAACGCTATGACAACTTGATTACTAAAAATATCCCCTCAAAATTGTTCAATTGGGCGGCTCGAAAAAGCTCAAAAATTAAACTTAATGACTTTAATTGCGGACTGAAAGTCTACAGGTCTGAAGTGGTCAAAGCCATTGATGTCAAGGGCGAGATGCACCGTTATATTCCAGTACTTGCGGCTAGTGCCGGCTTCACAAAAATCGGAGAAAAGACCGTCTCGCACCAGCCTCGTAAATTCGGAACCACCAAGTTTGGTCCCGAACGTTTTCTAAATGGCTTACTCGATTTAATCACGATCAGTTTTGTGAGTCGCTTTGGAAAGCGTCCTATGCATTTATTCGGGGCAATTGGGGTGCTGATGTTTTTGATTGGATTCTCATTTACAGTGTACTTGGGAATCGATAAGCTATTTTTCAATATCAAATCACGCTTGATTACAGAGCGTCCTGAATTTTACTTGGCCCTGAGCACTATGCTTTTAGGAACACAATTGTTCTTAGCCGGCTTTCTTGGAGAGCTAATTGTACGAAATCAAGGCGAGAAAGACCGCTATTTTGTTGCTGAGAAGATCAACCTTAATGACGCTCTATGACCGTAATTGAACGCGCCAACAGCTGGATGCACGCCCCCTTTGATACCGCTACACAACAAGCAGTAAAACACCTAATGACGCATGATTTTGAAGCGTTAGAGGACGCATTTTACAAAGACCTTGAATTTGGAACCGGAGGAATGCGTGGCATACTCGGTGTAGGTTCTAACCGCATCAACGCCTATACCCTAGGTCGCGCCACTCAAGGATTAGCGAATTACTTGAACCACTGTTTTGGCACTAAACCAAAATCTATTGTCATCGCTTATGACTGTAGGCATCAAAGTCAAGAACTCTCGCGATTAGTCGCAGAGATCATGGCAGCAAATAACATTCAGGTTTATCTTTTTAGTGCCTTACGCACCACCCCAGAGTTGTCTTTCGCGGTGAGGCATTTGAACGCCCAAGCCGGAATTGTCTTAACCGCTTCTCACAATCCCCCAGAATACAATGGCTATAAGGTCTATTGGAGTGACGGAGGACAAATCGTACCTCCGCAAGACCAAGAGATCATTGCTCACATTCAACAGGTAGATTATGCTTCTATCCGATTCGCAACAGCAGAAAGCCCGGCTATTCAACTCATTGATACCACTGTTGATCAAGCGTTTTTTAGTGCCTCAATAAATCATGCGCGCATTGGATCCGGCGATAGAACAGCCTTTTCTTTAGTATTCACTCCGATTCACGGCACCTCAATTACCGCAATTCCGCCGGTCTTAGAGCAAGCGGGATACACACAAGTGCACCTAGTCGAAGAGCAGGCGGTGATCGATCCCAACTTTAGCACAGTAAAGTCACCCAATCCAGAAGAAAAAGAAGCACTGGCTATGGCATTGGCGCTCGCTGAATCCAAACAAGCAGACATGGTCATTGGCACAGACCCAGACAGTGATCGCTTGGGTATTGCGGTGCGTGACCCCCATGGAAATCTTGAACTGCTGAACGGAAATCAAACCATGGTAGTGCTCACCGAATATGTATTAGCACACTACCGCAATCAAGGCCTTAAGGGTAATGAGTTTATTGCCTCAACGATTGTCTCTACCCCAATGATCAAAGAGATGGCCAAACACTATCAAGTGCTTTACCGCGAGACACTCACCGGTTTCAAGTGGATCGGAAAACTCATCAAAGAGCACCCTGAAATGAAGTTTTTAGGAGGCGGTGAAGAGAGTTACGGTTATTTAGTCGGAGATTTTGTTCGCGATAAGGATGCAGTAACAGCAAGCCTTCTCGCCGCTGAAATTGGAAGCACCTTAAAAAGCAAAGGAAAAACCCTTTTCAACTATCTGATAGATTGCTACTTAAAGTACGGATGCTACCAAGAACGCCTAATCTCAATCACTAAAACTGGGGCTTCGGGTGCCGAAGAAATTCAAACGATGATGAAACGATTTCGATCGAACCCTCCAGAATTTATTGGCACTGAACGTGTCGTATACACTGAAGACTATTTGAATAAAGTCCGAACGAACCAGTTAACCTCGGCAAAGACTAGCATTGACCTTCCGGCTTCGAATGTATTTCTTATAGAAACTAGCGAAGGATCAAGAATAGCTGCACGACCGAGTGGTACCGAACCGAAAATCAAATTCTATTTTAGCGTAAATGCGCCATTACAGTTTGCAGAAGACTATCCTGAAGTGAAAAAACAGTTAGAGCTGCGCATTGATCAACTCATAGATGCCATGCAAATTCATTGATGAAGAACTACAGCCGTTTATTCGAATACGCAAAGCCTTACTTGACCTATGCTTTATCTAACGCGGTATTCAATCTGTTCTATGCCTTTTTTAATGTACTCTCTATTCTGGTTTTTATTCCTACGTTAGGCATTTTATTTGGTACCCAAGAGGCTGTCACTACAGCACCTACCTTTGAAGGAATAGGGTCGCTAAAACCCTTCTTAGAGCAACAACTCAATTACTACATTACGCAGCAGGCACTTGAATCTGATGAGGTTCAAGCTTTAGTAGCCATTGTACTCATTAGTGCCCTGATCTTTTTTTTGAAAAATATTTTTCGCTATTTGGCGGCCTATGCGTTGTCTTTTTTGCGAACTGGAATGGTAAAAGACCTCCAAGATAAGTTGTATAGCACACTTATCGAATTACCTCTGGGCTACACAAAAAGCAAAAGAAAAGGCGATCTTATCGCTCGAATGACCGCAGATGTAAAAGAGGTCGAACAATCAATCATCAGTTCGTTTGAAACAATTAGCCGTGAACCCTTCACCATCGTTCTAGTGCTTGTTTCTATGTTCGTACTTAGCTGGCAACTTACTGTCTTTGTAATGTTATTCTTTCCAATTGCCGGATTCATCATCGCACGCGTCGGAAAATCCCTCAAAGCGCAATCTCTCAAAGCGCAGCAAGAAACCGGAGTGTTCTTATCTTTCTTTGAAGAAACCCTCGGAAAATTATTAGTCATCAAGTCGTTCACCGCCGAAAAAGCCTTAAAATCTAACTTCGAGCGCTCTACTTCACAGTTAAAAAAAATCATGAATCGCGTAATTCAGCG
>JBJOGS010000009.1:0-5437 GCA_046048095.1 Bacteroidota bacterium
TTCTATGCTGTATTTGGGACCCCTCTCGCTCTTGTAATGTTTAAATTCAGGAATAAGATCTGGATTTTCAATAACCTCATTGAGAAAATGGGATTCTTCAAAAGTGTCTCTTGAGGCAAAGTGATTCATCGCACGATTCATGAATAACACTTCTTGTTGTTTGTCTTCGGCCTCTAGCACGACATCCTTGGCAAAGTCTTTACAAAGTTTTAAGTAGTTTTTTGTAAAATAAATCTCGTCTTCGAGTGCGCTAATGGACAGAAAGGATTCGGGCCAGTACTTTGCGTCATAGCGGTTGCGATCTACTGTCAATACTTTGTATCCTTCTTCTGCCAAGGTGTTGAAGATGAGACAACCTTTGTCTAGTTTCTGTGTAGATATGCCCTGTCGTAAATGAATGTTTAAGTTTTCATTCTCCCATGAGAATTCAAAAAAGTCTTGTTTGACCTCGCTTTTGAAGATTCCAACTGCATCCACTTTTTCATTGTCTAGCCTTAAATCATTGAAATGCGCAACATAAAGTTCACCGCTATTAATGTGAGCGTGCTTTGATTGGTCATAGAGATGTGCAGCTATAGTCTTACTTTGCTCATAGAGCGAGTGGGGATTTTCAAAGATGCTTCGTACCGACTGGTAGACAGTGTGAAATTCAAGATCGATTTCGTGACTGAACTTGAAATAGTTCACTTCTTTTTGACTAAATGGAGAAAAGAAATACTGCTTGAGCAAAGACCCTATTTCGTCATCAAGATGCAATTGATCTTTTGATAGGTGCAATGGTTCATTGCGACTTTTGTTTCCGATGCGGTGAAGGGCAATGGCATCTATTTGTGCGTTGTATAGAGTAAACATAGGCTCTAGCTAGGTTAATAGTCGTCGGCATAATCATCATAGCTTTCAAAATCATTGAAGCTACCACTGTCGAACTCATCTCCGAATTCATCTTCGAACTCATCATCGTCTAGCCCAGCGCCAAAATTGTCTTCATCAGAAGAAAATGTATCCTCGTCAAGCAATCGACTTGAACGCTCAGATTTAAAACTTTTATCTGGAGCGTGTTCAGGGAGGTTGCCAAAGCTAAAGAGCAATGTTGATGGTGCGGTAGGATCAGTTTCTTCGACTTTCGCCAGTTCAACAAAAAAACTCCACATGCTTAATAGGTCATACACATAAATTAGTCTTGGGTTGTCTTCGTTGAGTAAGGTCCCCAGAGGAGTGTGCTGCATGATCACCGTGTCGTCTTCAAAACCCATATCGACGATAGGGTATTCTACCCCCTGAGACCAGTTTTCATCGGCTGCAAAAAAGGTTCCCATTTCACTAAGGTCAAAGCCAAACGATTGGGCAATGGCCGTGTGAAAGTCTTCAAGACTAATGCGATCTGATACGGCGAGGTCTCTGAACACGTCTTCTTCGGCGTCCAAAATGATTCGAATTTTATATAACATAGGGTTAAATTTCAGCAGGTAATGGTTGAGTAGTGCTCTTCATAAAAAGATAGGCTTGTAGACCAAATAGTATGGATGCGATTACAAGATGTATCGGTTGAGAAGAAAATGGAAAGGCAAAATAGTTCATCGCTATTCCGGTGAGGACTTCAAAGACTAACCCGCCTAGTACCAAGGCGTAATACTGGGTGAAGCGTGAGCCTTGCTTTTTCAAGCGCCAGAAGATGTAAGCATTGAAAACCAATAGGAAAATCGAAAAAGAACGATGAATATAGAATAGCACCGGAGCCTGAGTGATCCATTGTGCAATTCGCCCCCCTTCATCCAGAAAATGATCTACGGTTTGACGCACTTGAGTTCCTAATAAAATTTGTAGCAGGGTGCTGCCCAGAGCGAATCCGATGAGTATCTTGTTTTGTCTCAGGCTATCGCTATCTGAATCGCCTTGATTCGCTTTGAACTTCATGTAAAACAGCAGCCCTATTAATACTAGGGCCATGAGCATATGTAGGCTTATCTTGATAGGATTGAGCACTGAGTAAACCACCGTGGCCCCAAGCCAAGCCTGAAAAAGTATGCCTAAGAGCGTTATTAGTGCTAAAATCACTAAGTTTTTTTGAAGGGGTCTGATAAGCAGACTACTAATAAAAAGGGCAAGCGTAAAAAGTCCGGCTAAGGCACCTAGTAGTCGATTGATATACTCAATCCACGTATGCCAGGGATTAAACACCGCATAATCATGCTTAGTATAGGGTTCCCAATTTGTTGGATTGAAGGTAACCGATGAGGTAAAGTTCTGTCGGGCTAGGGCGAGCTGATCAGCGCGAATAATGACCTGTCCTTTTCGATAAGAGTGGTTGGGTTTCCATTCCAAGGCCTCCGCTTCGGTGGGTGGAATGTAATAACCAAAACACTTGGGCCAATCTGGGCATCCCATGCCACTGCCGGTCATTCGCACCACTGCGCCTGCCAAGATAACGAGGTAGATTACTGCTATAGTGGCATTAATGAGAAATCTTGTGCTACGCATCTTTTACTGGTTTTAAGCCCAATTCAGCGGCTTTTTTAAGCATAAATAGTTTGGCCTCGTTGTAGTCGTTAGCAATCTCACCTTCTAAGATCGCTTCTTTAATGGCCTCTTTAAGTATGCCGATTTCTCTTCCTGGCTTGAGGTTAAATAGACTCATAATTTCTGATCCATCCACTGGAGGTTGAAAATTGCGCACCCGATCGCGTTCTTCTACTTCTTTAATTTTAGCACGTACGCGTTTGAAATTTTCTCTATACCGTCTTTGCTTGTTCGGATTTTTCGTCGTTATATCAGACTCGCAGAGAAGCATGAGGTCGTCAATATGATCGCCCGCATCAAAAACTAAGCGTCTGACCGCAGAATCGGTCACGAATTGCTCAGAAATCACAATAGGTCGAGAGCTCATAAGCACCATCTTTTGGACAAACTTCATCGAATCGTTTAAAGGCATTTTCAGCCTTTTGAAGAGCTTGTACACCATCTTTGATCCTACAAATTCATGTCCGTGAAAGGTAAATCCTGATTTATCGTCAAATCGTTTGGTAGGCGCCTTGCCGATATCGTGAAGTAGCGCAGCCCAACGCAGCCATAGATCTTGACTTTCTGCCGCCAAGTTATCTACTACTTCAAGGGTGTGCCAAAAGTTATCCTTGTGTGTCATGCCCTCAATTTCATCAATTCCTTTAAGGGCAGTGAGTTCAGGAAGGATGCGTTCTAATAGTTGTGTTTTTTCAAGCAATCCTAGCCCCACAGATGGCTTTTCGCTCAGCATTATTTTATTCAATTCAATGACAATGCGCTCTTTAGAAACAATATCAAGCCGTTCTTTTTGTGTCCCAATGGCATGAAGGGTACTAGGGTCAATATCAAAGTGGAGTTGTGCTGCGAATCGAATGGCTCTTAACATGCGAAGCGGGTCATCGCTAAAGGTAATTTCTGGGTCTAGAGGGGTCACAATTCGCTTTTCAGCAAGGTGAGTTCTGCCATCAAATGGATCTAGAAATGCACCAAACCTATCGGCGTTGAGACAAATGGCCATGGCATTGATGGTAAAATCTCTGCGATTCTGGTCGTCTTCAAGGGTACCAATGCATACGTCGGGTTTTCTTGAAGACGAGGTGTAGCTCTCTTTTCTGGCACCTACAAATTCGATTTCAATGCCGTCATGTTTGAGCATGGCTGTTCCGAAGTTCTTGAACACTGATACCTTGGGTTGCCCTTCTAATGCCCAACTTAGCGCCTGTGCAAGTTCAATAGCGTTGCCTAGGGTGACAATGTCGATATCGAACTTGAAGGAGCGGTGTAATAGATAGTCACGTACATATCCACCGATGACATAGCATTCTAGACCCAATTCATCGGCTTTTTGACCGATTTTTTTAAAAATTGGATGTTGAATTGCCTCTTGAAGCATGGGGTCTAAGCGTTGACAAGCCTTGGAGTGTAGTTTACTCTTTTGCTCTGGTAAAGGTAGTACTTTAAACCTTTTTAGACAGAGACATCATAGGTTCGAAGTGCGTCGTTCAGCGAAGTTTTTTTGTCGGTACTTTCTTTGCGCTCACCAATAATCAGAGCACACGAAACCCCGAACGTACCTGCTTTGAATGCTTTGTTGTAGGTGCCCGGAATCACTACTTTTCGGGCCGGAATTTCTCCGTGGTAATACACGGGCTCGTCTTGAGTGACATCGATGATTTTAGTAGTTGCGGTAAGTACGACGTTCGCACCGAGAACCGCTTCTTTGCCCACACGGACCCCTTCTACGACAATGCTCCTCGAACCAATGAAGGCATTGTCTTCAATGATGACTGGGGTAGCTTGCAAGGGTTCAAGAACGCCGCCTATACCCACCCCTCCTGAGAGGTGAACATTTTTGCCGATTTGAGCGCAGCTTCCGACCGTAGCCCAAGTGTCTACCATGGTGCCCTCATCAACATACGCCCCTATGTTCACATAGCTTGGCATGAGAATGGTTCCGCTAGATAGATAAGCGCCATAACGCACTACTGCGTTGGGAACCACACGGACACCTTTTTGCGCAAAGCCTCGTTTTAAAGGTATTTTATCGTGGTACTCAAAAATCCCAGCTTCGAGTGGTTGCATCTGTTGAATCGGAAAGTAGAGCACCACAGCCTTTTTTACCCATTCGTTGGCGGTCCATACTCCATCTTCATCGGCTGAGGCACAGCGAAGATTACCTTGGTCCAGTTCATCAATCACGGAACGGATTGCCTCTTGGTAGGCAGATTCCTTTAAAAGTTCTCGATTGTCCCAGGCGGCTTCAATGTGATTTCTCAAGTCATTCATGCGTTTTCATTTTTTGCAAAGATACAGTGAGCATGCAGTTTGGGACTGTTCAAATTGACCTATTTTTGTTGAAAATCTATGGAATTGCAACGCGTAGTAGGCTTAGATATCGGTGTGAAGCGAACAGGAATTGCTTTGGGTTATACTTCAATCCGAGTGGCTTCAGGTTGGGCTACTGTTGATTCTGCTGAACTGTTGGATGCGTTGCGACGCCTGCACGGCGAAGAGCCGTTAAGCCTTGTAGTAATTGGAAAGCCTATTCAGATGAGCGGAGCCCCTTCAGAGTCTGCGCCGTTTATTGAGAAAAAAGGAAGAGCGATTCAGAGTGAGTTGCAGCTTCCGATCCATTGGCAAGATGAGCGTTTTACCTCAAAAATGGCGGCGCAAGCACTTGCGGCGATGCATGCAAAAAAGTCGGTCCGCCGAAACAAGGCTGTGCTCGATGAAGTGAGTGCGGCACTCATTCTTCAGTCTTATTTTGATAAAACAATATGATATTACCTATTGTAGCTTACGGAGATCCCGTATTGAAAAAGAAAGCAGTAGCGATAGAGGCGAGTTACGAAGGATTAGACACCTTAATTGCCTCGATGTGGGAAACGATGTATCACGCCCATGGTGTCGGCCTCGCTGCCCCTCAGATAGGCAAGTC
>JBJOGS010000010.1:0-16093 GCA_046048095.1 Bacteroidota bacterium
TTTGGCCCGTGCTGATTTACTCGGCTCACTTGGACATATCGTAATGATCTCTAAGTTTAAAGAATACTACAAACTGGTAGAATACTTCGACAAGTATACGAAGAGCAAAATCGCTTTAAGCATGGGGGTAAACAGCCTTGTAGATATTTTTGACGAAAAGTACTATCGCCATCTCAGCGGTGGAATTCTAGAAGCCTTTGGAAAACTCTTTTTCAAAAATGTTCAGGTCTACCTCTACCCTATGAAAGATCCGAACACCAAAGAAATCATCAATAGCGATAACCTGATCGTTAGCGAGCAAATGAAAGATCTCTATAAATTCTTTAAGCACAACCAAAAAGTAACAGACATCGAAGATTACGAAGATGCCTATTTATCGATCTACTCTAGAGAAGTGCTTCAAATGATCGCCAACGAAATTAGTGGGTGGGAGCAAATGCTTCCTGATGGAATTGCAGACCTGATTAAAGAGAAAAAGCTCTTTAAAGACACTCAAGTTACCTCGGATATCTTTCCTTACAAGAATATTCTACCCAATCAACTCCAATAGTTGACTGGCGTGATCCTTGGTATTCACTTTGTCTACCACATGAGTGATCAGTCCATTAGCGTCAACAACAAAGGTGGTCCGGTGTAATCCGTCGTATTCTTTACCCATAAATTTCTTTGGTCCCCACACTCCGAAACCTTGGATAAGTTGATGCTTGGTGTCTGCGAGTAGCGGATATTGAAATTGAAACTTTTCTTTGAACGCCAGTTGCTTCTTTGGAGTGTCTTCACTGACTCCAAAAATGAGATACCCTTTAGCCTGAAGTGCCGCATAGCCATCGCGAATGCTACAAGCCTCTGCGGTACACCCGGGGGTGTTGGCCCTTGGGTAAAAAAACATAATGTACGGCGTACCCTTTAATTCTTCGCTTGTGTGAACCCGAGACGTTTCGTCTAAGACCGAAAATTCAGGAGCTTTATCTCCTACTTTGAGTGTATTCATGCCTATTTTTGTTATAAAGTTACGCGAAATGAAAAAGAGTGAAAAAGTGTCTTTCTGCATCGACACTCTTGAACAACTTTACCCAGAGATTCCGATCCCTCTCGACCACAAAGATCCATACACGCTTCTCATCGCCGTGCTTTTATCGGCCCAAAGCACGGATGTTCGCGTAAACCAAATCACACCTAAGCTCTTTGCACTAGCCGATAATCCTTACGACATGTTGAAATTGAGCGAAGCGCAAATTCGTGAAATCATTAAGCCTGTTGGCCTATCCCCGATGAAAGCAAAGGGCATCTATGGACTGTCTAAAATTTTGGTAGACGACTACAACGGAGAGGTTCCTGATTCTATTGAAGCGCTTGAACAATTTCCGGCAGTAGGGCACAAAACGGCGAGTGTCGTCGTTTCTCAAGCATTCGGAATACCTGCCTTTCCTGTAGACACCCATATTCATCGTCTGCTTTATCGTTGGGGATTTTCTTCAGGAAAAAGCGTCACTCAAACCGAACGAGATGCAAAAAGGCTCTTTCCAAAAGAAAAATGGAACAGATTACACCTTCAGATCATTTGGTATGGAAGAGAATATTCTCCGGCACGAGGATGGAATTTAGATCGAGATATGATTACCAAAACAATAGGTCGCAAATCTGTAATTGACGCTTACTACAAAAAGAAAGCACGCGCGTGAAATCCGAGTCGATACATATCAAAGGAGCACGACTTCACAATCTCAAGAATATTGATGTACATATTCCGCGCAATCAACTTACAGTGATTACAGGCTTGTCTGGTTCTGGAAAGTCTACCCTGGCTTTTGATACCCTGTATGCCGAAGGTCAGCGCAGGTATGTAGAAAGCCTATCGAGTTATGCCCGACAATTCTTAGGAAAACTCGACAAGCCTAATGTGGATGCGATAATCGGAATTTCCCCGGCAATTGCCATTGAGCAAAAAGTAAACAGCACCAACCCAAGATCAACCGTTGGCTCTAGTACAGAAATCTATGACTACCTGCGCCTTTTATATGCTAGAATTGGGATCACCTATTCGCCTGTAAGCAATGAAATCGTTCAGCGCGACACGGTAAGTGATGTCGTCGACTATATGTTGAGGCACGAAGAAGGCAGCAAATTACTACTACTCGCTCCTATTGCACTCAGGGCCCAACAAGAGCCCTATACAAAAGCAATGCTGCTCATTTCAGCTGGATATGCACGCATTTACAGTAACAACGAAGTGCTCAGGCTAGACCAGCTCGACCCAGAATTTAACTCACCCTTTCAATTAGTGGTCGATCGCGTGGTGATTAAACAGCAAGACGAGGATTTTGTGAATCGACTTTCAACCGCGGTAGACCATGCCTTTTATGAAGGCCGTGGACAATGTGAGGTACTAAATCTCGACAATAACCAGGTAAAAGTATTCAACGACCGATTCGAAAAAGACGGCATCGTTTTCGACGAACCCAGTATTCACCTATTTAATTCTAACAATCCCTTCGGTGCATGCCCTCGCTGTGAAGGCTACGGAGATGTTTTAGGTATCGATCCCGATCTCGTCATACCCGACTCACGTAAAAGCATTTATGAAGGAGCCATTGCTCCATGGAACGGCGAGCGTTTCTCAAAATATAAAGAGCGACTCATGGAAGTGGCCACTGCAGAAGGTATTCCTGTGCATAAACCCTGGTTTCAGCTTTCTGAACTAGAACAAGAAAAGGTGTGGAATGGAGGTCGTGGTTTCAAAGGCATCCATGATTTTTTTCAAAAAGTTGAAGAAAAGACCTACAAGATTCAAAATCGCGTACTCCTATCAAGATATAGAGGTAAATCGAAATGTCCTAGTTGTAAGGGAACCCGACTGAGAAAGGAGGCGAGTTATGTAAAGATTAACGGATATGCGATCACCGATCTGCTCAATCAATCGATTAAAGAGCTAAAACAGATCATCGAAGGGCTCACTCTTACTACTTACCAAGAGTCTGTAGCCAAACGTATTCTTTTAGAGATTAAAACGCGTTTAGATTACCTAGATCGCGTGGGGCTCTCTTACCTTACTTTAAATCGAAAATCAAATACCTTGTCTGGTGGAGAAAGTCAACGCATTAATCTCGCCACCTCTGTCGGAAGCAGTCTAGTAGGCTCCATGTATATTCTCGACGAACCAAGTATTGGCTTACATTCTAAAGACACCGAAAATTTAATCAGCGTATTAAAAACCCTTCGAGACCTTGGCAATACTGTGATTGTGGTTGAGCACGATGAAGATATTATGAAACATGCTGATCACATCATCGACATTGGACCGCTTGCCGGAGCATTAGGTGGCGAGGTGGTCGCAACAGGAGATTTTGACTCTCTAATCAAACAAGACAGTCTAACCGCCCAATATCTGAGTAAACGGATGGCCATCGAGGTGCCGAGTGAGCGAAAAAAGTCCAAACAACATCTTCATTTTATTGGGGCGCGCCGTCACAATTTGAAGAATATTGATGTTCAGCTACCTCTGCATGGCATTACAGCGGTTACAGGAGTCTCAGGAAGTGGAAAAAGCACCTTAGTCAGAGAAATAATGTACGAAGGACTCATGCATCATTTAGGGGGTTATCAAGGAGCATTTAAGCATCTTGACCGCCTAGAAGGTGCATTGCATAAAATCAAAGCGGTCGAATTCGTTGACCAAAATCCAATAGGACGCTCGTCGCGATCGAATCCGGTCACTTACATCAAGGCGTACGACGACATCCGAACACTTTATGCTCAACAAAAGCAGAGCAAATTGTACGGGCTACAACCAAAACACTTCTCGTTTAATGTTGAGGCCGGTCGCTGTGAAACATGCAAAGGCGAAGGTACCGTAACCATAGAGATGCAATTTATGGCCGATGTAGTTTTAACTTGCGAAGACTGTCGTGGTCAGCGATTCAAAGAAGAGATTTTAGAGGTGCGGTTTCATGAAAAGTCGATCTACGATCTTTTACAACTCACCGTTGACCAAGCGATAAGTTTTTTTGAAACCCATGGACAGCAAAAATTGGCTCAAAAAATTCAGCCTCTGAAAGACGTGGGATTGGGGTATGTTGCTTTAGGCCAGTCTTCGTCAACACTCTCGGGGGGTGAGGCGCAACGAATTAAACTGGCTTCATTCTTGTCAAAAGGAGGACAGAACTTCCCTACGCTCTTCATCTTTGACGAGCCTACCACAGGACTACATTTTGACGATGTAAAGACACTCAAAAAAGCATTTGATGCCCTGATCGCCAACGGACACACGATTCTTCTCATTGAGCATCACCTAGATCTCATTAAATGTGCCGACTACGTGATTGAACTTGGACCGGTTGGCGGAATAGATGGCGGATACCTGATTAGTCAAGGTACTCCTGAAGAGCTCGCTCAAGACCCGAATTCAATTACTGGTCCATACTTAGCTGAGAAACTAGCTGTCCTCAAGAAAGCGACCTGAAAAGACCTTTCGCTTCCAAAAACTAAATGCCATAAACAAAGCAAAAGCGATTTGGGCAGCACTCTCAAAGCGCTCGGGCACCAGAAGTGCTATTCCAAGAATCAAAGCCAGATAAAGCAAGGGAAGCCAATGATCTCTGTGTAGAGTCAGTACCCCTAATAGGCTTGCTGAAAGCATCACCTTAATCACTGCGAACAACACAACGGCTATCGTGGTGGCCCATGCCGCACCAATCATTCCATAACCTGGAATTAAGAACACATTCAAAACGATCATTGCAAATAAAAAGCCCAGACTATAGCCTAAATAGGCCTTATAATGGCCTGAATAATAAAACAACGAATTAATAGGAGAAAAACTAGAGTCAATAAATTTTAAAAAGAGTAAGACAGGAAAAATCCGAAATGCCTCATGATAGTCTTCGGGTAAAAAGAAGTGTAACACCGGAGAAGCGGCTAACAATATGCCAACAATGAGCACTCCGAAGTGACTAGACATCGAAATCGCCTGTTGAACAAGTAAAGTCAGCGCTTCCTTCTTTTCTTGAAGTTGAAATGCAGCACACTGTGCATTGTACAATGGCTGAATTGCGCGCATTGGAATAGCTACGGTCGTAGCCATGAATACAAAAACGGTATACAAGGCCACCTCTGAAGATGACGAATACAGATGAAGCATCACCTTGTCAATTTCAATAAAGGCCATGCTTAATACACTACCCAAGAGCACTAACCCACTATAAGTCAGCAGTCGAAAGTACGAGGTAATAGGTGCACTAGATAAGAGTGTAAAAGGAGTGCGTTTGAAGGCCATTATCCCCATAAACAAGGCGCGTGCCAAGTAGATGAGTCCTGCAAAAAAAAGAAAAGTGTTCAGGGATAGCTGAAATAAAGTAAAATGAGAACACAATAAAAGAAGTACTCCAAGTCGGGGAAACACCTCCTTTAAAAAAACTCCCAATGAGGTTTTAAATTGAACTTTTGAAAAAGCAAAAAAAAGTTCAAAATAAGCCATAAGAACACCCAGAACAGTCAGTATGTAGACGGTTTCAACCTCCACCTTGTTTTGCTTACTTAAACTTTCGGCAATACGATCGCCAAAAGCTAGAACTCCGATCATAGAAAGCAAAGCGAATAAACTCATCAGCTGTAAGCTACCGTTGATCGTCTGATGACGCTTGGTGACATCTCGACCATCATAGAACTTCAACACGGTTTGTTGCATTCCCAATGAAATGAGCGGAAACAATAGCGTTGCTGAGGCAAGCACAAATGAGATGATTCCGTACGTTTCTTGAGAAAAAACTCTGGGGTAAAGAATTAAAACATTTATCGCCCCTAGTGCAAACCCAAGAGCAGTGTACATTCCGTTTAATTTGACCTGTGTAGCGCTCATAACCGCTCGATTAAAAAAGCCAGCTGTTTGCTTAGGTACTGATGCTCAAATCTCTCGACATCGCGTTCTGTTCGCAGCACTTGACTTTGGCCTTCGAATCTAAGCAGTGCACAAGAAATAAATGCTTTCATAGACTCTTTTTGATCATGAGTGACCACAGAAATATCATCTTGACCTTCAACTAAGTTGGCTAGTTCCCATCGCTTAGGTCCGATAGCGAGTATAGGAATATTCATCGCTAAATAGTCATAGAGCTTTCCGGGTACCGCAAATTCATAGGCCTCATCTTGCCCCTCACACAACAGCAAAAGCGAAGTGCGCTGAACAAATTTCTCGATCTCATGCTTAGGCACATACCCTTCAAAGTCACAATAGTCTAAAAGCTTCGCTTGTTCTAAAGATTGCCGAGTACTTTTTGAAACCTCGCCTAAGAATTGAATTCTTATGTTTACTGCTTTGAGCATTCCTTCAGTGCGCAATTCAGATAATGCTTGCCAAAAAGCCACCGGATTTCTATGCTCAAAAAGTGAACCTACGTGCAAGATGTTAAAAATCTTAGTTTGTTCGACTTTTGGGCGCTCATAATAAGTTGAGAATCCATTAGTGATCGTAGCCACATTTGCTTGATAGACTTGTCTATAATGAGTTGCTAATGTATTGGTAGTGGTAAGCACAAGATGGGCCCCTTTCAACACCTGACGCTCTAACTTCTGGTGACGAATTAAAGTGCGTTGATTAAGATTTAAAGGCTTATGATAACCAATTTCAGTCCATGGATCTCTAAAGTCTGCAATCCATTTCACCTTTTTAAAATCAGGTTTTCTTATAAGCCCTAGCATGGCGAGGTGCACACTATGCGGAGGCCCTGTCGTAATCACGGCTTCAATATCGCCTTGTTTCAGGCGCTTGAACAATGTGCGTTTTAGGGGCCTAATCCAAAAAACACGTGAATCTGGAATAAATAATTGGCCTCGAATGTAAAATAGGAAGCGCTCTACAAAACCCTTAGGGCTTTGCGGAAGACTGCCTTTAGAATAGTCTTTCACCTTAGAAAAACCTAGCCGTTGAGCCCAGCGTGTGGGTTCTAAAATCGGAACCTGTATAAATTCAATCGATTTAGAAACGAAGTCTCGAAGACGCTCATCAAGCTGTGGATAGGCCGCATTCTTTGGTATAACCACAATAGGATGAAGGCCATTCTCTTCAAAATATCTAGTTAACCCTACCCAACGCTGCACACCTGGTCCTCCGGCTGGAGGCCAATAATACGTGACGACGATTACGTTTTTTAAGGCCTTTTCCATTCATATAAAGGAATAAGGATGAAAGCGAACAAAAATAACAGCTGCGCGGGTAACCTCCACCGGTCACCCGTGGCAACCACCTGAGGGTCAAAATACAATCGGGCTTGGTGTGATCCGGCCTTAAGTCTCGCTCCAATCAATCCGTAGTTGGTCTGGTACAAAGGAACAAGCGATCCATCAACCTCTAATTTCCAATCTGACGGATTTGGAGTATAGAACCACTCTGAAAAAACTGCATATCGATCTGAAGCGATCGTATATTGGTAGTGGATCTCCCCTTCTTTCGCCGAAACCACTTCGATCGCATCCTCTGCATTTGAAGCGAAGGCTAATGGACCGTGATATTGCTCTTTTTGAACAAGTGCTTGACGCTTAAAATCAAGGGTATTTAACCCAAGCAATGCCTCCTCTTCATTGCTCGCCAGCACGAGCGAATCAACCAACCACGCTGGCCCTAAGGTAGAGGTATAGGGCATGAGGGCCTCCTCTCCGGATTGATCTGTAGTGATCAGGTATTTTACATTGAGCATATCGAGTACCTCAGGACGGTCTCTATAAATCAAATATTCGGTAATATTTTGAATGAATGCTGGTTTGGCAGCATGATATCCGCCTAAAGAGCGATGAAAATAAGAGGTTCTGGCCCCATTCAGTCCTTCATTCAAATTAAAAACTTTGAAGTAGGTACTATCCTTTTGCAACTCAAGGTCAATGGCGCTTGCCTTAAAAGGCTGCTCTATATTCCGAGCGCTTACAAAATCACTTGGTTGTATGTAGCGCTTGGCGATACCCCCCAAGTCAACAATAATAAGCAGTACAAATCCTATATAATAGCCCTTATTCGTGCCCTTAAATCGAACGTACCACAATAGACCAAGGCTTAGGGCCGATAAAAGGAATGACCTAGCGATATCGGCATAGAAGGTTTGTGTTCGATCAGCGATTAAAGCATCAACAAATTCTTGCGAATAATTCTGAGCATAATAGGCATCTGAAGGCCCAGAAAAATCGCTTCCCATACCCAATGCCAGCGCGGCTGCAAAAAGCAAGGATACTACGAGTGTAACCGTCTTCAAGGCCTGCTCTTTGGGCGTATGAAAAAACTTGAATGCACCATAGGCAGCTAATGCAGGTGCAATAAGAGAGAGTATCACTTGTATCGAAGAAACCGCTCTGAACTTGTCGTACAAAGGCATGATATTGACCATCCATTCAGTAAGAGGCATGAAATTTTTTCCCCAAGAAAGGGCCAAGAAAAAGACAAAACTGAATCCTATGGCAACTTTGCTTGTGCGATCGAGGTAAAAGAAACCTAAGCATGCCAATACTAGAGTAACCGCACCTAGATAGGCCGGAGCAGCTACGATAGGCTGGTCTCCCCAATACAGCGGTGCATTATTCGCGAATTGAAGTGCACTAGATCGAGGCACATTATTGTCTCGTAGAAAGCGGTAAATCTCTGAATCTTCTCCCAGAGACTCTGTATTCGAGCCCCCTACAAATCGAGGAAGAAATAAATTTAAAGACTCCTTTATACCATAACTATACTGAGTGATATAGTCCAATGAAAGCCCAGAAGTATGTGACTTTGGCGTCCCATCCGGCGCCGTGGTAATACTAGAAGTACCTCGTGTGCTGAATTCTGAATACTCTTTGGTAGCCAATATACTTGTGGCATTCAAGGCAATTCCCCACACCACCGCAATGACTAACAGTCCTGTGCGCTTAAAGAATGGTACCAAAGCCTGTTCTCTGGCCGTTCTTATGGCTTCGGCCAACCATAATATTCCCAAGAACATAAAGAGGTAATAGGTCATTTGGTAGTGATTCGCATAAATCTCTAAACCCACAAATAGGGCTAACGCCAGCGTCCAAATCAAAATCCTTTTATTTCTAAAAAGGCCGTATGCTGAAGCGAGTACTAGAGGAAAATAGCCGATGGCATGCGCTTTCGCATTATGGCCCACATCAATTATTATGAGATGATATGTGGCCAATGCAAACCCTAAAGCGCCTAATGCACTGGCGCGATAGTCTATCCCTAAGACCAAAAAGAAAGCGTAGGCAGCCACTAGGTACAAAAAGACATAGTCTATAGGTCGAGGTAAAAACCGGATGCCGCGGTCAATGGCGCGTATCATGTGATAGCCGTAATGTGCACCCAATTGATAGGTGGGCATTCCTCCAAAAGCCGATTGGGTCCAATATGCCTCTACCCCATTGGAACGAGCTTGATCTCTGCGCTGAGCCATTCCCTTGTATTGAGCGATATCAGACTGATACAAGCCCTTTCCTTGGATCACCGGAAAGAAGAGTCCTGTAGACAAGGTTAAAAAGCCCAGAATTACAAGAATATGTCTTTTTTGATCACGTAAAAATTGGATGAATTGAGAAATCATAATGCGCTATTTCTAGAAACAGTCCTGAATTTTGAAGTACTTTAGAACCATGATTTCTATTGTAGAATTGCACTCTAAAAGTGAACTTAAAGACTTCGTAAAATTTCCTTTTAATCTCTATAAAGGTAACAAGTATTGGGTTCCTCCATTGATATCTGACGAAATTGATTTCTTTGATCCAAAAATCAATCCCGTTTTTGAACATGCCGAAGCACGGTTTTTCGTTGCAAAGAAAAATGAGCAAATTGTCGGACGCATTGCTGCCATTCGAAACTTCACGGAAATTGAACATCAAGGACTCTCTAAGATGCGTTTCGGATGGTTCGATTTCGTGGATGACTATGAAGTGTCCTCGCGTTTATTAGAACACGTCTATCAATTAGGCCGTGAGCATGGATTAAATTTTATGGAAGGGCCTGTTGGCTTTTCAAATATGGATAAAGTGGGGGTGCTGACCGAGGGCTTTGATCGACTAAGCACGATGATCTCTTGGTACAACTATGACTATTACCCAAAGCATTACGAAGCCTTTGGCATGTCTGTTGAAAAGCGTTATTCTGAAAGCGAGTTTCTATTGCAAAACGCCGATCCAAAATTTTTTGAAAAATCTAGCCGTCTAATCAGTCAGCGTTACGAATTACAAACGAAACATTACCATTCTACCTCAGAAGTACTTGCCGTTGCTGATCAAATGTTTGACCTCTTCAACGAGACCTATGCTAGCCTCTCTTCTTTTGTACCTATAAGCGAACGCCAAAAGGTCTATTTCAAGAAAAAATACCTTTCATTCATCAATCCCGAGTTTATCAAGTTTGTATTTGATAAACATGACAAAATGCTTGCGTTTGCAATTACCATGCCTTCGTTTGCCGAGGCGCTGCGCCGTGCTAATGGCAAGCTCCTTCCGTTTGGTATCTTTCACTTGCTTCGGGCAAAAAAAAATGCAAAGACAGCGATCCTTTATTTGATCGGTGTGCATCCTGACTACCAAAATAAGGGATTAACCGCCTTACTGTTTGCCGCACTTAAGAAAGAATTCGACGCTTACGGTATAGAAACTTGTCACCGCACTCCTGAGCTCGAAGACAATTTAGCCATACAACGTATATGGAAAGACTTTGACCCCGTGGTTACTCAAAAAAGAGTGACGTACAAAAAAACGCTCGATTACTGATCCATAGCCGCCGTCACTGCAGCAGACAACCTCTTGTAGGTTCCATTCTCGAGGCGTTCACGTATTGAAGAGAACGCATTTAAGGTAACCTCAATATCTTCCATAGTATGGGTTGCTGTTGGGATCATGCGTAATAGAATCAATCCTTTAGGAATAACCGGATAGACTACAATTGAGCAAAAAATTCCATGATTCTCTCGCAGGTCTTTTACCAAGGCCATCGCTTCAGGAATGCTTCCATTTAGGTACACCGGGGTAACACAACTAGAGGTGGTGCCAATATCAAATCCACGTTGTTTTAATCCGTCTTGTAATGCATTGACGTTGTCCCAAAGTCTTTGCTTGAGTTCAGGACGTGTGCGCAACATTTCTAGTCGCTTAAGCACTCCTTTGACGTAAATCATCGGAAGTGATTTTGCAAACATCTGAGAGCGCAAGTTGTATTTGAGATAATCAATGATTTCTTTATCTGCGGCAAGAAAAGCACCAATACCAGCCAAAGACTTAGCAAATGTGGCAAAGTACACGTCGATCTCGTCTTGAATTCCTTGTTCTTCTCCAGCTCCGGCACCGGTTTTTCCGAGCGTCCCAAAACCATGGGCGTCGTCTACCAAGAAACGAAACTTATATTTCTTTTTAAGTGCAGCGATTTCCTTCAATTTTCCTTGCTCTCCTCGCATTCCGAAAACCCCTTCTGAAATTACCAGGATTCCACCATTCTGCTGCTCAGCGAGCTTCGTTGCGCGTTCAAGGTTCTTTTCTAGACTCTCAACATCGTTGTGTTTGAAAGTAAAACGCTTACCTAAATGAAGGCGCACGCCATCAATAATACATGCATGACAATCGACATCGTACACAATGATATCATCTTTGCTCACTAGCGCATCGATGGCAGACATAATACCTTGATAGCCAAAGTTGAGTAAGTAAGCAGACTCTTTATTGACAAATTCTGCCAATTGATTTTCAAGTAACTCATGGGCATCTGTATGACCGCTCATCATTCGCGCGCCCATTGGATAGGCAGCTCCATAAGTAGTTGCAGCCTCAGCGTCTACCGCTTTGACTTCATCAAGATTCGCTAACCCCAAATAATCGTTAATACTCCAGGTAATCACCTCCCGGCCCTGAAACTTCATTCTGTTTGAAATAGGACCCTCTAGTTTCGGAAAAACAAAATAGCCTTCTGCATGTGCGGCCCACTTACCTAATGGACCTTTATTTTCGATAATTCGATCGAATAAGTCTCTCATATAGCTTAAATCAAGGTGTGTAGAATACGGACAAAAGTAAGATTAAAACTCGTATACTGTGCGTGTCAAGGGGGGCTATTATCGATCGATTTTCGTCTCCTCAGAAAGCTTGGCCGTTTCAGTAGACTCTATAAAGCCCTGGTCTTGCATCCATTGGTCACTGTAAATCTTACTTAAATAACGAGACCCATGGTCAGGTAAGATCACTACGACCACACTGTCTTTATCAAAAAATCCGAGCTCGTTGTACTGCAATACCCCTTGTATGGCTGCGCCAGAAGTGTATCCCGCAAAAACACCCTCTTGCCTTGCTAATGCACGAGCCGTAAGCGCCGCATCTTTATCAGTAACCTTTACAAAGTGATCAATCACATCAAAATCGGTCGCGGTAGGAATCAAATTTTTGCCCAAACCTTCTATGCGATACGGGTGAATCTCGTTTTCATCAAACACCCCTGTTTCATGGTATTTCTGTATGACTGAACCGTAGGCATCGACTCCTAGAATCTTGATGTGCTTATTTTTTGATTTTAAGTAGCGCGCAGTACCTGAAATCGTACCTCCTGTTCCACTGCAAGCTACCAAATGGGTAATCTGTCCATTAGTTTGCTTCCATATCTCAGGTCCGGTAGTTAAGAAATGTGCCTCGGCATTCAGTGAATTAAAATACTGATTGATGTAGATAGAACCAGGTGTTTCATGATGTATGCGTTTGGCTACCTCATAATACGATCTAGGATCTTCAGCAGCTACATGTGCAGGGCAAATATGCACCTCTGCTCCCATAGCCCTTAAAGTGTCTATTTTATCTTGAGAAGATTTAGAACTCACGGCCAGAACGCATTTATACCCCTTAATCATACTCGCCATGGCTAGGCTGAATCCTGTGTTTCCGGAAGTGGTTTCTACAATGGTATCTCCGGGCTTGAGCAGTCCTTGTTTTTCGGCATTCTCAATAATGTGAAGTGCAATGCGGTCTTTAGAGGATTGACCCGGGTTAAACCATTCTAGTTTAGCATACACCGTGGCGTCAACCGTATTTACCGACTGATTTAATTTTAAAAGCGGGGTATCTCCTACAAGATCGAGGAAGGATGACGCCGCATCAATGTTCTTTCGCTTTTTAAAAGGTAAAAACAAATCAAAAATTTTGACAAATATAGCTAAACTCTAAATAGTCTGATTTTCAGCTAATTCGATGATAAACGCATATTCTTTAGCGATCTCTTTGAGCTGTTCGAATCGACCAGAGGCCCCACCGTGCCCGACTGACAAATCGATATCTAGCAATACTCTCGTGTTCGCCCTATTGTGATCCCTTAGTTTGAGGGCCCATTTTGCTGGTTCCCAGTACTGTACCTGAGAATCATGAAAACCTGTACTGATGTAGACATGCGGATACGAGGCATCCGTCACATTATCGTAGGGTGAGTATGCGAGCATAGTGAAATAATCTTCAGCCACATTAGGATTGCCCCATTCATCATATTCTCCTGTCGTTAACGGAATCGTTTCGTCGAGCATCGTGGTTACCACATCCACAAAAGGCACTGCCGCAATAATTCCGCGATACAACTCGGGTGCTTGATTGCAAATTACCCCCATAAGCATCCCTCCAGCAGAACCTCCCATCGCAAATAGCTTTTGAGAATGAGTAATCTTTTCTGCAATCAAGTGGCGTGATACCTGAATAAAGTCATCAAAAGTGTTTTGCTTTAATCCCATTTTACCGCTGTCATACCAAGACCTTCCTAAATACTGCGAACCGCGAACATGCGCTATGGCAAAAACAAATCCTCGGTCTAGCAATGAAAGACGAGAGACCGAGAATGTCGGATCCACTGTATGCCCATAAGAACCATAGGCATATAACAGTGTGGGCGCATGACCACCGGTATTTCTGTGTTTTACCATGCTCACAGGAAGTTGGGCCCCATCTTTTGCTTGGACCCAAATTCTTGAAGAAACATATTGCGAACTGTCATAGCCCCCCACCACTTCTTGTTGTTTCAACAATCGGATAGCTTTTGTAGGGATATTTATGGAGTATATACTCGCAGGAACCGTCATAGAATTGACGTAATATCGGATGTCCTCGGTATCAAAATCGGGGTTATCATAGAGGTCGCACACATAGGTCTCGCCCTCTATAGGCAGTGTATATCCGTCAGAATTATCCCAATACTGAATGCGCAATCTCGTCAGCCCCCTTTCACGCTCTGCGAGCACATAAAAAGTTTTGAAACAGTCGAAATCTTCCAGTAAAACGTCTGGCCGATGCGGGATAAATGGTTTCCAATACGAGGCTTCGGTCTGGGTCACCGAAGTTTGCATCAGCTTAAAATTGGTCGCACCATCTTTATTGGTGAGGATGTAAAAGTGGTCTCCGAAGTGTTCGATGTTGTATTCAAGGCCCCGTTGCCTAGGACTAAATACTTCAACAAGACCAAGTGGGTCATTGGCCTTTAAAATATGGTATTCTGTGGTTAAGGTCGAAGCCGAAACAATAATAATGTAAGTTCGACTCTTACTGAGATAGACCCCTACATTAAAGGCTTCATCCTCTTCGTGAAAGACACAAACATCTGCTGTGCTGTCTGACCATACCTGATGACGATACACCCCATACGCTCTTAATGTTTCTAGGTCTTTTTTTACATAGAAAAAGTAAGTATTGTCAGCGCTCCAGCAAGGCGATCCGGTGGTATTCTCAATACGATCATCTAAAATTCGCTGCTCTTGAAGATCTTTGATCTTCAGCGTGTACTGCCTTCTTGAAACTGTGTCCTCGGCAAACAACGCAAACCGATTATCAAAACTTATACGAATACCACGCAGATCATAATACTCATGTCCTTCAGCCATAGAATTCACATCGAATAGCACTTCGGGCGAATCTTTTTGATTCTCATTACGATAACGAACATGTATCGGATATTCTAGACCTTCTTTATATCGCGTCTCATACCAAAACCCATGTTTGAATACAGGCAACGATTGATCTTCTTCTTTAATTCGTCCTCTAATCTCACTGTACAGGGTATCTTTCAACTCTTTTTGGTGAGCCGTTACAGCCTCATAATAGGCCTTTTCTTTGTGCAAATGATCAAGTACCTCTGGCGATTCGCGATCGGATAACCAGAAATACGGATCGATACGTGTATGCCCGTGTTTCGTTAATTCAACAGGGCGTTTCTCCGCTGAAGGCGGAACAATGGCAGAAATTTCATCCATGTATTAAATGCGTTTCGATTAGTTCATTCCACATGAAAAATGCGATTGCCCGATGGGAGAACCATCTGGAATCGTCACTATCTCGAGGTCTGACTTGTACCCCTTAGGGTTTCCTAAGAAGCGATCAATTTCTTTGCGCATATAGATCGCCGTTGGATCGGCTTGTTGATCTCCTAAATAAGTACGCATACGCATCATCTCAAATACGATTGCCTCGGTCACTTGAGGATACACCACTTCACTAGAAGCAAGCTCCATAAGGCGCTTTAAGATGGTAAAGTGCACGACTTCTTGAACCATTCCTTGAAAACCTGTAAGCGGCTTTTGGCGGAGCGTGCCATCTAAAACACTTTTCAAAAATTCTGGAAAAGAGAGTTGGGCGGTATCTAACATAGATTGATACACAATGCGATTCGCACGTTCAGCATTGAAAAGAAAAGTCAAACTTAAATCAGCGGCAGTCTCAGCCGCAGCAATCGGATCAAAGGCCACTCCCATTTTAGATTTAAACGATTCGCGTGTACGATCAAATCCATAAGTACGGGGTCCAAATAACAAGAGTTTGTCGTCAGGAATCGTTAATGTATATGCAGAAAGTGTTTGTAAGACTGCATCCAAAGCGGCTACCTGCTCTTCTCTAGAGACAAACGACCAGGGCTCATACGTTTCTTTATAAGCATGCTTGTAATGTATTCCGCCTAATAACTTACTCACAGCCTCAGTTTGGTATCGGTGCATAAAATACACTGGGGCAAATACGTCTTCTAGCTCAGCCATACTCGACTCTGAGCCGATATTGTCTATAGAGAATTGAGTAATCACTTTCTCTCTTAGTGAAAGAATTCGCTGCAATTCATAGGTTACGTCTCTTCCAT
>JBJOGS010000011.1:0-27952 GCA_046048095.1 Bacteroidota bacterium
GACTCAGAAGCCGCCTATCAGACCCTCGCCTCTAAAGCAGCGGATGAACTCGTCAGTTTTTTAGACCGCGAAGAAATCGTGAGCGTTAAAGAGTACTTTAGACCCGCGCTTGAACCCCATTTAGGACGTTACATCCCTGCAGACCAACGCAACTTTTTTTGGATCACCGCCCACCTTGATCCTAAACCGCTCTACTCTCATTTCTATCATTGGTTTGAACTTGCACGCATGCACTATGAACCTCACGCCAATGCGATTCGCAGAGGGGCACTGTTGTATAATATTTTTGATTCTCGCAACGAAGGCATGGCCACAGCCGTAGAAGAATTTTTTATGCAGACCGGCTTGTATGAGAACAATCCGAGAGCGCGAGAGATCGTCTATATTTTGATCGCTCAACGCGCAGCCAGAGGTCTGGGCTCGCTTTATGCCCACGCTAATGAGCGAAGTATGGAAGAGGCGGGCACCATTCATGCCGACTACACCCCTCGCGGCTGGATGAAAACCGAAAAAGAGTTGCTACTGTTCGAACAGCACCTATATATGCGTCAACCAGGGTACGGTACGAGTTATATCACCGGAAAGTACCTGATGGAGCATACCCTGATGAATTATGCCAAATCGCTTGAGGGATCGACAAACCACCCAAACCTCTTAAAGTCTTATTTCGACGGTATGAATCGTATAGGAAACATTCCCGTAACCCTGGGTCAATGGGAGCTTACGGGTTCTTCAGAACTGATCGACCAGATCATGGATAGCTATGTTCCTTTAGAAGTATTGCTCCAAGAGACTATCAACTAAAAAGGGCCTCATTCAATGAGACCCCTTCTAACTTAAACAAATGTCTGTGTTAGCCTAGTCTTTGGGCACCGAAATGGTTAAGTTTCTGTATTCAATAGGACCGTGGTCGCCTTGCAATAGAATAGGACCGGGTTCCCCTTCTTTTGAATCTAAGGCACCTCCTGTGATTCCAGGTATAAGGGCATCGGTGATCACCGACTTTCCATTGAGCACGACAGTGACACGTCTTCCAACCAAGGTAATGTCATAGGTCTGCCATTCTCCAGCAGGCTTAGCGGCGTTCTCATTAGGGGTTAAAAATCCATACAATCCTCCGATGTAGTGCGAATTGGGTACCCGCCCATAGTTGTCCTCTACTTGTACTTCATAGCGGCCACGCAAATAAATTCCTGAATTCGATCCTGCCGGATACTTAAACTCTACGTGCAACTTAAAGTCGTCGTACTTTTCAGTGGTCATGAGGTTGACCCCAGAGGCCGGATTGGTCAACACCCCATCTATGGCCTGCCATTGGTTTGGTCTATCCGTCGTTTGAGGCTGCCAACCATCAAGGTTTTCACCATTAAACAGCGGCTCGGGCTTCGACCATTTTTTAGGTGCCTCGCGCTCTAGCGAGGGGGCGCGAACTCCTGTAAAGGTCACGGCCTGCCCGGTATTGGTGATGATATTACCAGATAAGCGATCGCCGTCACGTGTGCCGCTTAAATGCATGTATTGGTTACCCATCCATTGGGGAGGAATACTGAAATTAAAGGCATTGCCTGTCTCAAATACCTCGGCAATTGGGCGGGCAGATCCGGCGAAACTCACATAACGCCCAATAAGGGTGCGTGTTCCTGAAAACTCAACCTCAAGCCATGAAGGTAAAGTTGTATCTCCATACTGTATCTCTAGATCCCAAGATCCGATGAGTGCTGACTTGGATTGAGCGAGCAGCGAAAGGTTAGAACTAGCGCATAAGAGAAACAGAAAAAAGAGGGGTCGAAAAGGAGTCAATCGTTGCATAATATAAAATGAATTGAATGAAAAATATACAGATTCTCAGCTTCCGATGGCGCTTTCAAGCTGGATTTTATATGAAATAGCCTAGTTTTAACATACTTTACCTTCACATGCTTAGTTACTGGGAAAAACGCGAATTGATCACTGCAGACCTCGTCGTTGTCGGAGGGGGCTTGGTCGGATGCTTTGCGGCCTTGACTTACAAAGAGGCAAACCCCAATGCTCGGGTCACCGTGATTGAACGAGGAATCTTACCTAGCGGGGCAAGCACCAAAAATGCTGGATTCGCCTGTTTCGGATCACTCTCAGAGCTTCAAGAAGATCTGAAAGATTGTAGTCTCGAAGAACTTGTTTTGCTCACTGAAAGTCGGTTTAAAGGAATCCAACACCTAAGAAAGGTGATGGGAGATCAAGCTATTGGGTACGAACCTGTCAAAGGTTATGAACTATGTTTCGAACCGGTCGACCGCGATCTGATGGCATTTTTTAATGGTGAATTACGTGCCGTATTCGGTGCCGATCCATTTAGCGATCAGTCTCAGTCATTGTCTCGCTACCCTTTTAGCAATCATGTTCAAGGATTGATCGCCCATGATTTTGAAGGTACACTTCACAGTGGAAAACTGATGAGTGCACTTCATGAACGCCTAGGAATCCTGGGTATTCGCTACTTGAGTGGGTGTAGCCTCAAAGCATTTGAAGAACGCGGCTCTCATGTCGCTATTGAGGTTGAGTCGGCACTTCAATCGATCCCATTTCAAACACAGAAACTTGCCTTTTGCACGAATGCATTTACTTCAGCGTTTTTTCCTGAACTGGACATCCATCCTGGCCGAGGAATGGTGCTGGTGACTAAGCCCATCGATGGCCTAACATTGCAAGGGTCTTTTCACTATCACAAAGGATACAATTACTTTCGCGCCATCGACAATCGCATACTTTTAGGAGGTGCACGTCATTTAGATAAAGCGACAGAATCTACGACTGACTTCGGCATCCATCCAAAAATAAAAGCGCAACTCATCGCAGACCTTCACGAATTTATCTTACCTCACTCTACCATCGAAGTAGACTACGAGTGGTCGGGCATCATGGCCTTTGGAAAAAACAAGCAGCCCATCATTCAAAAAGTCTCAGACCGCATAGCAGTGGCCGCACGTCTTGGTGGAATGGGCGTAGCGCTTGGCTCAATAGTAGGCAAAGAGGTGGCAGAACTGATCAACACCTAAACTAGGTATGTGTTTATTTATTTCCGCTTTTGGTCTTTATAATAATAACGCCGCCTGCTCCCATGAATCCATATTGGGCTAAATCTTGAGGATTTTTAAGCACCCGAATACTACCGATCTCTAGAGGGTTTAAGGTAGAAGCGGCTCTTGAAAAATCGCCCACTTGAGCGCCATCGATTACAAACAAGACCTGCTTTGGATTGTTAACACTCGACACACCTCTCAAATAAATTTCGGCGCTTGCATCACTGCCGCGTATGACTAATCCGGCTTGTTGACGCAGTCGGTCTAAAAGACTCATATTACCCATGTTTTGGGCCTCATTTGAAGACGAAGCAGTTGCAGCAGTTTTTGTAGAGGAGCAGCTAACCGCAATGAGCAAAAAAAGTACAGAGGCTAGAGTTGTGGTCCATTTCATGATAGCTAGGTTAAAAATTCAGGCAAAAGGTAGGGGTAAATTAGATTGAACCTTAGGCGCATAGTGTTAAAGTCTCGATTTGAGCGTGTTAAAATGCCTTTAGCAGGGGGTGGCTTTTTTGCCGATACGCAAGACTATCTTATCTTTTGGCATTATGAGCACGGTAACAACACTTCGCATTCTCATCGTAGGTTGCGGTAATATGGGGGCTTCTCACGCCAAATCCTATGAGGCGCATCCGCACTTTGAAATATGCGGGTTAGTGGCTAGGGGTCCGAGTAAGTTGCGACTGAATGAAGAGCTAAAGGGCGACTACCCGCTCTTTGACGACTACGCTACGGCTCTCAAGCAGACCACTCCAGACGCGGTTTGCATTTCAACCTATCCAGAGACCCACGAGCCTTACACCTTAATGGCCCTCGAACAAGACTGCCATGTATTTCTTGAAAAACCCATCGCGACTACGGTTAAAGGAGGGCTGCGTATCAGCGAAAAAGCGAAAACCCTAAATAAAAAAGTGGTGGTTGGCTATATTTTAAGACACCATCTTGTTTGGAAGCGCTTCATCGAAGAGGCGAAAAAACTAGGCAAGCCCCTGGTCATGCGCATGAATCTCAATCAGCAGAGTCAAGGCTATATGTGGAATGTGCACAAAAGTCTCATGCAATCGTTAAGCCCCATCGTTGATTGCGGGGTACATTATCTAGATGTCATGTGCCAAATGACGCAGGCTAAACCCGTAAGTGTTTCGGCGATCGGAGCACGACTCACCGATGAGATTCCGAGCGACAATTACAACTACGGACAGCTTCAAATTCGTTTTGATGACGGCTCAGTAGGCTGGTACGAAGCCGGATGGGGCCCCATGGTCAGTGAAACCGCCTTTTTTGTCAAAGATGTCTTCGGTCCCAATGGCAGCGTATCGCTCACCCAAGACCAGCAGCGCTCAGACTGTGTAGACGGTCACTCTAAGGCCGACCTTATGCGCATTCATCACGCGGCCATTGATGAACATAATCATTTTACCAAAACCGACGACCTCATCCGTTTTGGGCAGAGCCCGGATCATCAAGAGCTCTGTGACAATGAACAAGCCTATTTTTTTGAGGCCATTAAAAACGACCTTGACCTAAGCAGTCACCTCAATGATGCAGTAAGGAGCCTGCAAATTGCACTGGCCTGTGATCAATCGGTTAAGGAACAACGCACTATTATTCTTTAAACTTCAACCCTTATGAACAAATTACTTACTCTTTGCGCAGTGCTGCTTAGCTCTATGAGCTGGGCGCAGCGTAGCCTTCCGCCAGATACTCTAAGCATCAAAACCGACCGAATTCGCATCGGTTCTGAATGGCTTGATTACAGTGTTGAGGTCGGAACACAACCCGTCTGGGATACTGACGGAAGCGAGATTGCCTACCTGCAATACACCTACTACAAGCGCAGTGGCATCAATAACGAAACCCGCCCACTCATCATGAGTTTTAACGGTGGTCCGGGTTCTGGCTCGGTTTGGATGCATCTCGCCTACACAGGTCCTAAAGTGTTGCGTGTAGATGACGAGGGATTCCCCATTCAACCCTATGGCGTAAAAGATAACCCAGATACCGTATTGACCGATGCCGATATCGTGTTTATTAATCCTGTAAACACCGGGTATTCGAGAACCATCCCTTTATCTGGCAAAGAGGTAGATCGCAAGAAGTTCTTCGGAATTGACGCCGACATTACCTACCTCGCAGAATGGCTGAACACCTTTGTAACCCGCCACAACAAATGGCGTGCACCGAAATACATCATTGGCGAGAGCTACGGAGGAACCCGTGTAATGGGTCTTGCCCGAACCCTTCAAGAAGAACAGTGGATGTATCTCAACGGTGTGATCATGGTCAGTCCTGCAGATTATCAAGTGCTTCGCGTAGGGGGTCCGGTTTCTGACGCCTTAAACGTACCTTACTACTCTGCGGCGGCTTGGTATCACAAGCAACTTCCTACTGACTTGCAACAACTATCGCTTGAGGCCCTACTCGCGATTACCGAAACATATACCATGGACACCTTGATCCCGGCATTGGCCAAAGGCGGATCACTTGATGCTCAAGAACGCGATGAGATCGCATCTGAACTAGCGCGATATACCGGTTTATCTAAATCGGATATTTTAGGATTAAATCTGGCTATCCCGACAGGATTCTTTTGGAAGAACTTACTCAAAGAAGAAGGATTCACCGTTGGGCGTTTAGACAGCCGCTACAAAGGGATCGACAAAGAAGGGGTAGGTATGCGACCTGATTATAACTCAGAGCTTACCTCATGGCTGCACAGCTTTACTCCGGCCATAAACTATTACTACAACGAAGTGTTAGGATTCAGAACGGATGTAAAGTACAACATGTTTGGACCTGTTCGCCCTTGGGAAGACGATCGCGTAAACACCCGTGAAGATCTGCGTGCCGCCATGGCGATGAATCCTTACCTACATGTGCTCAACCAATCGGGCTATTTTGACGGCGCGACCACCTACTTCAATGCGAAGTATACCCTCTGGCAAATCGATCCGAGCGGAAAACTCAACGATCGTATGCAATTCAAAGGTTACGAATCCGGGCATATGATGTACCTACGTGCCGAAGATCTAAAAGCTGCCAATGAAGACCTTAAAGTCTTCGTTAAGCAGACACAAACCAATGGAAAACCCGCTAAGTATTAGCGGGTTTTCCCTTTTTACCACCTAACCTAGCACACCGATGATTCGTCTATATTCATGGATCCTTATTGGAGCAATCACATTGATTTCAAGCTCTTTAACTGCACAAGTGAACGCCAAAGATTACCGGCTGGCCATCGAAAAAATCAGTGAAAAGATCGTTATTGATGGGGTGCTTGATGAGCCCATATGGAGCCGCGCTCAGGTGGCCAAAGACTTCTTTATGATTACCCCAGTAGACACGGGTAAGGCGCGTCAACACTCTGAAGCACGCGTCGCCTTTGACGATGAATATCTCTATATTTCAGTGATTTTCTACAATAACAGCATCAAGGGGCCCTATGTAGTCGAATCGTTTAAACGTGACTTTTCATTTGGCAAAAACGACAATCTGCTCATTGCCCTGGACCCCTTTGACAACCAGACTACGGGATTCTCTTTTGGGCTAAATGCCTACGGGGCCCAGTGGGACGGCACCATGTTCGAGGGGCGCGGAGTTGATCTCAACTGGGACACCAAATGGTATTCAGAAGTGCGTTTCGATGAAGATAAGTGGGTGGGTGAAATGGCCATTCCGTTTAAATCGATTCGCTATGACGAAACCATCAAAGAATGGGGTATTAACTTTAGTCGCCTAGACCTTAAAGCGAGTGAAAAGTCAAGCTGGGCTCCTGTACCAAGGCAGTTTCCGTCGGTTTCATTGGCTTTTGCCGGAAGACTGGTATGGGACACTCCGCCACCTAAACAAGGGGTAAATGCTTCATTCATCCCTTACGTATCGAGCATTTCAGAAGGTACTAACAGCATAGAAAATCAGAGCAAGGTGAAAGCCGGAGCCGACCTCAAATACACGCTCACCACGGCACTCAACCTGGATGCTACCATCAATCCTGATTTCTCTCAGGCCGAGGTCGATCAACAAGTAACGAATCTCGATCGCTTTGAGCTGTTCTTTCCTGAACGGCGTCAGTTCTTTTTAGAGAATGCCGATTTATTCTCAAACTTTGGTTATCAACGCATTCGTCCATTCTTCTCAAGGCGGGTAGGACTCAATGTGCCCATTGTCGCCGGAGCACGTCTAAGCGGAAACCTTGACGAAAACTGGCGTTTAGGACTAATGAGTATTCAAACAAGTGCCGAAGAGGTATCCGGGCTAGGGGCAGAAAATTACAGTGTTCTTAGTATCCAACGAAAGGTACAAGAGCGATCAAATATTAACTTCTTGCTGGTCAATAAAGAGGCGCCGAACACGGATGCGTCAGTTTCAGAACGCTACCACAGAAACGCCGGAGTTGAATACAACTACTTCTCTGAAGACAATCAGTACAATGGCAAGGTGATGGTTTTACAATCTCTTAGCCCTGATCCTGACAAAGCCGGGACAGTGATTGCCTCTCATCTAGAGCATCAATCAATTCGCTGGAATTGGCGCGTACAGCAAGAGTATATCTCTGAAGATTTCAGGGCCGATGTGGGGTTTGTACCACGTACCAACTTTCACAAATTCGAAGCCTCGGCGGGTCACCTCGTCTACACTATAAAGAAAGGAAGCCCTTTACTTTCTCATGGACCAAGCATTAGGCGTACTTATTTTTTTGATACTGATTTTGATCGCACTGATCAATTCGACGAGCTTCGTTATAGCTTCAACTTTCAAGATCGAAGCCAGTTTTCAGTAGCTGCAATGCACACCTTCATTTTGCTTTTGGCTGACTTTGATCCCATACGAAATGGTATTTCTGCGCTAGAGCAAGGAAGCGAGCATAGTTATAGCAGTGTGATGCTCTCTTACGATTCAAAGCCTCAAAACCTTTTCACTTATTCGGTAGACGCGATTGTCGGCGGATATTTTGCCGATGGCAAGCGCAACGCCTTTATTGGAGAATTCGGTTACCGCATTCAGCCCATTTTAGAGCTGAGCTCGGTGATCAACTACAACCAGTTCGAGCTTCCAGAACCCTGGAACGACCAGTCGTTTTGGCTAGTTGGTTTGAAGGCGAATCTCACGCTAACTGATAATCTATTTTTCTCAAACCTTTATCAGTACAACGAACAGGTTGACTTGTGGAATTTCAACTCTAGATTGCAATGGCGTTATAAACCGGCATCAGACATCTTCTTGGTATTCAACAGCAATGAAGTGACTATTCCGTCTTTTTCTAGCGGGTGGAACCTTACCTTTAAGATCAACTACTGGCTAAACCTATGATACGCAATGCGCTCTTTTTTTTCCTAAACCTAAGCCTCACTAGCCTTGTATTAGCTCAAGACGTTGATTGGCGTTACCTTGATGAATCCTTAAGTTTTGAAGAGCGCACTACCCTGTTAGTCGATCAACTCACTGCAGAAGAAAAAATAGCACAGCTCGTCCATGAAGCACCTGCGATTGAGCGTCTGAAGATTCCGGCCTACAATTGGTGGAACGAGGCCCTTCACGGGGTGGCTCGAAGCGGATACGCCACCGTATTTCCGCAATCCATTTCGGTAGCCGCTTCTTTTGACAAAGACCTGCTACATCGCATCGGCTCAGTCACTTCAGACGAGGCTAGAGCTAAACACCATGATTTTATTCGAAAAAACAAAAGAGGCATTTACACTGGGCTGACATTCTGGTCTCCAAACATTAATATCTTCAGAGATCCAAGATGGGGTCGTGGGCACGAAACTTACGGAGAAGACCCCTTACTTACAGGTACCCTGGCGTCTGCCTTTATTCGCGGCCTACAAGGAGATGACCCTAAATACCTCAAAACCATCGCCACCTCAAAACACTTCGCAGTACACTCTGGACCCGAAGCCTTACGTCATGGCTTTGATGTGGATGTCAGTGACATCGACCTTTACGAAACCTATTTAGAAGCCTTTCGCACGACTGTCGTTGACGCCAAGGTAGCCTCTATAATGAGTGCCTACAACCGATTTCGAGGAGCTCCGGCCTCAGCAAGCCATTTCTTGCTTGAAGAGACTCTCAGACAAAGCTGGGGGTTTGACGGCTATGTCGTTTCAGACTGCGGTGCCATAGGAGATATTTTATACAACCATAAAATCGTCGAATCGAAGGCCGAAGCAGCTCGCATGGCTTTAGAGGGCGGATGCGACCTGAACTGCGGCTCAACCTACCTCAGTCTTAAATCGCTCTTAGACCAAGGTGTTCTCAATCAAGAAGCAGTAGACAAGGCGGTCTATCGACTCTTTTTGAGCCGATTCAAGCTAGGAATGTTCGACCCTGAAAGCGCGGTACCCTATAGCCAGCTACCCATAGATATTGTAGGGGCAGAAGCGCATCTTGATTTAGCGCGCGAGGCCGCACAGAAAAGTATTGTTCTGCTCAAAAACGAAGGCAATCTATTGCCGCTCAAGAAGACACAGCTCAAGAAGATTGCGGTAATCGGACCCAATGCCGACAATTGGGAATCGCTAGTCGGAAACTATCACGGTACCCCAATTGCCCCGATCACCTTTCTAAAAGGCCTTAAAAATAAACTGAGCCCCGAAGTAGCGATCAGCTATGCCAAAGGATCTCACTTTAGTGATGAAGTGTTTAGTCTTGAACCCATAGCCTCGGTATATTTCAAAACAAGCGACGGGCGCCAGGGACTAGAAGCGGCATACTATGACAATATGCATTGGCAAGGTGACCCCATACTCAGACGCATTGACGATAAAATCGATTTTTGGTGGGAGCACGATCCCATATCCAAAGAACTCGATGACTTTTTCTCAGTGCGATGGACAGGATTTATTACCCCCCCTGAATCAGGATCCTACGAACTGGCCGTGTTTGCAAAAATGGGCATGCGCCTTCGCATAGGCGAAGAAGAAATCAGCAATGGCCAAGGTATGGTTCATGAAACCACCTATGCCCGTAAGGTACTGCACCTCGAGAAGGGAGTAGATTACCCCATTGAGGTGACTTACTTTAGCGACGACTCAAATGCCGAATGCCGATTGCTTTGGACACGCACCGACACCGACCTTGAGTCCGAGGCCGTTGCCCTAGCAAAAGAAGCCGACCTAAGTGTGGTGGTTTTAGGGCTAAGCCAGCTACTTGAGGGTGAAGGCGGAGACCGTAAAGACATCGCCTTACCCCAAGTTCAAACCGATCTTCTCAAGGCCATTAAGGCCCAAGGCAAGCCTGTGATCTTAGTGTTAAACGCCGGATCGGCCCTGGCCATCAACTGGGCCAAAGACGAAATCGACGCCATTTTAAGCGTGGGGTATCCGGGCGAACAAGGAGGCAATGCTTTAGCTGATGTGCTGTTAGGCGATTACAATCCGGCCGGAAGATTACCCATCACCTACTATAGTTCACTTGATGAACTTCCAGATTTCGAAAATTACGATATGCGAGAGCGCACCTATCGCTATTATCATGGCGACCCTTTGTTTCCTTTTGGATACGGCCTGAGTTATTCCAACTTTAGCTACAGCCAACTGAACGCGCCTTCATCGATCCAAGCCGGGGCAGCTGTTGAGCTAAGTGTTACGGTTCACAATACCAGCGAGCGTGCCGGAGACGAGGTGGTTCAGGTCTACTTGACCGATGAGAAGGCCAGCACTCCTAGACCACAGCACCAACTAGTGGCCTTTGAACGTATTCACCTGAAGCCCAATGAACAGAAAGAAGTAAAACTGACCATTGATGCACGTCACTTTTCACTGATTAATAGGGCCTCTCATCGAGTCATCGAAGCAGGCACATTTACCATACATGTTGGCTCAGGACAACCGCAATTTGTTTCAAAAAATGCATCTATTCAACGACAGCTGCGCATCAAAGGCAATGCCAGGTTGCCCTTATAATTACAAAGAATTCTTTAAATTAACTTATTGATTTTCAATATGATGAAAAATTTAACTTCGCTATTGATCTGCCAGCTACTCCTTGCCACAGGCACATTGGCTTATGCACAGAAAAGCGACGAAACTAAAGCATTAAGACTAGGAGTCATTGGCTTGGTGCACGATCATGTTCATTGGATACTCAACAGAAAGGGTAATGACGTGAAAATTGTAGGAATAGTCGAGACGAATGCCTCAGCTATTGCCAAGATGAAAGCGCGCTATGCGCTTCATGATTCACTATTTTTTGCAGACTATGAGTCGCTAATGAAACACGCGAAACCCGAGGCCGTATCTGCATTTAATGAAACCGACGAGCACCTTGAGGTGGCTGCCTATTTTTTGCCCAAAAAAATACCTGTAATGGTTGAGAAACCACTGGCTACCACACTAGAGGCTGCCGAGCAGATGGCCGAGTGGTCTAGGGATTACGACACCCCTTTACTGGTGAACTATGAGACCTCATGGTACGAAAGCACCTACGAATCCAAACGCCTGGTCGAGTCCAAACAATTCGGAAGCTTGACCAAATTGGTCTTCAACACCGGACACATGGGACCGGTTGAAATTGGATGCTCTCCTGAATTTTTGGAGTGGCTCACCGATCCGATTAAAAATGGAGCAGGGGCACTTACTGATTTTGGCTGTTACGGAGCCAACTTAGCCACCTGGATGCTCAACCAACAAACGCCCGAAAGTGTCACCGCTGTGAGTAAACAGGCTAAACCTCAGATTTATCCGAAGGTCGACGACGACAATACGATTATCTTAGAATACCCTGACCTTCAGGTGGTCATTCAAGCCTCATGGAACTGGACCCATCATCGCAAAGACATGGAGGTTTACCTCAATAAAGCCTCAATTTATGCGCTAGACGCTACACGCATGCGATTGCTCGATTACGATTCAGGTAAAGAACACATACACGAACCTCAGAGCACTGAGGCACACCTTAAGGATCCTTTTCGTCTATTGTACGAGATGGTACACCAAGGTAGGTCTCTTGAAACCTCCTCGCTTTATGGCCTCGAAAACAATTTAATAGTCTCTAAAATTCTAGAACTGGCCAAGCGCTCTGCCGCAGAAGGCCGAACAATAAAGTGGAATGAGGGCTAATTAAAAGTCAAAATAGGTGTGAGCAAAAGGCTCGTCTTTAAGCGTGTAATGCCACCATTCTTTAGCGTAATTGACAAACCCAAAATGGGTCATCACCTCAAGTAATAATCTCCGATTTCGCTTTTGTGTTGGACTGATTTGATCGTAGTCAGTGGCCGACTGAATGCCGAAAAAATCGTACGACCCTCCCATGTCAAGCTCTTCACCAAATCGCGATCCTGAACGATAGATCAGGGTCAAATCGACGGTGCTTCCCCTTGAATGACCCGAACGCTCAGCAATGTACCCTTTAAGAAATAAAGAATCCTTGGATTCATCGGGGTAATATGCAGCTTTGGCAAGGGTATCTTGTGAAATTTTGGCCCATTCCATAAAATGATTAACGGCGCGCTGCGGTCGGTATCCGTCGAAAATCTTTAGCCCCAACCCGAGGTGCATCAATGAATCTTGAACCCTCTTTAAGGCCCTAAGTGCGGCGGTGCTAAGCACTTTCTTCGGCGGATCATAGCCTTTCACCCGGCGACCCGTAAAATTGTTCGCTGAGGCATACCGCAATTCTAAAACCACCTCTTGAAGTACCGAATCAATCCGAGAAAAGCCCGCTGGAATCTCTTGAGCATACCCATCGCTGAACCTAAGAACTGCGATGAATACCAAGAATCCTAAAAGCTTGAAGGGCTTGATCATAAGTTTGTGATTAGGCTGATATAGAATTGGCGCGGAAGGCCCGATTCGTAAAAACGACCGCCAAAGGCATTGATTCTAATGTTATCTGCATAACCCACATTGCCTAAGTTTTGCACCCCGATAGCCAGGTTGCTTCTTGTCTTTCCCCAGACCACTGGATGAGAAACCGTTACATGGTCTAGCCATAACGAAGGTACCTCATGCACATTGGCGTCATCTGCATAAAGTCGACCTCTAAAGACCCTTTGGTAGTGTATACGCAAGTCCTCGAAAAATGAGTAGCTCAATTGAAGACTTCCTGAGTGATTCGGAATGCCCGGCAAGACCTTACCCTCTAATCCCTCTCCAAAACTGGCATCACTAAACTGTAGCCGCATATAGGTATACACCACATCCAACTCGAAGCGGTTCACACGTTTAAAAAATGCACTCTCGACGCCGCGTCTTCTCGTTCTTCCGGCATTTCTAAAAAAGCTTCTTCCCGGAAACGCCTCTAACTCATAAGGAATGATATCGTTGGTCGTAGTTCCGGCAAATAAGACGAGCTCCCATTGGATGCTTTCATCCCTTCCTTTTAGACCCCATTCAACGAGCTGAGTACGCTGTACGTCGAGTGAAGTATTGAATCCGACCCCTCCATCTGGACTGTTAGCCAATTCAGTAAGCGCCGGGGTCTCATAGGCAATCGAAGCATTGACAAAGCCCGAAACCTTTGGACTCATACCATACGACACTCCCAGCTGAGGACTAAACGCATTTAGCATTAAGGCATCTGAGGTATCGAGTGCATCCGTCAGATACAAGTCAACTAACCTTAATCGATTCGCGTCATACCTTATGCCCAATTGGGCTAGCACATGTTGATTGCTCAATTCATAAATCGCGTAGCCTCCTAAACTCGAGAAAAGTTCGTCTTGTTCTAGGCTTAAATCTCCCCTTTGGCCAGATTCGTTAGTATAACGTTTTCGATTGTCTTTTTGAGTAGCCCAGTCATATCCTAAGCGCCATTGTGACGACCACTCACCCTGACTCAGCGCTCTGAGCACCAGAGAAGCGCCTTGTCCAGCATAGAATCGATCGAGTATAACCGCACCCCCGTCAGCAAAAGGTAAAAATCCTTCAAAGTAACGGCCAGAAAAGAATCCATAAGTGTTAAAGCGATGCTGGTTAAAGTCGTGATTCAAAGAGGCGCCCCACTTATAGTGCCTAATAAGCTCTCTCGCACCAAAATTTACATTCTGGGCGCGAGCTGCCAGTGGATCAGTTTGAAAGTCAATTAAATTCACGGCCCCCGGATCTTCAGCGAGAGGGCTATTGGTATAGTTCAATTGAGTCGTCCACTTGGTGCGCTCACTTATTCGATGAATGTATTTTAGGTTGAACATCGTGTTCTCAACAGTACTATGACTTCTGAATCCTTTGATTTGCTGATGAGCCAGCTGCATTAAAACACCCGAACCCTTCTGCGTCGTCGGTAAATTCAGAGAATAGGTATATTGAGACTGTCCGTAAGTGCCGAGTCTTGCAGCAAACCGATGAGTGAGGGCCTTTGAGGGGTCTCGGGTGTCAATACTAACTACACCTCCTGAGGCGTTGCCATAGCGCAATGAAGACGGACCTCTTAGCACCGATATCCGCTCGATGAGGTCAAGTGGAATATTGTCTAACTGCCCCTGTCCATCTGGAGTAGTCTCAGGAATCTGATCGACCACCAGCTTTATCCCCCGAATTCCAAAGGCTGCACGAGATCCAAAGCCCCGAATTGAAATGCGCAGATCTTGTGCATAATTTGAACTATTCAGGGTAGTTAATCCTGGAATCTGATACAGGTATTCTTGAAGCGAACGCTGACCCCCTGTATAATCTGCATTGAAAGCCTTCAGTGATAAAGCAGCAGGCACACGCAGCGGGTCTTGCTGCTGTCTTAAGGCCGTAATCTCTACCTCTTTGAGCTGAACTTCAGCAATAGAATCAAAGCTTTGTTGGCCATATGAAAAGCGAACAACTACAGTGAAAAAAGCAACAGCATAAACCTTGGGTAAAGAAGGTTTATTCATGCCGTTAGACACGGTGATGGTCTCCCTTCCAGTTTTTGATTCGCATTTTAATTTCCTTTGCCGGCAATTTCTTAGCTACCGCTTCGTCAACCAAGGCCAATAATTCATCATCTGGGGCAAAACGGAGTGCGATAATCTGTGACAATCTCAACTCAGACGGAAGGGGCTTTTGAGTTAAAAGGTAATACCTAAAGTTTTCTTCAGCGCGTATAGCTCGGTCTTGGGCTTTCAACGCAAAGGTTCTAGTAAACCACATGAAGAGCAATAAAATAGGGGGCAAAAGTAAAAGTAGCGAAGCCAGGTAATAGGTTTCTGCAGGAGCCTTAATCCAATAATTCAGGGCCCCACCAAGAAAGAGAATGATCAGTGAAAAAAGTAGTCCGTGATAACCTTTAACCGTGCGTGTATGATTCTTAAAGTTTTGAGTTGGAGTCATGTTCTAATGAAGTTTGAATATCTTTTACCCTCCAAATTAAGGCTATTTTTTATCACCCCCTAAACTCTTCATCATGATACCGATAAGAACACTAATTACAGCTATTGCTATTTCTTTGCTAGGCACAACGGGTTATGCTCAACAATCCTCAACCGAAAAAGAATGGGTCGAGTTGCGCACCTATGAAGTAAAAACCGGAGCAAAAATGAATCATTTGGTCGATTACCTAAATCAGGTTCTCGCACCAACACTAAAATCAAAAGGAGCTCGAGAGGTGGCCCTCTTCAAAGAGCTCGGTGATTCAGAGCCTCGAAAACTCTATCTCATGGTCACTCATCAAAATGCCACCAGTTTTCTCTATAGTCAAGAACTTCACAAAGATCCGGATTACTCCAAGCGGGCTAAGTCTTACAACGCCATTGGCATAGAAAATACCTTGTACAACCGAATCAGCTCAATGCTTTTGCTCTCGTTTGATCGCTTACCTAAGATGGACCCTATCAAATCTACCTCTACTTTATTTGAGCTGCGCACCTACGAAAGCTATAGTGAAGATGCGAATCGCAGAAAGATTGACATGTTCAACGACGAAGAGTTAGACCTATTCTACGAAGTAGGCTTGCATCCTGTGTTTTTCGGAGAACAAATTATCGGGCCACAACGACCTGCGCTGACCTACATTATCCAATTTAAAGACCAAGAAGAGCACGACCTAAATTGGAAGAAATTCATAGACTCTGAAAAATGGAAGGTGATGTCGTCAAAGGCAAAGTACGCCAATACTGCTACGAAAATTCACAAAGTGTTTTTAACCAGGATCTTTTAGCGATTTACTTTAATAAAAAAGCCGCCCCGAAGGGCGGCTTTTTTATTACGCATCATACCCTACTTGGCGGGCATGATTTTAACTTCAGCCTTTCCGTATTCCCAACGCACTTCTAGACGATCGGGTTTTACTTCATACACTAAGTGCTCTTCAAAAGAAGCTCCTTGCCCTGAATAGGCACTTACCCGCAATTGGTCTTGACTAGCGTCATAATTGTAGGCCCCCCACTGATCGGCCACCTTATTAAAAATAAAGGTAGACTGATACTCATTAGGAATGATGAAGAAACTGTAGGTGCCAGCCGGAAGACGTTTACCTTCAACCAAAATATCCTTTGTGGTGGTAAATTTGGTCGCCTCATCAGCACCAGCGCGCCATACTTGGCCCATGGGTACCAGATCACCCCAAACCACTCGGCCTTTCACCGCAGGAGCTGAATAATTCACAGTAATAGTGCTTCCGCCGGCTTCACCCTTCGCCACTCGTGCAGGACTCACCTTCTCTTGAGCCATAGCAACGACTGAAACCAGGGCAAGCGCAAACGAAACGAAATAATTTCTTGTTTTCATAATAGACAATTTAATAGAAGAAATTTACGGATTTATCAGCTGTGTTCGTGACCTAGGTTACAAACAAAGGGTTAAGATATGGCTAACTTTGATCTTAAAATAATTCCTATGCCCACAGTTAAATTAACTACTCAACAATTTAAAGACGATATTTTCGATTACACTAAAGAAAAAGAGTGGAAATACAAAGGTTCAAAACCAGCAATTATTGACTTTTATGCCGATTGGTGTGGGCCTTGTAAGATGGTGGCTCCTATATTAGAAGAACTCAGTAATGAGAATCCTGAAATCATCATCTACAAGGTAGATACTGAAGTAGAGCAAGAACTCTCAGCTGTGTTTCAAATTAGAAGTATTCCGAGTATTTTATTCATACCGAAAGATCATCGTCAACCGATGATGCAACCCGGAGCACTGCCAAAGCACGCACTCCAGGAAATCATCGATAAAGAACTAGTTCAAACCGTTTAAAGTGATGCAGAGGCCTTTACCAAAAGGTCTCTCGTTGCTTTTATACCCTCGATCTCAGACAATCTGCTTCCTTCGTATTCAACGCCAATGAAGCCATCGTATCCGGCCGATTTGGCAATGCGAAGCATGCGCTCATAGTCGATGAATGTTTCGTTTCCATTCTCATCAAAGTCATTCGACTTCGCGCTCAAAGCCATAGCCTTAGGCATCAATTCTTCTACCCCTTGATAGATGTCATAGACCTCGGTACAGCTTCCATCGAATACTGAGCCGTAGCCCTCTTCGGCAATACAAAAGTTACCAAAATCAGGAAGCGTACCGCAATTCGGCGCGTCTACCCCATTGATCACTCCCATCAGCGCTTGAGCATTTGAGCTGATTCGTCCATGATTCTCAACAAGTACATTAATCCCCTTAGGAGCAGCATAAGCAGAAAGGGCAGAAAGGCTTTCAATAGAATTGGCCTTCCACAATTCAGGATCCTTTTCTCCGTATAGATTTAAACGTACCGCCGAACAGCCCATCGCCGAGGCAGCATCGATCCATAGCTTATGATTTTCGATAGCTTCAGTACGGGCCTGAACATCTGAGCTTGATAAACTACCCTCTCCGTCAATCATAATGAGCACATTCTGCAACCCATATTGGGCAGCGAGCTCATTGTTCTTGGTCACGAAATCAGCAATGGCTGCTTTTTTATCCTCTGCCCGTACCACATCAGTGTAGAGCTGATTTACATACTCTAACCCTTGAAAGCCGAGCTCTTTCGCCTGCGCTGCAAAATCGTAGGGCGACATTTCGCCTGATCGTATGGCACGGTGCAGCGACCACTGTGCCAATGATAATTTCACTGGAGCATTAGCTTCAACTTCACTGGCAGTTTCGGTGATTTGCTGCTGTTTAGGGGCTTGATTGCAGCTGAATAAAGCTGCTGCCGTCAGAAACGGCAATACGTATCTCAATTTTAAAGTGTGCATAAGGTTAATTTTTGGAAGTAAAATGTACTGAATAATTCAAAGCGCCCCAGTCAATACTCCCAAAAATTCGATCTGAATGGTTAGCAATCAATTCAATGAGACATCGAGTAAGGCACCGCACTGATTGAGATACTCAAGCTCAGCAAGCTTGGCAGTGAACTTGGCCTGAACCCCAGTAAGCTCTGCATTTAATAGATTTATTTGTGCCTGTCGAAGCTCTATCGAGGTGATCTGACCTAAATCGAATTGATTCTTAGAGCGCTCAAAGTTATCCGTCGCGGTCACCACATTTTCTTGTTGTAGGCGATACACCTCAATGGCATTTCGGTAAGCCCCTTCGGCGTTTAGTAAATCTCTTAGCACCTCTTGTTCGATTTGCTTTTCTTGTAATTCTGTAGAGGCTAGAGCAATTTTGGCATTTTTAATTCCTACCTGTTGGCTGCCTTGATTAAAAAGGTTCCAATTAAGGGTAGCTCCTGCAGACAATCCAATCACTTGACTAGAGGCCAAGAACCCAGTGGGCGGAAACACGCCTTCACTATATCCATAGCCTGTGTTTATGGCTAACGAAGGAAGCAAGGTAGCGCGCTGTGCTTTGAGATTGAATGTGTTAATTTTCTCATTGGCTCTGACCTGAAGTAATCGCACATTTTTTGAGGTATAGGCTTCTCTCTTCTCTAAAAGTACTGCGTCCTCTACGAAGCGAACCATAGGATTCACAGTGAAATCTGTCTCAAGCTCTCTGGCGAGTATGACGTTTAGGTTTCGTTTTGCGTTTATCAGTGATTGACGCTGCTGCAAAAGATTAATGCTATCGGTGTTTAAGTCAACCTTGGCGTTGAGCAGATCAAGTCGTGTGGACGATCCGAATTCAAAGCGTTTATTTGCACGCTCTAGCCTTTGTTTTGAATTCTCAAAGGTTTGCTCTAAAATGCGCACACCTTCTTCAAGACGGGCCACCTCGTAATAGGATGAAAAAAGCTGAATGAGTGTCTGCTCAATGGTCTGACGCACCCCCAATTTCGACAATTCATACTGCTCTTGAAGCCGCTTAAAATTATAAATCCGCCCCATTCCATCGAATAGGGTAAAATTCATGTTTACCGAAGCATTATAGCGCGTAGTTTCTGCCCCGTCAATGACGCGAGTTTGGCCATCTTGAAAGGTGGCTTCTTGATCATCGATTGCAATGTTCGCTCCAGTGGTAGCGGTTACCGTAGGAAGAAATCTAGAATTTAGTATTGAAGCGTTATTTTTTGCCTGCTCTTGATCGTTTTTCGAAACAAGAATACCAAAATTATTCTCAAGGGCCATTTGCATCGCGGCCTCTGGCTGAAGCAATTCTTGTGCGCTCAGCGCAAAAGAAGAAAATATAAAAACGACAGTTAGATACCTATTCATGAGTGTATTGTTGTTCTTTTACGGCGCGTTCTACTGCTTCTCTATTAGGCTTTTCTCCGGTGAGTAACCACTTGATTTGAACCTTCACTGTGTTACTGTAAAACAAAAAAAGTGGCAGTACAATCAAGGTCAAGATCGTAGCATATCCGATGCCATAGGCGATTGCCACAGCCATAGGCTTTAAAAACTGTGCTTGTCGGCTCTTCTCGAGTAAGAGCGGTGCAAGACCGGCAATGGTGGTTGCCGAGGTCAAGAAAATCGCTCTAAAACGCGCACGTCCGGCTTCGTATAGGGCCTTTTCAAAGCGCATACCCCTTTTTAAGTTTGAATTGAACTTTCCGATAAGTACTAGTCCGTCATTCACCATAATACCAATAAGAGCGATGATACCTAAGAGCGAAAGAATATTTAATGGAAATCCGTGGATCTTGTGTCCCCAACCAACAGCCGTAATGCTGAAAGGCACCAAGAGCAACAACAAGAAGGGTTGAGAAAAGCTTCTAAACGTGAATGATATGGTCACAAAAATTAGAAAGAGTGCTGTAAACCCGACGAGTCGCAACGAGTCAATGAGCTTGCCGGCCTCGCGATTTTGGCCCTCATATGACGGTGTTACGGTCGGATAGCGGGCTAAAATTGCGGGCATAACTTCTGCCCTGATCCAATCTAGAATTTCGGTTGGCGTAGTTTCATCAGGATTGTCCAAGTCGGCATTGATTTGAATTTCGCGCTGTCCGTCAAGGTGATTGATCGCCACTTCACCACGTTCAATGCTGTAGGTGGCTATTTCTTGTAACGGAACCCGCTCTCCTGATGGGGTAAGAATACGCATCTGATCGAGGTCAACAATCGAAGAGCGATTTGAACGATCAAAGCGCACCCAAACCCGAATCTCATCTTGCCCGCGCTGAAAACGCAAGGCCTGGGATCCAAAAAATCCTGAACGTACTTGATCCATTACGGTGCGAAGGTCTAGGCCTAATAAATAGGCGCTCTCTTTGAGCTCAAGTCGTATTTCTTTTATTCCTGATGGGTCGTTATCCGAAACATCCTTGAGCAATGCGTTATCTGACATGGCCGTTTTTAGCTGAAGCTTAGCCGCTTTGAGCTCTTCAATGTTATTACCCAACAAAGAAACACTCACCGGAGAGCCCCCAAAGTTTCCGCCAGATCCGTAAATCAAACTCTCCACTCCCAAAACAGGACCCACCAGTTCACGAATACGTGTAGTGACCATATTTGACCGAATCGCGTCTGGACGTTCTTCTCCAGGAAGCAGGTTGATGACGAGGCTCGCCGTAGAGGCACCGGGGCCCACACGTCGAATCGTATTCTCGTATAGCTTCTTGTCTGTGCCTTTTAGGTAGGTCGCGGTAAACTCGTCGTTGACGATCAATGCCTTTTGCTCTATCATTCTGATAATAGAGTCGGTGATCTTTTCATTGGTTCCGTTGGGCATTTGAAGGGTGATGGTCACTTGATCCGAGGCAATTCTCGGAAAGAAGGCCGTTTGAATAATGCCCCCACCTATAGAACCGAAAGTGGTCACCAATAAAGCGATGAACACCATGAGGGTGAAGAATGAATTGCGCAGGGCAAATCGCAAAATAGGACTGTACAACTCATCGCGCATCCATAACATGGCTCGATCTCCGACCTTGTTAATAATGCGCATCTTAGCAAAACCACGTCCAATCAATGAGGTCGGCTCGGTTTGAGGCTTAAGCGCCTTTGAATGAGCCAAGTGCGATGGAAGTATGATTAACGCCTCAACCAAGGAGACAACTAAGGTCAAAATAACAATCACCGCTACCTCAGAGAAGAATTCGCCAATATTACTGTCTAAGAAAAGTAAAATACCAAAGGCCAGTACGGTGGTTAAGATGGCTGAAACAATTGGAGGAATTACCTCGAGGGTGCCATCAATGGCAGCCCGAACAGGAGTCTTTCCTTTTTCGTAGTGCTGATAGATATTCTCTGCAATGACAATCCCATCATCGACTAAGATTCCGATAACTATGATCATACCGAAAAGAGAGAGCACATTAATAGTGACCCCTGCAAATGGCGCGATTATAAACATTCCCAAGAAGGCGACAGGAAGCCCAAAGGCCACCCAAAACGCGAGTCGAGTGTTCAAGAACATGGATAAAAAGACCAACACCAAAATCATTCCCATAATGGCATTCTCGGTCAATAGTTCGGTACGCTGCACCAAGGTGGTCGAAAGGTCATTGACAATGTCTAACCTCACATTTGAAGAGCGAGCGTTGTAATCTGCGATGTAGGCTTTAACGGCCTCGGCCGCACCGATCAGGTCTTCGGTATTGGTTGAAGTGACCGTGACCGTAATAGCTCGATTTTCATTAAAGTAGGTGGCGTTGGGGGTCTCTGAAAATCGGTCGCGAACTGCGGCGATATCTGAAAGCATCAATTTACGTCCATCAGGCAGCGCTTTGACCACGATCGAAGAGAGTTCGTCGGCATAATACAATCTATTATTTGCACGAATCAAGTACTCTTCTGAATCGGTCTTGATGGTTCCTCCGGTAATTAAAAGGTTACTAGAGGCTACTTTTTGAGCTACCTCTGAAAAGCTGAGATTGTATGCCAGCAGCTGGTTTTCATCAAGTGCAATCTCAATTTCTTCTTCTGGATATCCGGCGATCTCAATCTGAGAAATACCATCAATGGCTCTTAAATCATTTTCAACTTGACGGCCTACCTGTTTTAAAACGGATAAAGGAATGGCTTCACCACTAATAGCAAAACTAATTGTTTGACGCGCTACCTCTTGTTTAGAAACCACTAAAGGCTCCATGCCCGTGGGATAATTCGGTACGCGATCAACGGCATTCTTCACCTCTAACAACATGAAATCAATATCTCGCCCTTTCTCAATCTCGACATTGATGCTTCCCGAATTCTCTCGAGAGGTCGAAGTCACTCGATCGATCCCTTGAAGGCCTTTTAGATTGTCTTCAATCTTTAACACCACCCCTTCTTCAATCTCTTGAGGAGAGGCCCCAGGGTAGGTTACCGAAATAGTGATGATCTTAGATTCAGAGAGCGGAAAAAACGATGATTTAAGCGAAAAAGCGCCGATCAATCCAAACAGTACAAAGGCAATAATCACGATGTTTACCGCAACCTCGTACTTGATAAAATACTCTATTATTTTCTTCATGAGCGGGCCGCGGTTAAGGGGCAATGACGTTTACAGGCATGTTTTTTTGTGCCCCAGGTAAGGGTTTTGCCAATACGATCTCTCCGGCTTTCACCCCTTGAAGAATAACCGAACTTTCATTGTAATGTACTGGATGTACTGAAATGAGGTCTAATGCTCCATTACGGATGACAAAAATTTCTTTTGAGTCTAGCAATAAGCTGCGATCAATTTCAATCGCATCATCCACCGAGTTTACCTCAAGAATTGTCTTTAGGTATTGTCCCTCTTTGAGTTGATCGCTCGAAACTGCAACAAACACTGAAATCATCTGTGTTTCTTGATCAATAGCCGGATTCACTCGAACCACCTGGCCTTCAAACAGCTGTGAATCATCAAGAAGCGACAGGCTTACCTTTTTATTTAAAGCAATGAAAGAAGCATAAGAAGCCGCTATCGGTATTTCAATTTCATAATGTCCACCTTCGATGAACGTCCCTAGGCTCTGACCAGATCGAATCAGGGTACCCTCTGTTACCGAAGCCGCCGACAATGCCCCATTGAAAGGAGCCTGAATCACAAATTTTGAGAGCCTGGTCTCAAGATTAACCACATTATAGTACGCATTTATAATCCCTCTGCCCGAGATAAAAAAGCGCTCTTTCTCACTATCAAATTCAGGAAGAACAGGGGTCTCTTTATTTAGGTCAAAGGACGATACATAAGACTTCCACTTTTCATAGACCTCAGGATAATCCAAAGCAATATCTGCCAAAGTGGTGCTCAGGGTGTTTAGAAAATTACTTTTCGCCGATTGAACAGAGGCCTTAAACTCAGTATTATCCATTGCAATAATAGTGTCGCCCTTCTGGTAGCGCTGACCCGCTCTAAACGGACGCTCTTTTAAAAGCAACACTCCTTGAACTTCAGCAAACAACTCAACGCGTCGTTTCGCTATAAGACGTCCATTACTCGTCAGAGTAATCGGAAGTGTCTGGGGTTGTGCCTCGCTAGCGACCACCGATTTAACAGTTTTCTCAACAGGGGCTTGGGGTGTAGTGTTTGAGCTTACCAATTGTGAGGCAATAAAGAGAGCCAAAACCACAAGTAAGACACCAAGAAGCGGTAAAAGAACTTTTCTATTCATTCAAAATCGTTTTAGTACCTATGAATAACAACATTGATTTCACATGCACGCTGCAAAGCTAGCCAAAACCATGCCAAACCTTGGTTTTCATATCATTATCTCTTTAACATGAAGGCATTTCAATATTTTATACCTTTCTAAAACACCTAACACGAACAAAATTTAATCTGTACCATGAATAGAAAAACATTTATCCAGCAGGTCTCGGCATTGAGTTTGAGTCTAGGAATGGCGCCTTCATTGAGCGCATCCATGCTTCAATCTCAAAAAATTAAAAAGGTAGGATTGGGCCTTTTCAGCGCGCCACGCCTGTTTCAAGAAAATGTCGAGCAAGGCATTGCGACTTTGGCCGAGCTGGGTATCCAAGAATTTGAAACCTATGGACCCTATACCTTCTCTGATGCAAAAAATCAGGCCTCATGGAAGGCGCTCACTCCTCAACTCGGTTTTGACATAAGTGGTTTTCTAGGATTAGAGGTGAAAGAGTTTCAAGCCTTACTAAAGAAATACAACATCTCAGTACCATCAATGCATACCGACCTTTACACACTTGAAGGAAACATGGGGGCACTCGCAGAGGCAGCAAACACCTTAGGAGCAAAGTATGTGGTGTTGCCTGCCATTCCTGAATCTGAACGCAGCACCCTAGACGATTACAAACGCATTGCAGAGCGCTTCAATGCTATTGGAGCGGCGGCCAAAAGTGAAGGGATTGCTTTTGCCTATCACAATCACGGATACGGTCTGATCCCTAATGAACAACAAATCAAGCCGATCGACCTCATCTTTGACGGCACTGACCCCCAACTTGTTTTTCTAGAAATGGATGTGTTTTGGACGGTGGCCGGAAGGGCAAACCCCATCGAACTTATTCAAAAACACTCAGGTCGTTACAAGATGTTTCATTTGAAAGACATGAAAGAGCTGACCTATTTTGAAGGGGCCGGATCTACGGCACCTGAATGGATGGCCTTGTTTCCAAAACTAGTCTCGGCCGGGTCAGGGGTGATCCCCATTGATGCTATCGTTGAGACCGCGAGTGCTCACGGTGCAGAACACTTCTTCATCGAGCACGATTTTGCGCCTGAGCCCATCGAAAACATTGGTGACGCTTCTCGCTACCTTAAAGGACTAAGGTGGTAAGCCTCACAGCGAATAGCGTAAAGAGAAACTCACATTTCTGCCAGGCATCGGAATAAAACTGGTCTCCCAATAGGATTGATTGAGCAGGTTATTTAGAGATGCCTGAAGTCTAAAGCTGCCCAATTGTTGAGACAGGTGGGCATCCAAAACGGTATAGGTACGGCCTGAAGTGCGCTCAATGTAGCGGAGGTTGAAATCTGCATTGCGCTTCGTACTCATAGCCGCATTTAATCGCACCATCAGTTGATGTTTTAAGTCGTTATCTATCGAATAACGCGAGAAGGCAGCGGCCTCTTCACTGAGACGCTGTGCCATATAGGTGTAGCTCAAACCGTACCCAAGAGCAAGAGCTTGACTGCTATCTGCTAAACGATCGAAAGATAACTCTACCCCGGATGTTTGCAGTTCTTGAATGTTTTGAGCTTGAAACTTTTCAGCCTCGTTCTCTTTTACATAATCTATGAGGTTGGTTGATTTTCGAGAGAACACCACAGCGGATGCGCTTACTTTTTGTTGGGAATAGCGCAATCCCCACTCCAAAGAAGTAGCGCTCTCAGCGACGAGATTTTCATTTCCTAAAGTAGTGGGGTCTGCATAGTACAGGTCGGTAAAGGTGGGTACCCTGAAGGTGGTGCCCCAGTTGATATAGGTGCGATAAGCCGCGCCTAGAGGAGCTCCAATTTCAACTCCCGGAAACACCTTAGATCCAAAGTCAGAGACATAGGTATACACAAGGCCTGGGGTGACATCTAAGGTGCCATCCCCTAATCGGATGAGTTGCTCTGCAAATAGATTGACAATGTCTCGTGAACGTTCTCCGAGATTGTTGCTTTGGATGCTGCTTCGAGACACATCGACGCCCAGTCCGCTCGTTCCGATCTTAGACTCGTGACTCATATCCACAGCTGCTCCCACTTTATGCGTGATATGCATATTGCGGTAGATATCAGGCCGATCGCGAACAAACTCATACATGTCTTGCCCTCTTCTCCAGTAGATTCTTGGGGTGATTCGCGTATTGTTCTGTGTAATGCGCTTGGTAATCGCAATCAAGCTAGCTTGGGTTTCTTCGTATTGATCTACAGCCGAAGGGCTGGCATAAAATCCGTTGGCACCAAATTTTCGTGGCGAAAAGAATCCCAATACCCTCAGCGCATTTTCAGCAGATCCTTGAGAAAGAGATACCAGGTACTGTCTTTGAGTAAAATCCGTGTTGTAGCGATAGCCGGCAGAGCCTAAACTTGAAGCTTGAGCGAGCAGTCGGGTATTGGCAGTCTGATGACCCGCAATGATCTCGGCTCCTGTGGTTTCAAACGATCCGCCATTCAGCTGAACCTGAAGCGTAGACTCCACGCTCGTTTTGGTAATGATATTAATGGCGCCAGAAAAAGCATTTTGCCCGAAGATTCTCGCCGCTGAACCTCGCACAATCTCAATGCGTTCTATGAGCGCTATGGGCGGAAAGAAATTTGATAGGTGGTGACCCGTTTGAGCATCCTCAAGAGCAATACCGTCGATCAAGAGTAGGGTTTGATCAAAGCTACCCCCTCTTAAATTAAGATCAGCCTGGGTAGGCCCTACGCCTCTTCTTCGCACATCAAGACCCACCACGCTTTGTAAAAAATCAACGAGATGAATCGCTCCGCTTTGGGCGATCTCTGCACTGCTAATGACCTGGATTGATTTTGAGAAGTCGCGGTAGCTATCAGCGATCCTGCCGCTCACTACGACCTCGTCTAATAATTGAGTGGATAGGGTGTCCGGATTTGATTGAGCCCAAAGCAGTATTGGTCCTAACCCAAAAAAACTAAGAATAAAAGCCCTAATAACCCCAACCATGAACGATACTTTTGAAGTCACAAAACTAAGCAAGCTATTTCAACTGCAAAGGACTCCCATAACCCTCACCAATAACTTGAGTCAAGCCCAACAATTGACGCACGGTTGGGGCTACTTGATTCGTAAAGAGCTGCTCAGATTTTATCACCTCTCCAAGAGGTGCCACCTCATTTCCGAAGAGGATCAGCCAGGTTTGATCTGCCCCTTGAATCGAGTTGCCATGGTCTCTCCAAGTTTCTAAAGGCAGTGTACCCCTACCGTGATCTGTGGTGATGATAAAAGTGGTTTGGTCTTTGTAATAGACGTCATTCTGAACAAAACTCCACAAATCTTCGATGAGCTTATCCGTGTTGTGTGCTGCTTTCAGATAGGCCTCATAATCTCCGTCATGAGCGAAATCGTCGGTCTCACCATACGAGATAAAGACCAAATCAGGGTAGTGCTTCTTCAGGTATTCTTTCGCGTATTGATGCGTGAATCCGTCAAGGCGCACGCTGCCCCATGGGCTTGGAATCTGTGGCTGTAATTCATTGAGCAATTCTTCATTTGCAGAAAGCGGAAGGTCAGTAGACAGATCAAATCCGCTATTGGTATAGACCCCTGAGCGCTGTTCGTTGACGATAAAATCGAATACATCCCAGCTTCCAAAGGCAGCCACCTTATGAGCAGACTTACGCTCGTGAACAAACTGCTCTAGAACCGTGGTATTAGGGTTTGGGAGTTTATCGTTGCTGCTGATGCGCTGGTCATCTGCCCTCCCTGTAAGAATCTCGTTGTAGCCCGGATAAGAGAACCACATACCGTTGGTCAGGTTGACCTTGCTTCCGCTGGCACGGTTGCCATGAAGTTGACCAATTTTAGCCACGGTGCCCCAGATAAAGGGGGTAAGGGCTTGGCGACGTGCATCGGCAGTCGGCCTCCAGAATAAACGAGTGAGTTCGTCTGTATTCGAAACATAGTCTTTATTAGCGACTAATAGCGAATCTGCTCCATTAAAAAGCTCTTGCCATCGGTATCCGTCTAGGGTGATGAGAAAAACCTTATTGTTCTGCTGCGCATTGAGATTTAGCCCTAGAAACAAGGCGAAAAAGAGTATCTTTTGTGACATAATCTTA
>JBJOGS010000012.1:0-6088 GCA_046048095.1 Bacteroidota bacterium
ACCTCTTTGTTAGGGAAGCTAAAAAGTTATATCAAAAAGAGTTTTTAAAGTGGTTCAAGCTCACTGCAGAGTTGAACCCCTTACTGCGTTTGTACCGTAGTGTAAATGTCGATATACCAACGCTTTATGTGATGGGTGAAGAAGATTATTTGTTCTTGCCTCCTATTCGGGAATTACTGAAGCATCAGGTGAACGCCACTCTAGAGGTGGTTGCGCGTTGTGGGCATGTCGTGAACGTTGAACAGCCGCTGATCTTCAATCAGACCACACTAGGTTTTTTGAAAACCCGCTCTAATTAAGTTGCGCCCCCCAGAGGTTATAATTGCTCAGTAGAATACGCCGATAAATTCTTAAGGACCGCCTTGAGCGTCTGAGGTATTCTCTGTTGATAGCGTGATCGAATTCTAATCCTCTCAAGTAAGATTGTAAGTTTTTTGCCAAAATCATCGCCAATCGAATCAGAGAGAAATGGTGTTTTTCTGAGGTCTGGTCATAGAGCGCTTCATAGACACTATTTTTAAGTAGAATCGAGTCTTCTATCAGTTGGTGAGTGATTTCGGCTGTAAGCGCTGTAGGTCTTTTTAAATGTGCTTCAGAAAATTTCACGCGCTCAGTAATCTCGCATAGCGAGAGCGTTTCTTGGTAAAATTTTTCTGAAAACCTCATGCCCCGAAATTAATCTAAGATCGGACCATGAGAATATATTATTTAAAGTTAAATATCTTTTTTACATTAAAATTTAAGTATTTTTAGTTAAAATTTATTAATAACTGATGTTAGACACGATTGATCAACAACTGATTCTATTGCTTCAAAAAAATGCGCGCATGTCGTATACTAAGATGGGTGCTGAAGTGGGATTGAGCTCTGCGGCTGTGGGTGAGCGCGTTCGAAAGCTTGAAGATCAGGGGGTGATACGTGGGTATGGTATTCAACTCGATCCTAATCTAATGGGTTATCCGTTGCACGCCATTATTCATTTGCGCGCATTTGTCGGAATGCTGAAGCCATTTCTTGCCCGAGTCTCTTCACTAAAAGAAATAAGAAATTGCTACCGCGTCACCGGAAATGAAAATATTATTATGGAGGTGGTTCTGACGGATCAGCGCCACCTTGAAAAGCTTATAGATTTACTAATTTCGTATGGAGAAACACGTACTCACATTGTGCTTTCTCAAGTGGTTCGAAATGCGTCAATTCACCCTCATTAGTATCATTTTCTTTCTTGTCTCATGCGGCGAGAAACGCTACCATGAAGCCCAGTCTCGGATTCTTTTAGACAGCGTCCCGGTGGTCTTGCGTGAGGCGTACGAGTGGCAGATGCATAAGAATGAAACCTTTAAAGGAGCCACAAGCCCTCTAAGACCAAAAGAAAAAACCGTTTTTCAACAATTGGATTTTTTTACCCCAGACAGCGCTTTTATCGTTGAGACACGCTTTGAGCCTTCTTTTTCTAAAGAGGTCATCACAATGCCCACTACCTTAAATTCAACGATAGAAGAGGTAGTCTATGGGCGTTTATATTTTAACTTAAAGGGACAATCCCAGGTTTTAGAGGTATACCGAGCGGTTGATCCCCAAGACGATTATCTTTTTCTGCCCTTTTTTGATGTCACCAGTGGGGTGAGTACCTATGGGGGCGGAAGGTACATCGACCTTAAATATCCCTTGGCAGATACTGTCCGTATTGATTTTAATAAAGCCTACAATCCTTATTGTGCCTATAATCCTAAATACGTCTGCGCCTTGGTTCCGCCGGTAAATACACTATCGGTAGCTGTAGAGGCTGGCGAGAAGAAGTTCGATTTGCTGTTCAAAATAGATTAGAGCGCTGCTTCTATGGCAGCGCTCTAATGAAGTATTTGGCATTCAGGTAGCGGTTAAAAGCTGTAAATCGCGGCGACTATGAATGCTGACAGATTATCTGTTGATCCGCTGCTAGTGTTGTAAAATGTACTAGAGCCTGTATCTAATCTGAATTCTTGCTTAAAGGTAAAGTTGCCAGAATTAAAACTTCCAGTCAAGGTTAGAGAGGTATTGTCAAATTCTCCGCCTTCATCTAGTATTCCGGCGCCCTTATCGTTAAAAAGTTCACCTCTTAATCCCAGGGCGTAACTGTCTGATAGGTCGATCTGAGGGTAAAGAGCTATACCTGAAAACGAGTTGTCACCGTCAAGGCTTGCATGAGTGGCGTTGATTCCAAGATAAAAGGCGTCGTTCAAATCAAATCCGCCAGTGTAGTCAATTTGGGTGTAGTCTTCTCCTGCCAACAGATTAAAGAATTGGCCGTAAATGCCTAATTGTGCTCCAAACATGTAGCTGTCAAAGGCGATACCACTGCTGTCACGGTTTGCATCGGTGAAGTCTGTTTGATTCATTACGCCAACCATTGCCGAGATGTCATCGGTTAGACTGAAGTCGAGCTTTAAACCGGTGTGCGAAAAGGGTCCGTATGAGAACATGTATGAGGTTGAATAATTGAAGTTGGCCGTTGGAGAAATGACCTCATAACCTAAGAAAGTGTTGAAGTTTCCGAAGGTGGCGGTAACCCCTTCACCTAGTTCATAATAGACGTACAATTGGTTGATAATGTTTGAAGATCCGACTGAATTAAATACCGCTTCTTCACCGCGTGGACCGTAAACTAGATCAGCTACAAACCCGTGTTTTTCGCCTTCATATGAAAAAATGAGGTTAGCCATACCCAATGAAAAGCCGGGCAAATTGGCAAACGAAGTTCCTGGAGTATACTCACTGCTTCTATAGTAGGTGTCTACTGAGCCTGAGAGGTTAAAACTGGGTTTTTCTTGCGCGCTAAGGGGGGTTAAAAAGGAAATAAACAGGGTAAGACCTAATGTAAGGAGTGTGGTGTTTTTCATGACGAGTCGTTTTAAGAGTGAATAAAAAGGGGCGCTGTTACGCGCCCCTAATTGATGATTAATGTTGGTTAAGTCTGAAGTCGGGATAGGCATCCATGCCGTGCTCGTGTATGTCAAGCCCCTCGATCTCTTCTTCACGGTTAACGCGAATGCCCATAGTTTTCTTTATGGTGAAAATGATGAGAAAGGCAGATCCCGAACAAAATAGGGCAACAGATCCCACTCCTGCTAGCTGCACGAGCAATTGATCTATTGAGGCCTTAGCTCCGAATATTCCTACGGCTAATGTTCCCCAAATTCCGGTGCCCAAGTGAACGGCGATGGCACCTACAGGATCGTCTAACTTTAACTTGTCCAGGAAAGACACGGCGAAGACAATAAGTGCACCACCAATGACTCCAATAAGAATAGCCTGGTCTGGACTCATCTGGTCTGCTCCGGCGGTTATACTTACAAGACCTCCCAATATTCCATTGAGAAACATAGTAAGATCTAAGTTTTTAAAGCGTATATAGGCGATTAGAAATGCTGAAACTCCTCCGGCAGCAGCAGCCAAGGAAGTCGTAACCAGTGTTAAAGAGGTGAGTTCAGGGTCAGCAGATAATACAGAGCCGCCATTGAATCCGAACCATCCTAGCCAAAGAATTAAAACCCCTGCGGTGGTGAAGGGCATACTGTGCCCGGTGATGGCGTTTGCACTGCCATCTTCGTTGTATTTTCCAATTCGAGGGCCTAGTAAATAAACCGCGATGAGTGCCGCCCATCCACCTACAGAGTGAACAATGGTAGATCCTGCAAAGTCATAGAAGCCTTCAGCTTCTCCGTAAGAAAGGGTTGAGAGAAATCCACCTCCCCATTGCCATGAACCGGCAATCGGATAGATGATCCCCACATAAATGATAGTGAATATGAAAAAAGATTGAAGCTTTATCCGCTCTGCCACCGCACCAGAAACGATGGTGGCTGCGGTTGCGGCAAACATTCCCTGGAAGAGAAAATCAGTCCACCAGGTGTATCCGCCATCAGCATAGGCTGGTGTCATTCCGCCTTCGGGGGCGTCAATTCCGAATCCAGCGAATTTGAGCAAGCCAAGGTCTCCATCTTCGAAGCCGGGGTACATGAGGTTAAAACCTCCAACGTAGTAGAGCAAAAGGCCAACCGTAATGATGAAAATGTTTTTAAAGAGAATGTTTATCGTATTCTTTTGACGCGTAAGGCCGATTTCGAGAAACGAGAAGCCTAGGTGCATAAAGAAGACGAGCCCTGTGCAGAGCATCATCCAGATATTGTTAGCGGTAAAAAGAGCTGTTTCCATGATGTTTAGTTGATGATTAATGACTTAGTTTATTCCTTCGTATCCGCTTTCACCTGTGCGAATGCGGTAGGCTTCCTCTATACTAGAAACGAAGATTTTACCGTCGCCTACATTTCCTGTTTTGGCGGTTTCCATAATGGTATTTACAGTGGTTTCAACAAAATCGTCACTAACCACAATAGATAAATAGCGACGCTGAATGTCTGAAGTCGAGTAGACGACGCCCCGATACACGTGCCCCTGTTTTTCGTTACCCACTCCGGTAACGTCCCAATAGCTGAAAAACACCACGCCTACATCGTGAAGTGCCTTTTTCACCTCGTCAAATTTTGACTTACGAATGATTGCTTCAATTTTTTTCATTGATTTTTTAAAATTTATGAGATAAACGTAGTGTATAAACTTTTTTAACAGATTATTTACAGTGTTTTTCTAAAAACATTTAATAAAATTCAATAAAAGCAAACACAAAGTTGTGGGATCCTAATTTTTAGGTCCTAAAAAATAAGTACTTAGGAAAAAAGAAGAATTAAGCCCTCAGCACTTGAAGTGCTATGCGGTATCCGCCAAAGGTGAGTGCCACTCCAGCAAGAACGGTGAGCCCCACATAAAGTAGGTAAGGGCCAAAACCGTGCTTTTCGAGTAGTTTAAGGCTTTCCCAAGAAAAGGTAGAAAAGGTGGTGAAGCCACCGCAAAATCCGGCTACCGTCAACAGTACTAACGGGGATTGAGCAGGCTTGGATAAGAGTGGGATAAGCAATCCGATCAAGAAGCAACCGACCATGTTCGCACTAAAAGTTCCCCAATGAAAGGCAGAATTTGCTCGATGAAAGAGCTGAGAAAGTAAGAATCGCGCCATGCTTCCGGCACCTCCTCCAAGAAAAACTAGGATATAGGCCCAGCTCGAGTTCATGGCCGCAATAAAGCCTTCAAGGCACTTAAAATTGCCACAAAAGCGATAAATGCGACGAGCACCCATCGGGCACCCTTAAAGTAGCGTTGATGTAGGGCCCTGTCTTTTTGGTAGGCTAGCGCAATTAGGCTGATAAAACCCACCACAAATAGTGCTGCAAAAATGAGTTGACCTGTGCTAAACATCAGCCTTTATGGGGTAGCGCCACTGATGAATGTCTTCAGCGCGGTTGCGTTGTATATCGGTAAGTGCCTTTTTTAAACGAGCTCCATAAGAATCATCCGCCGCATCCAGGCCATAGTTTACGCCTCGGTAACCAAAGCTCTTAATTTCACTGACCACAGCGGCCGTTCCAGCTCCAAATAGCTCGATGAGCTCGCCATTTTGAAATCCGTCGAGTAGTTCTTGAACCGCTATGGGTCGCTCTTCAACCTTAATAGAGAGGTCCTTGCACAATTGAATCATACTCTTTCTTGTGATTCCATCTAAGATCGTGTCTGAAATAGGGCTGGTGACAAGAGTGTCTCCAAAGCGAACGAAGATATTCATCGTTCCTGCCTCTTCGATGTATTGATGGGTTAACGCATCGGTCCAAATGACTTGTTGATAGCCTTCTGCTTTGGCTAATTCGGTCGGATAAAATTGACCTGCATAATTGCCAGCGGCCTTTGCGTAACCGAATCCTCCGGGTGCAGCACGCGAGAAGCGCTCTTCAATTTTCACGGCAATCGCTTCGCTGAAATAGGATGCTACAGGAGCACAGATAATACAAAAGCGATAGGCCATAGAAGGATTGGCTTTGATCGCCGCTTCAGTGGCAAATACAAACGGCCTAACATATAACGAGCTTCCTTCTTCTTCAGGAATCCAGTTGCGATCAAGGGCGATCAGCGTGCGAAGTGAAGTTAAGAATGCCTCTTCATCAATCGTTGGAATCGCCAGGCGTTCACACGAGCGATTGAATCGTTTAATGTTCTGGTC
>JBJOGS010000013.1:0-7282 GCA_046048095.1 Bacteroidota bacterium
ACTGCCTGATTGTCGGCTCGGGCCTCGCCGGATTGTCCTTTGCAGAGACCCTCTATCAAAATGGGCGCAGTTTCAAGATCATTAGTGACGACTCGCAACAAGCCTCTGAAGTGGCGGGCGGACTGTACAATCCGCTCATTCTTAAACGATTTACCCTGGCGGTGAATGCGGCTGAGCAGCTCGATATTGCCATGCCATTTTACCGCAACATCGAGACCCGGCTCGGCGTAACTTTTGACTACAAGCAAGAAGTGCTGCGTATCTTACACGATGCTGCCGAACAGAATCGCTGGTTTGAATCCAGAGACCGAAAGGGGTACAGTCGTTTCATGCTCGAAGAGTTTGTAGATAGCCCAAATGCTGCGGTGAGCGCCCCTTTTAAACTGGCTAAGGTGTTAGAGACCGGACGGGTAGACACGGCTGCTTTTCGAAAGGCCTATACCCAATGGCTGAAATCTGAAGACCATTTGGTGAGTGAGCGCTTTGACTATGCCCAATTGAAATTAGCCGCTTCCACTGCAACTTACAAGCAGTTTGAGGCCAAGTATGTCGTTTTCGCAGAGGGCTTTGGGCTCAAGCAAAATCCGTACTTCAACTACCTTCCACTTCAAGGTTCTAAAGGCGAACTGCTGACCATTTACGCCCCTAAATTACAGTTGCAATCGGTGGTAAAGTCATCGGTTTTTGTGATCCCTCTTGGTGACCATTATTACCGGGTCGGAGCCACCTACGACAACCACCAGTTGAATAACCATCCTACTGATGCCGCAAAGGGCTATTTACTTGAGCGGCTCAAGCGCTTTTTAAAAGTGGATTTTGAGGTGGTAGCACACGTGGCTGGAGTACGTCCAAGCGTCTCTGATCGAAAACCGCTGGTCGGGCAACATCCGCAGTATCCTGTGTTGCAGGTACTGAACGGATTGGGTTCAAGAGGGGTGATGATCGCTCCTTATGCCGCCAAAGCGCTCTACCGCAATCTGTTTGAGGGCACGCCGCTCGACGATTACTTAACTATTCAGCGTTTTGCCGCGCGTTTTGAGCCGCCTCAGGATCATAATGAATAAAGAAGCTAATCCAGATATTTCGGGCGAGTCTCATATTTAGTGGCATGAGCAGCACAAGGGCCCCCATGATGCTAAAGAAAGCAACTGCCATGCTCGTGCCAAGAAACACAAAACTGATGATGAACGCGGCCACGGCGATTGCGACTCCAAGTCCGTAGCTCACATACATGGCGCCGTAAAAGAACGAAGGCTCGATTTTGTATTTCGTATGACACACCGAGCAGCGCTCGTGCATATCATAGACCGATCCGATGCGGTAAGGGTTGGCGTGTTTATACATGCTCTCAGCGTGGCACTTTGGACAAGTTCCGTTCAAAATACTGTAGAGTTTATGGCCTTTGCGAAACATTATGGACGGGTTTTCTAACGGTAAATATACGCGCCTTGAAAGCTACGAATTGTAACTGAGGTTACCTGACTAATAGGGGTATAAGATTGTTATATTTGCGCCCATGTTAAACGTGCACAACGGGGCCATTGCCTTTTCTGGATCTTATTTGTTTCAAGGCGTAAGCTTTAAGCTCAGCGGAGGTGACCGCGTAGGGCTTATCGGAAAAAATGGCGCCGGAAAGTCCACCTTGCTAAAAGTGCTTTCTCGCCAACTCGAACTGGACGAGGGGGTGTTGGCTACAGATAAAGAGGTCAGTATCGGCATCTTGCGCCAAGACATCGATTTTGTCGAGGGCCGCACCGTACTTGAAGAATCTTACCAAGCCTTTGAAGAGATTCTAAAGGTAGAGCACGAGATGAATCGGGTCAATCAAGCCCTTGCAGAGCGCACTGATTATGAGAGCAGCGGGTACCACGATCTCATGGTAGCCGTAAGTGATCTTGGAGCCCGTTACGAGATCTTGGGTGGATACAATTATCAAGGAGACACCGAGCGTGTGCTCTTTGGTTTGGGCTTCAAGCGTGAAGACCTCAATCGGCTCACGGATACCTTCTCGGGCGGATGGCGCATGCGCATTGAGCTCGCCAAGTTGCTTTTGCAAAAGCACGATGTGCTATTGCTCGATGAGCCCACCAACCACCTGGACATCGAATCGATTCTTTGGCTTGAACAGTTTTTGACGAGCTATCCGGGTGCCGTGGTGATTGTATCGCACGACCGGATGTTCTTAGACAACGTCACGAACCGCACCATAGAAATCTCACTAGGGCGCATCTACGACTATAAAAAGCCCTACTCGGCCTTCATGGCCCTGCGCGAAGAGATACGTGAACAGCAACTCAGTGCTCAGAAGAATCAAGAAAAGCAAATTGAACAGACTGAGCGCCTCATAGAAAAGTTCAGGGCTAAGGCCTCTAAAGCCTCTATGGCCCAATCGCTGATCAAGAAGCTTGACAAAATTGATCGCATTGAGGTCGACACTGAAGATACCGCCGTGATGAATGTGCGCTTTCCAGTTTCTATTCAGCCCGGAAAGGTGGTGCTTGACTTGCAAGGGGTTTCTAAGTCTTACGGAGACAAGCAGGTGCTTAAAGACGTTTCTTTTCTGTTAGAGCGTCAGAGTAAAACGGCTTTTGTGGGTCAAAACGGCCAGGGAAAGTCAACCCTTGCTAAAATTATTGTCGGTGAGCTTGATTGCCAAGGCGAATTGAAGCTAGGACACAACGTTCAGATCGGATATTTTGCCCAAAATCAAGCCGAATACCTCGATCAAGACAAGACCCTGTTGCAGACGATGATCGACGCCGCGAACGAAACCAACCGCGCTCAGGTGCGTGATATATTGGGGGCCTTTTTATTTCAGGGCGATGATGTTGAAAAACAGGTAAAGGTGCTCTCAGGGGGCGAGCGTAACCGCCTCGCCTTGGCAAAACTGCTCTTGCAGCCCTTTAATGTGCTGGTCATGGATGAGCCGACGAACCACTTGGACATGCGATCAAAAGAGGTGCTCAAAAAGGCCTTGCTCAATTTTGCCGGTACGTTGATTGTGGTCTCTCACGACCGCGATTTCTTGCAAGGGTTAAGCTCACAGGTCTTTGAATTTAAAGACCACCGAATAAAGCCGTACCTCGGAGACATTGACTTTTATCTTGAACAACGCAAGGTGGATGACTTCAGGGCCATTGAAAAGCGACAGCCCGAAAAGAATGCTGTTGCTGCTGCCTCAAAAAGTAAGGTGCAAGAGCCCCAAAAGCCTGTAGACTATCAGCAACAAAAGCAGTTGAAGAATGTGCAGAATCGACTGAAGAGTGTTGAGCGAGAGATTGCAGATTACGAACAAAAGATAAGCGATGCCGATCAGAAGCTGCTATTGAATTACGACCAGACGGTGGCCGACCCAAAGTTTCTCGATCGGTACAACGAAATGAAGCGTTCTCTCGAGCAGGCCATGCAGCGCTGGGAGGCAATAACTGAAGAATACGAGGCGCTGAACGCCTCGTTATAATTGGCCATTTCTCAGACGAGCTGTATTCGCGATACGCTCGTTCAATCTAGTGAATTTCAATACTTTAACATAGTTAGAAGTGGGCATGGATTAGGTTTTTCTTAATCTTTTCCTAATATTTGCCCTGCTGCTTAGACAAATTGACTTTTTTAAAGCATATTTGTTTAACAAATCTCTCAAAACAATGAACAACAATATAGAAGAACTGATTGAACAAGCTGAAGCGTATGAGAACTTAGCGATGAGTCACATGAGTACCAGTGACCGTGTTAAGGCATCGCGTGAAGGTAAGTCGTTGGTTCTGGCCATTAACGAAGTTTATAAGAATTCAAAGGATCCTGATTTAATGGATTGGATGAAGCGGGTCACTGCGAAAAAGCAGAAGATCGAGAAACGCATCAAGAACGTTCCGACCGTCTAATTCAACCTTTCGTTTATGGTTTCACCTGATAAGGTGGCTGTTGTAGGCGCAGGCATGAGTGGCCTTATCGCCGCCCTCGAGCTAGAACAGCGAGGTTTCTCTGTGGTGATTTACGAGTCTGCTTCTCATGTTGGAGGGCGACTGACTTCAGAGCGCTATCACGATTTCGCTTTAGATCACGGATTTCAAGTTTTACTTACCAACTACGCCGAACTTAAACGGTACGACGTGCTAAGTGCATTAGATCTCAAATTGTTTAAGCCCGGAGCGCTAATTTTCGAGCAACCCGAACCGCACCGCATCGGTGATGCCCTGCGTGACCTTAGCTTTTTGCGCTCTACGCTTTTTTCTTCGGTGGCCACTCTAAGTGACAAGCTTACCCTGCTCAAAGAGCAGAAGCGGTTGTCGCGCACTACCCCCGAAGCCATTTTTAGCCAGTCGCATGAACAATCAACGATCGATTACCTGGGCGAGCGATACTCAGATCGCTTTATCGAGCTATTCTTTAAGCCTTTTTATAGCGGCATCTTTTTAGAAAGTGGACTCAAAACCTCGTTCAAGCATTTTGAATTCGTCTTTCATCATTTTGCACTGGGTCACGCGGCGCTAGTGCGAGACGGAATTCAGCGCTTGCCCGAGTTACTGGCTTCGCGCCTTGATCGCAGTGAGCTGAGGCTGAACCAGCCTTTTGACGGAGAGGACGACAAGCAGTATAAGGCAGTGATTCAAACGCATCCTCCGCTAAAAGCAGCGAAGTCGTTCAACGGATGCGTCAATGCCTATTTCACCATTGAAGAGGCCGATGAGAAACTGCTGCTCGGCCTCTCTGATACCATAGGCCTTATTCCGTACGCCGATTACGTGAATAACATGCATGTGCTGCAGTCAGGTGAAGAGCGACTGCTCTCGATAACCCTAGTCGGCCAAACAGAAATGAGTCATGCCGAGCTAGAGTATGCCGCGCGTCAAGAGTTGCTTGAACGTTGCGGAATCGCCGTGGGTAAGGCGGTAAAAATCTTTACGGTGAAACGTGCGCTGCCGGCGCAAACGCCGATGAAGGCTTCTGCCGAGGTAACGCGCGACGGACATCGCTTTTTTGCGGGCGACTATACCTTGTATCCATCGTTGAATGCGGCGATGCAAAGCGGCAGAGCCGCGGCAGAAGCCGTTATGGCAGCCTCTAAATAGAAAAAATCTCTAGCTATAGTATTTAACATAGACAAAAACTATAATTAGATCACCATTAACAATCTCTTTTTACAGGTCTTAGGCCTCATAAATAGTAACTTAGGCAAAATTTTATAACGCTATGCACAATCACGATTCAAACGGTTCAATAGAAAAATGCCCAGTGATGTCGGCCAAGCACCGTCACACTGCGGTTGGAGGCTACTCGAACGCCGATTGGTGGCCAGAGCAACTCAATCTGAAGATGCTTCACCAAAACACGGCCGAGTCGGTTCCGCTCAAAAATTTTAGCTACAAAAAGGCCTTTGCCTCGGTAGATTACGATGCGCTTAAGCAAGATTTGGTGAATCTGATGACCGACTCTCAAGACTGGTGGCCTGCCGATTACGGGCATTACGGCCCCTTCTTTATTCGTATGGCTTGGCACAGTGCGGGTACTTACCGTATCGCCGATGGGCGCGGTGGTGCGTGCTCGGGCACACAGCGTTTTGCTCCGCTCAACAGCTGGCCAGATAACGGTAACCTAGACAAGGCGCGCAGACTGCTGTGGCCGATTAAACAGAAATACGGACAAAAAATTTCATGGGCTGACCTGATGATTTTAGCAGGTAACGTCGCACTAGAGACTATGGGCTTTGACACCTTTGGTTTCTCAGGTGGGCGTGCTGATGTATTCGAGCCCGAAGGAGATATCTATTGGGGTCCTGAGACCGAGTGGTTGGGCGACAAGCGTTACCAAGGTGACCGCGTGCTTGACAATCCGCTTGCGGCCGTTCAGATGGGGCTTATCTACGTGAACCCTGAGGGGCCAAACGGCAAGCCCGATCCAATCGCTGCGGCTCGTGACATTCGCGAGACCTTTGCCCGCATGGCGATGAACGATGAAGAGACGGTGGCGCTGGTAGCCGGAGGGCACACCTTCGGAAAAACCCACGGAGCAGGTGATACCGCTCACGTAGGTCCAGAGCCAGAAGGTGCCCCGATCGAGCAACAAGGGCTCGGATGGGCCAATAGCTTCGGCACCGGAAAAGGAGAATACACGATCACTTCGGGATTAGAAGGTGCGTGGACGCCTACCCCGATTCAGTGGGATAACAGCTATTTTGACACGTTGTTTGGATACGAGTGGGAGCTCACTAAGAGTCCAGCCGGAGCCTATCAGTGGAAGCCCGCCAACGGCGCGGCGGCCGATGCGGTGCCTGATGCGCACAATCCGAACAAACGTCACGCGCCTATGATGGCGACTACAGATATTGCGCTGAGAGAAGATCCGGCTTACTTGAAAATTTCGAAGCGATTCCACGAGAATCCTGCCGAATTTGCGGATGCTTTTGCGCGTGCTTGGTACAAGTTGACACACCGCGACATGGGGCCGATCTCTAATTACCAAGGACCAGAGGTTCCGAAAGAAGTATTGATTTGGCAAGATCCGGTTCCGGCCGTAAACCATGAGCTGATCGGCGCTGCCGAGATCAAAGACCTTAAAGCGAAGTTACTTGCTAGCGGCCTATCGGTCTCTGAATTGGTATTTACTGCCTGGTCTTCAGCCTCTACCTTTAGAGGTTCTGACAAGCGTGGAGGCGCCAACGGAGCACGCATCGCTTTGAGCCCTCAGAAATACTGGGAGGCCAATGATCCTGACCGTTTAGCAGCCAACCTTACAGCGATTAAGGCCGTTCAATCGGCATTCAACGCTGCAGGAGGCAAGCAGGTTTCGCTAGCCGATCTTATTGTTCTTGGAGGATGCGCGGCCGTTGAAAAAGCCGCCGCAGACGCCGGAGTTTCGATCGAGGTTCCATTCGCTCCCGGACGTACCGACGCGACTCAAGACATGACAGACGTTGATTCGTTCGCCGTGCTTGAGCCTAAGACAGACGGATTCCGCAACTTTGCTAAGGCTTCTTCACTTGATCGCCCAGCCGAAGAGTGGCTTGTTGACAAGGCGCAGCTTTTAGGATTGAACGCACCCGAGATGACTGTTTTGGTCGGAGGTTTACGCGTTCTAGGCGCCAACTCGGCGCACTCGAAGCACGGAGTTTTCACTGACAAGGTGGGTGTATTGACTAACGATTTCTTTGTGAATCTGCTAGATATCGCCACCGAGTGGAAGGCCGTTGAGGGCAACAGCAATGCGTTTGTTGGAACTGACCGCACAAGCGGAGCCGAGCGCTACACCGCGACACGTGTTGATTTGATCTTCGGTTCTAACTCAC
>JBJOGS010000014.1:0-12247 GCA_046048095.1 Bacteroidota bacterium
GGTTTGCGATCGTGATCCCACATCGCAGCATAGAGTACATCGGGGTTGTGCATGTCCATTGACAAGTCACTGCTACCTGTTGACTCATTCACAAACAGGGTGTGTTGCCAGGTTTTACCCCCATCGGTAGACTTGTAGATTCCGCGCTCTTTGGAAGGCCCATTTAGCGCCCCTTGAGCAGCCACAAAAACGATATCCGGATTATCGGGATGAATGCTTATACGCGAGATTTGACGGGTCGCTGCGAGTCCGAGATGCTTCCAGGTCTTACCGCCATCGGTAGACTTATAGACCCCGTCTCCGTAAGAGGTCATTACCCCTCGAGGGGCGTGCTCTCCCATTCCGGCATACACCACATTCGGATGGCTCTCTGAGACCGCTACAGCACCCATAGAACCCGTTTTAAAATAGCCGTCAGAGATATTGAACCAGCGGTGACCCGCGTCGGTGGTCTTCCATAGGCCTCCTCCGGTAGTGGCCATATAATAGGTGAGTGGATCTCCTACAACACCAGCCGCACCGTTAGCGCGCCCTCCGCGAAAAGGCCCAATACTGCGAAAAACCGCAGCGCTTAAGTCTTTTTCTAATTGTTGAGCACCTACTGGAACGACAAGGCCCGCCGATAGGCAAGCCGCGATAATGAGTTTCTTCATAATGAGACAAATTGTCTCAAAAATTAGGAATAAAAACTCAGTTTAGAAGGGTAGTTACGCTGCTATTCTGCAATTTTAATATCGATCGAGGTGCGGCCTTGCCAGCCGGTGACGTCTGTAACCGAGAAAGCGCAGTGGTAATCTCCGGCATCGACATCATCAGGAATGCTCACACTTATGCTCAATTCATAGTCCTGGGGTGATCCATCGATCGTATAGGTATTCATAAGCGTCAGCGGATTATTCGGAGATTTTACCGCATCTAGCTCGCAAGAGGCAGCCTGATCATCGTGAGTGTGCTGGTCAAAGTTGTGGTGAATACCAAGACTGTATGAAGCTAGCGCTAGATTGTCTGAAACCCGAGCACGAAAAGTGTAGGTTTGTCCGCGCTGTAATACGGCACATGCTTGCGGAAAACCTTGAGCATAATTCACCGTTATGGTGGGCTTTTCTTCGTCTAGAGTCTCCGTATCGGTACACGAGACAAGCAGGGTCATTAAACCGATTACCGTCAGTATCTTGAAAAATAGTTTCATAGCGTAAAATTAACCTCATGCCTTGAGAAAAGACATGAGGTTGTTGTTTTAATTGTATTATTCACCATCGTGATCTTCATCCTCGATCTCGATATCGGCCTCAGCACTAGTGCTATTTCCTGCCTCATCGGTCACCGTTAACTCAACATGGTATTCTCCAGAAGGAATGTTCGCAGGAATCTGAATGTCTTCATGGAATTCAGGATTAAGTACAAGGTATTTCGGGTCGGTATAGACCTGCTCAAAGTCCCATTCTACTTCTCCAGCGGCAGCAGTCAAGTCATGGCCATGGATCTCTAATGTAATACTGGTTAAACGCACCTGGGCCAATATTTCTGCTTCTACGTGAAGTGATTCTCCCTTATAAGCTACACCTTCATCTCCATGATCGTGGTCTTCGTCATGATCTTCATCACCGTGTTCATCGTGAGCTCCTCCAACCTCGAAGTTAGAAATGACCGGAGCCCCAACAACAACATCGTCGTCATCGTCTGAGCACGATTGCAATACAAAGGCCGCAAGGGCAAAAAGAAATAAAGATTTAAAAAGTGTTTTCATAGCGGTATAGTTCGTGATTCTATTCATGTTAAATGTTATATCGGAAGATTTAGCGCAAGGGCGATATTTCTTCCAGGTTCAGGAACATCAATGAGCCTGTAAAAGCTCGTATGATCAAAAAATTGAGTGTTGAGCACATTGTTCACCTTTAAACGCAGTCGTGCCGGCTCAGCCGTAGCGTTCCATTTGAATTGGGTATTTAGCGACAGATTGAGCAGCTGATAGCCAGGTGTTTTCTCTTCGGGCGGAACAATGCGGTTTTGAGCCGCCGTGAGCCGCAGATCAGCCATGAGTTGCATCTCCTTAACGAACCATACACGATGCAGGGTTTGGCTGAGTGAAATCAACCCTGAGAGCGGTGGGTTAAACGGCAAGGTAAACCCCCGCTTTGGCCCACTGGTCTGTTCGGCATAGACGTATTCGATTGACGCATCAACACGCAAATCGGCCGTAAGGTTGTCCCCTATCCAGGCCTCTCCTCCGAATCGTATGGCCCTAGTCTGCATGTACTGATAGATCTGCAGGGTTTGGTAATACTCAGTGGTCGGATTCAGGTAAATGAAATTGTCGAAATAGTTAAAAAACGGACTTAACCCCAACACTAAAGAGCCCTTCGCGTGATCGATGTCTAAATCAATCTGATACGACTCTTCTGAATCCAGATCAATGGCACCGCGCTCGAATCGATACATGTGATAATTCACTCCGTCCGAGGCGAGTTCGTTGGCTAATGGCATTCTAAAACTCTTTCCGACATTCACCTTAAAGGTGGTGTAGTTCTTCAAGTAACTCAGCCCGATCGATGCACTGAAATTTCCAAAGTCGAGCGTTCTGTTACGCGCACGTTGAGTGAACACATACGAGGTGGTCTCATCAGGGTTGTTCACCACCGATCGGTACCAATCGAAATGCTCCTCAGTTTGAATGAGTCCCCAATCGTAACGAAGCCCCCCTTGAAGGTGAAAGTCTTCGTTCACTCTGTAGTGATCGAAGGCAAAAACGCCCGCTGTGAATCGCGAATAGGCAGGAATCAAAAATCCCCATCCGCCAATCTGATTCTTCTGAAACTCGGTATTTAGCCCCACAGATACATCGTGATCGGCGTCGGGCTTAAAGGTGTCTTGTGCATTTAATGAAACCGTGTTTTTGGTGAACACGCGTTCTCTAGTGTTAGGCGGAACGGGCATATACCCATGCGCTACCGCTTCAGAATGTTCTTCTCGCTGATTGTTCTGATACCCGAGGTCGAACTGAAGGGTATGCGCCTTTTTATATAGCGTAGTATTGTGAATTAATTTGAAATGGTTGACCTGATGAAACGGCAAGTCAACATCGCGATTAGATTGGTCATAGTCGATGTTCGAAGTTCTGACTTCCAGACCATGGGCATTGGCGAAAAATCCGTTTTGGGCGTTGACATTGCTGATCAGGGTCTCTGACTTTATGCCATCATTGACGTATCCTACCGTAAAGCTCGCATTGGCCTCACTACCGGCTGTGTTTCTTAGCTGATTCTCAAAAAGCTCAAATACATAGCTCTCGTAATTGATGCGATCGGTCGGAACCCGGTAATCGCCATAGTCGCGATAAGTCATTCTCCCGCGATAGTACCACTGTTCACCCCTGCCCTGGAAGCCTGCAGATACACTCACTAAATCGTTATTGGTCTCTGAGGCCAAATTCACCTCAGCTCCAAACGATTGAGCTGCCGGAATTTTTGGCGGACGAATATCTACAATTCCCCCAATGGCGTCTGAACCGTAGAGCAAAGAGGCAGGCCCCTTTATAATCTGAAGGTCTTCAACCGCATACTGATCGATTTCAAGACCGTGGTCATTACCCCATTGCTGGGCCTCGTGCTTGATTCCGTTTTGCACCACCGAAACCCGGTTAAATCCAAGGCCTCGAATGACGGGCTTTGATTGGCCAGATCCGATCGTAATGGTACTGACCCCAGGGATTTTCTTCAGGGTCTGCATAAGGCTGTTTTCTCTATTGTTCTCTAAAAACGCCTTAGAGACTCCTACCGAAATTGCCGACAATTCTTGGGCCTTTTGCTGAGGAGTCTTTCCGAACAATTCTACCTCGTCTAAACTAGTCACCTCAGGCTCGAGCGCTATAAGCAACAACTCGTCTACATCTCGCGGATCGAATGTCACTAACGCATCTGCATAACCGACATAGGTGACCGAAAATCGGTATACCCGTTGCGCCGGTACCTCTAAAGAGAAAGCCCCGTTCGCATCAGACACAGCGGCGCTTCTGGCCCCAACAATGTTGACACCTTCTAAAGGTTGCTGAGTCATTCGATCAACCACCAGCCCGCGAATCGTAAACGATTCTTGAGCGGTTAACGGTAAACTAAGCCCAAAAAATAGCAATAGAATAAACGCCTTCATGCTTCAATTAATTACTATAAACTACGCATCAGACCCATCACACTAGAAGAATGGGCTGAAGTAAAAAGTAATTAAATGAAAGGTGGAGGTCGCGAGAAGAGAACGCTTGAACAGGTATCAGAAATGCGTTGATAGGCGTAAGCCGTGCTAATTTCTTTCTGAAGAATCAGCGTATTGGTGGGCTGAAAAGAGGTATCAGCATCCGCTAAAATAGATGCATGCTGAACATCTGCCGTGATAATATGACAAATTTCACACTGGTCAGCAGCCGACTGATCGCTTTGGTGTGAAAGCACGTGAAGACCCAAGAGTTTGGTGGCTAAGAACAGCCCCGCAAACGTCAATAAGATCATTCTCATGTTACGACTCAAAAGCATAAGCTTAAATATACTAAAAACAAAGCTTAATGCTCTGCATAATGAACAAGTTGAATAGCCATAAGTACAAGTCCTGCAAGCAGCAAGTAGGTGTTTAATGCAAAATAGAAAGCCTGAAAATTCGAGCGCTTTCGCCAGAAATTGACTAACCACACCATGGGTATCAACGCTAATACCTGCCCGAACTCAACACCGAGATTAAACCCAATGATGTTCACAAAGCTTCGTTCAGATTCAACCGACATGGTTTGAAGGCGAGACGATAGCCCAAGACCGTGAATCAGCCCAAACAAGAATACCATTCGCAATAAATTCGGAGGAGATACCTTGAGCACCTTCTTAAATAGGTCTAAATTCTCAAAGCCTTTATAAAAAACGCTTAGACCAATTATTGCATCAATTAAGAATTCATTTACAGCGAGTTGAAAATGTGTCGCAAACAACAAGGTCAAACTGTGCCCAACTGTAAATGCAGTTATAAATTTTATTATATCCTTGAAGCCGTTTAGAAAGAAAACGACACCCAGCAGAAATAAGAGGTGGTCATAACCCGTGAGCATGTGCTTGGCTCCTACCGTTAGGTAGTCAATGAACGATCCGCCCTCAAGTATATGGCGATCAGCTTGACTCATATCGTGAAGCAACATCAAGAACATAGTTATGGGTTTTTCTTGCGGTAGATGAAGTAAAGCACACCGATGATCAACAGGCTTCCTAAAAGATAGATATAGGTAGTGTTACCACGATCGTGGCTGTGAACGTCGGCAATTGCAAAGGTCAAAGTGGCCCAGTTCGATTGGTGAGTAAGCTCTTCTTGATCAGACTCAACTAGATGTATCGTTCTCAAATACCAAACTCCCGGCTTATCTAAGGCAACGGCAACCATTCCATTTTCATCGGTCCGGTAAGACAGCATATCACTGTGTTCGTGATCTTGCTCTTGCTCATGGGTATGGGTAGATCCGTCATGAGTGTGGGTCAAGGCAAGAGGCTGATGACCGAGATAGACCAATTGATCTACTAAAGGCTTATCTTGATAAAACAACTGAGCACGAAACTCCTCACCCGGATGCAAGTCATACGGGTTATTCAGGGCCACAAATTCAATTGGATACCCAAACTGTACTCCGTAATCTGAACTGCGCGCTTTTCCGACCTGAAAAATCGATTTGACGTGCTTCGAATACTCTTCAGTGGCAGCATCATTCAGTTGATCGTTCTCTTGACGCGACTTTAACACGTCTAAAACCCCATCGTGTTCGAGATAATCATTAAAATCTTCTGCACTCATGCTCAAAACTCGAGGCTTTGTCGAAACGCCGGCCACATAAGTACCTTCAGCATCAGTAGTAATATTCAGATAGGTTATACTATCCTTTTCAAACCAGTCTTGTTGCTCTGCCCGAATGCGTTGACCGCCGCGTGCAATACTCACATCAAGCATTCGGTCTCGATCTATCACGTTTTCACTGCGATCAAAGGTGCCGTTAAATAGTTGTAAAACGGAAGCGGAATTGGGCTCTAAAAAATAACTGTCCAACTTTAGGTACAAATCATGGCTTGAAAGTGCAATCAACCCGAAAATGGCAAAACTAAAACGATAGAGAGACTTCATTAAAATCTAATAATAGGTTAGTGACCTAAAAATAACATCAAGAATCGAACTAAAGAAGGTGAAAACAAAAAAGCATAAACAAAGTACTTCACTTAAGGAAGGGCGTGGCCTTCAATATGCACTTTGTTTATGCTGAAAATAATTTGAACCTCTAATATACATCAAATCAATAATTTATCCAACAATCTGAGCATTAAAGGTGAGGCTGGATAACTGGAATACCACCTATTTTGAACTTACCTAAGTTTGTAGTAAAGAAGCCAAAGAATAATCCTTAGCAACTAGAACGCAATGGAATATCATGTACTTAATGGAGATGCGCTAAACGACAGATGGCCAAATAGGTTAAAAGGAAAAAGAATTGTATTTCGCGAGTGTTTAATTGAAGGACCTTTCAAAGCCGCCAATTTGACTGAGTTTTTTGAGTTACGTGGATCTTTTCTTGAATCACATTATTCTAATGAAGAAAACACCTTTAACTACTTGGAGGAGACGGTTTGCGAATTAAAAAACCTAGAAAACGCTTCTTCCACGAGTGCGATTAACCTCTGGTTTGAGGAGGATCTTTTTTGCCAAGCGAACCTCTGGTTTCTATGTCATTACCTATGGACAGAATTAACCATTTCGAAAGCGTTTTGGGTCCGTCCGCAATTCTCTAGTCCGTATGGTTTTGGAGCGTTAGATCAAGAGGGGCTCATTGCGGCGTATACAAATCGAAGTACCTTCAATACTCAAGATTATGCGCAACTTTGGTATTATTATGCAAATGAAGAGTTTGAAAAACTTTTAACTCAAGGTGAAGGACTAGGAGACTTGTCACCCTTTGTTTTACCCGCAATTAAAGCTCACGTCGCTCAACAACCTATAGAGGGCTTTTTAGGTCGTCCTAGAGAAACATTGAGACAATTAAAATTGAAGTATGGAAGTGACAATTTCGGTTTAATTTTCAAAGAATTCTCAGAAATAGAGGCGATTTATGGATTCGGAGATCTTCAGGTTAGGCGTATGTTCAAGGAATTAGATTCATGATTTCAAAACAAAACCCCCGAAAACGAAATTCGGGGGCTTTTCTATTTATGCATGAAGGTTTTAAAGCTTGTTTAACAGGGAAACTTCATGCCTAACTCCATACTTCTGCATCAGCTTACCGATTTCTTCGTTCGACTCGAACTCCCAGGTTTTTGACAGATCAAAGTCATAAAGAATAACCATGGCATGTGTGTCATCTACTTTTGCCATTTTGGTTCTGCTCTCATCACAGAATTGAGCACGTCGCGCTGAATCGGGTAGAAAGGCTTCGTTTGCCCATCCGTCGTAGTCATTAAACGAAATCATGAAAAACAAGTGTGCTTTAGCAGGCGCATTCTCGGGGTTCATTTCAATCACCTGATAAACCTCTGAGTGAGAGATCTTGTTAGCTTTCATCAACTCTTCCATCGTTTTATCAGCAGCAAATTCGCCCATCCTAGCCATATCGAACTGATTTATGTAAATGAGTGCCATCTGGTTGTTTACTTTACCATACGCCGTCATTTCTTCATTGCAATAAGCAGAACGTCTATCTGCATCAGGCATAAACGCTTTATCTCTCCATGTTTCAAACGAAGGGAATTCAGCGACAAAGACAAGATCAGCTTTTGATGCTTCTTGAGCATTTGTAAAAAAGCAAGAGGCAGCTGATAATGCAAGAGTGAGTAGTGTTTTTTTCATAGCTAATTGATTTTAAATGGTTTGAATGTTAGAAAATTGTTTTTCAGTAACAAAAGGTTTTAGTGCTTGGACAGTAGAATTATAAGCTTCTGAAGGTGCATTTTCTTTAAATCCACCTAGCATGATTTGTTGCTCAAAAGGGTTTAGCGCAGGAATAATGTACTTAAACCATTTAAAGAATTGCTCTGGAGAAAGTTTAGAAAGGATTTGCCCCTGCCATCTTAATATATCCTCATCTGAAAAATTCTCCCAGATATTCTTATTCATATCACCTTCTTCTTCACTCATATGTCTGAAATATTCTCTAATGAACAGATTCACGGCTTGATACGCCTCTTCTTGAGTTTGCATGTTCGGATTTGATTCTAAAGCTTTAATCGTATCCATCATGTCGTGCTCAAGCGCTTCCATAGCTTCGTGATCATCGTGATTGTGCTGAGTACTTCCAGGTACTTTTTCTTCTAAAGGTGGAGTTACAAATTCTTCCTCTGAGTGAAGATGTAATCCTAAAAGTTCAGATAACTCTTTAGCTAATTCAATAACCGACTGAACTTCCTCTGAATTATTAGGATCTAAGCTAGAAATAGCGAAAGATAATTTTCCTAATCCGTTTCGAAGTCCTTTGTGAGGAAATCCGTAAATGTTAACTCTTGGTTCCATAGTGTTTTTGTTTTTTTCAAAACTAGATTAGAACCAAACCTTAAAGCCTATAACTACGTCAAGAAATAGAGTTAATGCAGATTATAATCATACCTTAATCTAGTTTAAGCATGTAGTTCTTAACTTTAAACAAAAATCATCCGTGGACTCTAATTACAGTTCTCTTTTTGAATTAATCGGTCAATGGTATTCATTAACTGAGGACACTAAGGAGGCCATTCAGTCAAAAAGTGAACTTAGAAGGATTAAACGCGGAGACTATCTTTTTCAAGAAGGGCAACAAGGTGATCATCTTTTTTTTGTAGTTCAAGGATGTATAAGAGCCTTTGTTTTAGACAACGATTTTAAGGAACACAATATTAGATTCGGATTTGAAAACGAAGTTGTTGGGGACATTCAATCGTTTCGGTATCAAACGAAGAGCACATTAAATCTGCAGGCTCTCGAAAACACTGTAGTACTTCAGGTAAACCCCTCTAACTTAAGAGAGTTATTCACTTTAGACACTAGCTTAAGTCTATTCTACAAGGATTTTCTAGAATTTGAATTGTCCCATGCCCAAAAGCGGATCATTAATCAATTATCTAAAAACTCTGAAAATCGATACTTAGATTTTCTTGAGCAATACGGTCAGTTTAATAACCGTTTACCTGACCGTCATATCGCCTCTTACATTGGTGTTACCCCAGAGTTTTTTTCAAAATTGAAAAAACGAAAGATTCGTGAATTTCTTGAATTAGGTTAAGGAGCATTCTGTAAAAATGATTGTCTATTTGTAAAAATTAAGTGAGATGCTGATCAATTTGATGATAGAAACAACCATTGAAGATTACGATACTTGGCTAAGAGATGGATTCAACAGCGATAGTGAACGTAGATCAAAAATGTGCAATGAATCTAAGACCCGGGTTGCAAAGATTTCTGATACCGAAGCGTTGATACTATTATTTGACGTAGATATCGATAAGTTGAGAGAACACATGAAAGATCCTGTCATGCAAATCTTAGAGAATAAGTTTAAAGCTTCTCACGTTATACATACCTTCTCTCCGATTGACTAGGGAGGGTTTTGATTAAGAAGAATTGGTAGTTATAAACAAGCTCTTGCAGACTGTTTCAAGTAAACTGGACAAATCCCAAAAACACAAAACCGATGCAATACTGCATCGGTTTTTTTCTATGCTTTAGTGGGTGTTAAGGGATTCGAACCCATGACCTCTACCCTGTCAAGGTAGCGCTCTAAACCAACTGAGCTAAACACCCATAAGTTACTGTAAGTCAGGAGCCCGGTGAAGGGCTACCTCAGCAATATAGGCCGTTGATCGGGCCTCATTCACCTCGAAGGCCACTGCCGAAACTAATTGCGGGTCAAAGGTAATCATACGTTTGTTTCCAACAGTGGTTCCGTCATAGACTTTTTGCCATTGACCTAAAGTGTCAGCAATAAAAAAACTAAAGGATTCGATATGCTGTCCAAGCTGAATAGCCTCTTGGATGACGAACAAATTGGCCTCAACAGGCTGATCAAGGGCGATTTCGAGCCGCTTGTTGTTAGTAACAGTTAGGTCGCTATAGGTTGTTCGATCCCTATCACTAAGATCTTCAAGGCCCGCAGAGGCTAACAGGTTAGTGGTAAAGGTGGCGTCGAGCTGCTCCTTGAGGCCCATGAGTCGCTCTACGTCTGTTTCATGAACTAATCCGCGACGATCGACGGGCAAGTTCAGTAACAAGTTACTGTTGAGGCCTACAGAGTTAAGGTAGATGTCCCAGAGATGATCTACCGTTTTCACCTTGTCGTCTTCAGAGGCGTGGTAGAACCATCCTGGACGAATAGACACATCAGTTTCAGTGGGCACCCAGTGGGTGCCGTCTTTTTGACCGGCAGAGAAGCGGTCAAAATCGGGCATTCCGGCATAAACGCTGTCGCGGTATAGGGTTGACCAGGTGGTTTGATTGGCATAGCCTTTTTCGTTTCCGACCCAGCGAATGTCTGGTCCGGCGTCAGAAAACATGACGGCATCGGGTTGGTATTCGCGCACTAAGGCGTGGGTGTTGGGCCAATCGTAATAGGTGAGCTTATCGACCTTGCGCTCTTCATTGGCACCTCCGTAATAACCGTCGCCCCCGTTGGCTCCGTCAAACCAAACTTCAAAGAGGGGGCCATACTGGGTGAGCAGTTCGGTGAGCTGGCTGCGGTAATAGGTGATATAGGCCTCGGTACTGTAATCGGGATGGTTACGGTCCCAAGGAGAGAGGTACACACCCATTTTTAAGCCGTATTTATCACATGAAGCTCGAAGGTCTTTTAAGAGGTCGCCTTTTCCGTCGCGCCAAGGGCTGTTTTTGACCGAATGTTCGGTGTAGGCACTGGGCCATAGGGCGAATCCGTCGTGATGCTTGGCGGTGATGATAATACCCTTCATTCCGGCCTCTTTCGCGACTCGCGCCCACTGATCGGTATCAAGTTCAGAGGGGTTAAAAAGCTCAGGCGACTCATCGCCAAAGCCCCACTCTTTATCGGTGAACGTATTGATGCTGAAATGTACAAAGGCGTAATACTCCAGGTCTTGCCAGTTCAGTTGTCGCTCAGACGGAACAACCGCAGCCGGCTGCTCTTGGGCGGGCTGGCAGGCCTGAAAAAACAAGGCCGAAGCCATAGCTAGGGTATACAACACGTTTCTCATGTAACAAACATGTGCAAAAAAACCATAGTTACCAAGAAAGACAGCTGTGTTAAAATCATCATTATCAGGTATTTTAACACTGCTGCGCGCCAAAAATGCAGATATTGCCCCATGCAACCACCAAAACCCAAGGTCAAGGGCGGCGCCCTTATCGCCCTGCTATTGGCCTTCAGTGAACTGTTTAACAGCTGTGTCGAGGCTGTTCCTCCGGCCTTTGATTTTCAAGATGACCTTATTATTATCGATGCCTTGGCCTCTACCGTGCCTGGCACCAGCTATGCCACCGTGCAGCAAACCAGCTATGAGTTTGGTCTCTACCGGTCTAAGGCCATTAGCGGATGTGTCATCAAGCTGATCAATGCCGACACTCAAGAAGAAGAAGTGCTGTTTGAAAGCGATGAGAGCTATATAGTGAATCCTAATTTCAAAGTGGCGCCACTATCAAGGTGGTTCATTGAAATTCGACTGCCCAGCGGAGAGACCTACCGTTCATCTGTAGAAGTCACTCCAGAACCGGTTCCGATTAACGCAATCCAAGAGCGATTTAATCCCGAGATGATCTATGATGAGGGCAGTGAGAGCTATACCTCAGGACACGAGATTCGCATTGATTTTGACGATCCGGCCGATCAGCGCAATTACTTCTTTTACCAATACCGTGCCTACGAACAAGAGGTCTATTGCAAGCTTTGCGAATATGGGGTATATCGAGATGGAGAGTGCTTATCACAGATTAACAACCCCGCCCTAACCAAAGAGTACTATACCTACCTCTGTGACGTGCCCTGCTATAAGATCAGCTACAACAGCGACATTAATATTTTTAGTGATGAATTCACTAACGGAAAGGCCATCTCGAATCTTTTAGTTGCCAAAGTGCCGTACACCTCAAAGCAAGACATTCTAGTCGAGGTGCTGCAGCTCAATGTTTCTCAAGATGCCTACAAGCACTTTAGAACATTAAAAGACCTGGTAGACAATAATAGCGGATTCAATGCGCCCCTACCTGCGGCGCTCATCGGCAATTTCAATAACCTGAGCAATCCCGATCGTAT
>JBJOGS010000015.1:0-24062 GCA_046048095.1 Bacteroidota bacterium
CCACAGCGAGACGTTGGATCTTTAGACACCCGAGGAAGTCATTTCTATTTGGTAAAATTCTGGGTAGAGGCCTTAGCCCACTCTGAGGTAAGTAGCGCGCAAAAAGTTCGCTTTTCAAAATTAAGCGATGCGCTGAAACAACACTCAGATACTATACTCGCAGAAATCAACGATACGCAAGGCAAACCTCAGAACATTGGGGGCTATTATGCGCCAGACACTGCACTAGCGAGCAAAGCAATGCGTCCTAGCGCTACTTTAAACGAGCTGTTTGCTGCGATGTAAAACAAAGGTGCATGGGAGAAAAACTGAGAAAAGGAATAAAGAGTTGGTTAATCGCCCTTTTATTTGCTGCCTCTGGTCCATTGGTTTTAAGCAGTGCCTTTAAAAACGAAGGGCACCCCTTATTTTGGTTCGTTACCCTAGTAGGGATTGTCCTCTCTGGATGTGCGCTTTACTTTGGTTTTAAGGCTATTCGATTGATGATGCAGTTTCTTTTTGACGCTTCTTCTGATCCAACCAAGTAGCCTCCATTTTCTTTAGATCGACTGGACGAAATGCTTCTTCATACTTCAGTAGCCCTCGAAGATAGGCCCGTTGCAGTATATCTTCAGTCCAATAATCCAATCGATTTTCATACGGATTGTAGGTAGACTTGAGGTCCATGTCATAAAGTTTAGCCGCTGTCTGGTACCAAAAGGCAGTAAATCCATTGCGATAATCCTTCACCAAATCAAAAGCACTAATACCCGTTTGGCGATCAATCAATGCGATCAACACACGACCGTCAGATCTTGAGAGTTTTTTCAACTCTTCTGTAAGCTCTTCTTGCAAATAGTCTTTCACCTGTATGGTATACGCTCGTTGCTTGCGTTTAGACGAAATCTTAGAGAGTCGCATTTTTAAGCTATCCAGACGATGAGAAGCCATAAGTGCATATTTATACACTTTAAAAACACGATACTGGTGCCTTAAATAGGCCACTCGCTCGGCGTCATCTTCAAAGCGCAATGGCCCCAGAACATAAACTTCTTCAAGTTCAATGGTTTCGGTAAATAGACTATCATTTTCTAGTCTATAGCGCATAATTTCTTGGGCATATATACCTTGAAAAATGCCAAGTGAGAGCAGAAAAATCAAAGGAGCTATATACTTCATACCGTAAGATATTCGCTAAATTAGATCAAAATTAAAGGAACATGAAGACTGCTGAAATTCTAGACAAAAAAGCGCTTACATTTTTTGAAAAATACCTGAATAATGCCTCGCCAACGGGCTACGAAGTTCAAGGTCAAAAAATATGGATGGATTACCTAAAACCTTATGTAGACAACTTCATCACCGACACCTACGGAACAGCTGTTGGAGTAATTAATCCCGAAGCCGCCTATAAGGTAGTGATTGAGGCGCACTCAGATGAGATCTCTTGGTATGTGAACTACATTACAGATAATGGTTTGATATACGTCATAAGAAATGGGGGTAGCGATCACCAAATTGCCCCTTCTAAATGGGTAAACATACACACTAAAAAGGGCATTGTAGAAGGCGTGTTCGGATGGCCAGCCATTCACACGCGCAAACCTGGAAAAGAAGAAAACCCTAGACTTGAAAACATCTTTATTGATATCGGAGCAAAAGACAAAAAAGAGGTTGAAAAACTAGGTGTTCACGTCGGATGTGTAATCACTTATCCAGATCAGTTTAAGGTGCTCAACAAAAATCACTTTGTATGCCGGGCACTCGACAATAGAGCTGGAGGATTTATGATTGCTCAGGTGGGCCGCCTGTTAAAAGAAAATAGGGTAACCCTTCCCTTTGGTCTTTACATCACCAATTCAGTACAAGAAGAAATCGGATTGCGAGGGGCTGAAATGATTACTCAACGATTAAAGCCCAATGTGGCTATCGTAACAGACGTTACCCATGACACCACCACTCCGATGATAAGCAAGGTAGAACAGGGAGAGATAAAAATGGGTGACGGACCGGTCATTTCTTATGCTCCGGCCATTCAACACAAAGTTAGAGAGCTCATTATTGAAACCGCAGAGCAACACAAAATACCGTTTCAACGTAATGCGTCATCCCGCTACACCGGAACCGACACCGATGCATTTGCCTACAGTAATGGTGGCGTGGCTTCTGCCCTCATTTCACTTCCATTACGCTACATGCATACTACCGTAGAAACCGTGCATAAAGAAGATGTTGCGAATGTGATTCGACTGATTTACCAATCTCTGCTCAACATTAAAGCCGGCGATTCCTTTTCGTACTTCGAAAATTAATTAACGAGCGAAGCGTTGTAAACTTTCTAAAAGGCGTTCGGGCATAAAATCAAATTGCTCGGACGTCTTCATGTTTTTTGCCTTCCAAGTTTTAGATTCAGTGTTGAAATGCACCACGAATCTCACTTTTCGCTTCTCTGCATACTTGTACTGCTTAGCAGGCTTGGATTCTTCAGGATAAAACTCTGAAGAAAAATCTTGAGCTCTAAACTCCCGCACCAGTTCAAGTGCCTTTAATGGGTCTGTTTCTGGTAAATGCAGCACCAAGACATCAATTTGGTCTGCTAGATGTGACGCGAATAATTGAAGTTCTTCGAGAACCATATAAATGCGATCTAATCCAAATGAAATACCTACCCCACTCAAGTTCGTTACTCCGAAAGCAGCGGTTAGGTCATCATAGCGCCCCCCGCCCCCAATAGCACCGATCTGTACCCTTTTTGGAGCGCTCACTTCAAACAGTGTCCCGGTGTAATAATGAAGTCCTCGAGCCAGTGTTAGATCAAAGGTGAGGTCTAGGGCATCAAGCGACAATAATTGAGATTGTTGCAACAGAAAACTCATCTCTTCTAGGCCCTTTTTACCTACTTCTGAGGCGCTCAAAATAGCGTTCAGCTTCTCTAACTGGGCGCTATTCGTTTGAGTCGGATTCAAAAAATCTTCTAGTGTATCCCAAAGGTTTTGATCGAAACCTTGTGCGGCTAATTCATCGGCTACTCCTGTTGGCCCGATCTTGTCAAGTTTATCTAAAATAACCATAAACTCAGCAAGTCGATTTCCAATACCCCATACCTCAGCTAACCCACTTAAAAGTTTTCGGTTATTGAGTTTAACTGTAACCTTATTGTTCTGCGTTAAGCCTAAGTCCGAAAAAATGGCATCATACAGTTGTAACAATTCTACCTCTTGCCACAGTGAATGCACCCCTACAACATCGGCATCACACTGTGTAAACTCGCGAAATCTGCCCTTTTGAGGCCGATCGGCTCTCCAAACGGGCTGAATTTGATAGCGTTTAAATGGAAAAGCAAGCTCATTTTGATGCTGAACTACAAAGCGCGCAAAAGGCACTGTGAGATCATAGCGTAAAGCCTTGTCGCTAATAAAAGGGGTAAGTGCCTGACTATCTTTCGATGACAACGCTGCGTCCTCTGCCTTGGCGAGATAATCCCCAGACTTTAGAATTTTAAAAATAAGACGATCCCCTTCCTCTCCGTATTTACCGATTAGCGTGGCGTAATTCTCAAAACTAGGCGTTTCAATTCGAGAAAAGCCAAAGCGTTTAAACTGCTTTTCAATAATAGCGATCATAAACTGACGCTTACTCAATTCATCTCCGTAGAAATCTCGAGTACCCTTTGCTAAGCTCGCCTGTGTCGCCATAATCTATAATACCTAAGTTATTCCTCAGCGCTTTCTAAGAGCTCTTCAAACCAATCGTAGAGCGCGCCCTTAGTAATCACGCCGCCTTTTTCAATTAATTCAAATTTATCAGAGTTTTTGTTACCCGCATAGGCCTTTGATGCTCTTTTGTAAGTAACATGGTCCGAATTATAGTTGCGCTTAAACCAATCAAACCCTTCCTTTTCTCGTAAATCAATCGACTCATTATCTACTACAATAGCAATTAACTTAATCTCTTGATCGAAGCACTTAAACAGGTATAGATGATTTGATGAGATATTCTCAATGTAAGAAGCGCGTTCGAGAACGGCGTCCCAAACAAGATCACTAAATTCATCAAGCATGCGATCTACCTCTTCATGGTCTGAACTCTTCTTTAGCTGCCAGGTCTCTTTATCTATCCCTTGGGTAGCTAGAAAAGCAGCAAACTCTGCGTGCATGCTTTCGAACTGCTCTCTGGTGAGTCTTCGATACTTCATAAGCGAAATAAAAAGGGGCCTTATCGGCCCCTTTTACAATACATTGGATGTGATCTAGTTAGCCTCAGGAACCACTTCGAAAGCTAAATCAGCGATTACATCGCGATGAAGTCTCACTTTTGCGGTGTAGGCCCCTAAACGCTTTACTGAACCCCCTTGGACAAGAATGTACTTCTTGTCAATAGATTCATTCTGCTTTTCAAGTGCGGCTGCAATATCAATATTTGAAACCGATCCAAACAATTTATCGCCCGCACCAACCTTAGCTTGAAGCTTAAGTTGCAGGGCCGAGATACGGCTAGCAATCGCTTGAGCTTCTTTAACTAGCTGTGCCTCTTTATGAGCGCGTTGTTTCAAATTCTCGGCATGCACTTTTTTTGCTGATGGGGTCGCTAGTACTGCTAATCCTTGAGGAATTAGAAAATTGCGGCCGTATCCGTTTTTAACCGAGATAATGTCGTCTTTGAACCCTAGGTTTTGAACGTCTTCTTTTAAAATAATTTCCATGTCTTTCTCGTAATTATTTTAGCATATCTCCTACATAAGGCATGAGGGCAAGGTGACGCGCACGCTTAATAGCCTGGGAAACCTTTCTCTGGTACTTCAATGAAGTTCCTGTTAGTCTTCTAGGAAGAATTTTACCTTGTTCATTGACCAACTTCAAGAGAAAATCTGGGTCTTTGTAGTCGATATATTTGATACCTGACTTTTTGAAACGACAATACTTTTTGTCTTTCTGAGTATCAATATTTAAAGGAGTTAAATAACGAATCTCTCCGTCTTTTTTTCCTTTCGCTTGTTGTTCAATTGTTGACATAATTAGGCCGTTTTAAGTTTTTGTCTTCTTTTTTCCGCCCAAGCAATTGCATGCTTGTCTAGTTTCACGGTGAGATAGCGCATCACTCGCTCGTCACGTCTAAATTCGAGTTCGAATTCAGTAATAATTTCAGCGGGTGCATTGAATTCAAAAAGATGGTAAAATCCACTTTTTTTGTTCTGAATTGGATAGGCTAATTTTTTAAGCCCCCAATTCTCTTTTGCTACCATCGAAGCGCCACGGCTTGTCAAGAAATCTTGAAATTTCTTCGCTGTTTCCTCTACCTGAACATCAGATAGAACGGGATTTAAAATGAAAACAGTTTCGTAATGGTTCATAATTTAGTTTTAAAAGAGTGCAAAAATAAACAAAGCATTCGTGCTTTACAAGCTTAAACGCTTAAAACTAAATATGGTCCACATGATAGGCGATGCGAACAGATTGAAAAGCTCCTATAGCTTCGAAAGACTGCTGTAACCTGAATATATGAGCTTTAAGCTCGTGCATCGGAAAGTGCTTTGGGTATTTGATCAATATCTGCTGGTAATGTTGATTGCGAATTTTAGCGATCACTGGACTATCATTGCCTAAGACCTGAATGCCTTTGATCTGTTTGAGTGCTTTGGCAAACCAGGTAGATCCTTCCCATACCACCGCCTCGCTCTTTGCTCGAAATTGAATCCGAATCATTCGCGAAAATGGCGGATAAAAAAACTGCTCGCGCTCTTCAAGTTCACTCTGATAAAACCTCTTATTCTCACCCGTTATGAGTTGTTGCAATACACGATTAGTTGGGTCAAAGGTCTGTAGCAGCATTACGGCAGGTTTTTCAGAATGCCTACCTCCTCTTCCGGCTACCTGAAGCAGCATTTGAAATGCCTGCTCTTGAGCCCTGTAGTCTGCCCGATATAATAACTGATCTACCTGTACGACGCCGATTAGACCTATATTTTTGAAGTCGATTCCTTTGCTAATCATTTGGGTCCCTACAAGAATGTGATGCTTTTGTGCTTCAAAATCTTTTAATGCCTTTCGACGCTTTGAAAGCGAAGCTCCTGAATCACTGTCAATTCGTACTATAGAATGCTCGGGGTAACGCTCTTTTAAGTACCACTCTAGTTGTTCTGTACCCAGACCTTGTTCAAGAAGATCATTGCTTCCACATTCCTTGCAATGGAGTATGAAGGGTTCTTGAAAGCCGCAATAATGACATCTTAACATCGACTCTTTCTTATGGTAGGTCAAGCCCACATCACATGAACGGCATTGCTTTACGCTTCCGCAGTGCTGACACGAAACCAACGTCGCATAGCCTCTTCGATTCTGAAAGAATAACGCTTGTTCACCGCGTTCTAAAGTGTGGTTGAGTGCTTCAAGTAAGGTTTGCGAGAAAAATCCCTGCATCCGCTTTCTTTTGTATTCCTCACGCAAATCAATGAGCTGCAGCTGGGTTGGTGAGGCTTCAGCATAGCGCTTCTCAAGCGCTACCATCGCATACTTAGGCAAAGGCTTACATCGATCAGATGCATTGTAATAAGACTCTAAACTAGGAGTTGCAGAACCTAATACGATAGAAGCCTTAGTAAGATGAGCGAGAAAGATCGCCGTGTCGCGGGCATGATAACGGGGTGCCGGATCAGATTGCTTGAAAGACACATCGTGCTCTTCATCAACTACAATCAGCTTTAACTGGGTGAAAGGTAAAAACAATGCAGATCGTGATCCGACCACTACTTGGACTGAAGGATCTTGATGAAGTACTTTATGCCACACCTCTACACGTTGCCCTTTGGTCAAACCTGAATTATAAGCCAATACCTTCTCTGGAAACCGGGCATTAATTCGATGGGTCAATGCCTCGGTGAGAGCGATTTCTGGAAGTAAAAAAAGCACTTGCCCTGATTGCTGAAGAACACGCTCGATTAATTGCATATACACCTCAGTTTTTCCTGAACCCGTTACCCCCTTGAGAATGACAGGTTTGTTTGCTTTAAAACCCTCTTCAATAGAACGAATCGCCTCTTCTTGTTCGGCGGTCAACTGAAACGGAGTATACGAAGACGCCCATGGCTTCACTTTTTCAACTGGGCGCGAAGTGAGGGATATCAGTGCCTTATTTGCTAGTGCATTACGCACTGGCGTTGTTACTTTAGTTGCCGCTCGAACAGCGCTCCAAGAAACGCTTTCTGTGGGATCTTCTCGCTCTAGAAGAAAATTCAAAACTGCGATTTGATTCGTTGCCTTAGATCGTGCTATAAACTGCTGTGCCGCCACTAAATCATTGATTTTCAACCAGTATTCAAGTTTTGGAAGGTCTTGTTTAAGCATATTATCGACCGCCGACACGGATAGATCACTGGGATGTATCACTTCTTCTATAAGTAATCCAGAGACCATTGCGGTACGCATAACTTCACCTAAATAAGCCATGTAATGATTAGAGAGCCACTGCCAAAGTTCAAGTTGATTTTCAGTGACCAAGGGCTCTTGCTCAAAAACGCCTTCAACGGCCTTTGTATCATGGCTAGAAGGGGGTGAATGAACTTGCCAAACAATGCCTGTGTAGCGTTTGCGCTTTCCAAAGGGTACAATGACTCGTTGCCCGCGTTTGAGTTCAAGACCCTCGGGCACGTGATAGGTAAACGGCCGTGAAAGCCGAAGAGGAAGCAAAACCTGAACAAATCGACTCATGAACGCCTCGCGGCGGTGGCTTCACCGCTCTTTAAGTGAGCTAACAACACATTGAGTTCATAGCCTAGAAGTAACAAATTCGAGTTGAGCCACAAATAGAACATAAGAATAAGCAGCCCACCTAAAGCCCCATAAAGCTCATTGTAAGAGGCAAACCGATCCACATAAATTCCAAACAGATACGATGTCGCCACAATCAGTAAGGTGGTTACAAGTGGACCCCATGACAATAAAGAGGTACGTGACTTCTTTGCGGTTCCAAAGTAATAAAGCGAAGCCGTGGCTAGAAAAATCATGGCAATCACAAGAAAACGCTGCAATAGACGCACCGAAAAGAAATCAGTACTTACCTCTAATTGATTGATATACCATTCAGAGTATACAAAACCTAAAGTGCCTAAACTAATCCCCATGGCAAAGGACACCCCTACAACGAAAGAATACACATATTGCTTGAAAAAATTTCGCGTAAAAGAGACGTGATACGAATGAGCAAATTCACTGAAAATGCTATTTACACCATTAGCAACCAAAAAAATAGAGATCACGAAAGTGGATGAAAGTAACGTGCCAGTTCGCTTATCTCGAAGTTCAGTAAAGATCTGCGAAAAGTAATCCGCAGTCGCTTCGGGTAAAAAGGCCTCTAAAAAGCGTAACAAGGTCAAATCATAGGAGGCATTGGCCTGAACCAAATCAAAAAGATGAGGCATTAATGTCAACAAAAAGATTAACAGCGGAAAAAGCGCAGTGAACAAACTAAATGCAATGGCACTTGCGCGTGAGCTCAAGGCACCCCTAACCAACCCCGACCAATAGAGCACTACTAAATCATACAAAGTAAAGCCTTCATAACCGGGTAGGTTGATACGTTGCAACCAAGCAGAAAACACTCGGTGTAGCCGAATAAATAGGCGCATCAAATACTGCTTCATCTTATGGTTGGTCTTACCTTTAGGCTTAGAACGAAATTAGTAAAAATGAAAGTGTCCCTCATTATTGTTGGCAAGTCAGACCTTGGTGCGATCAGTACCCTTGTTGAAGGGTATGTAAAAAGACTGCATCACTATTGCAAGTTTGAACTGATAACTGCAAAAACAATGGCTAAAACAAAGGGGCTTTCTCTAAAAGAAATCTTAGACTACGAGGCTAAAGAAATCCAAAAGCACTTAAATCCAAAAGCGCATATCGTGCTACTTGACGACAAAGGAGTCCAAAAGTCTTCTACAGAATTTGCACTATTTATTGAAAAGAAACGAGAAGAAGCCATCGTCGAACTGTGTTTTATTATCGGAGGCGCCTATGGATTTTCTAAGTCAGTGATTGCAATGGGACATCATTCTTTATCCCTATCTAAAATGACTTTCACTCACCAACTCGTTCGACCCCTTTTTCTGGAACAACTTTACCGTGCCTTTACTATTTTAAACAACGAGCCGTACCATCACGAATAGTTTTAATACAACACTCTAAAGCGTATCGTATTCGGAACGGCCTTAAGCGCAGAGACCACCTCAGGATTGTAGGCTGTATCGACATCTGAGATCACATAACCTACCTCAGGATCTGTAGACAAGTATTGCCCAACTAAATTGAGTTGATATTGCGCCAATACTTTATTGATCTCAGCCATCACCCCTGGCACGTTTTTATGAATATGTAAGAATCGATGTCTGTCTTTCTGCTGAGGAAGGCGAATCGTCGGAAAGTTTACCGAATCTTCGGTGCTGCCTGAATTAATATATCCCAATATCTTCTTCGGGACAAAGTCGGCAATATCCCGTTGCGCCTCAATGGTTGACCCTCCAACATGAGGAGTTAAAATAACATTACTTAGGCCCTGTAATGGCGTAGAGAACGCACCATTACCTTTTGGCTCTACCGGAAAAACATCAACAGCGGCTCCAGCAAGATGGCCCGTTTTTAAATGATTGGCTAAGGCATCGATATCTACCACAAACCCGCGGGATAGGTTGATGAGATAAGCTCCGTTTTTCATCAAAGACAATTCGCGATCACTGATCAAATGGTGATTCTGTGGATTGTCATCCACGTGCAATGAAACGACGTCACTGTGCTTTAGAAGCTCATCAAGTTGCTCCACTTTTTGAGCATTTCCGAGGGCCAAGGAATCGTGGACATCGTAATAACATACGCGCATACCCATGGCTTCAGCAAGAATAGACAATTGCTTTCCAATATTACCATAACCTACAATTCCCAAGGTCTTACCTCGAACTTCTTTTGAACCTGAAGCGGTTTTGTTCCAGTTACCTGCGTGCATTTCAGCCGAGCGTTCAAATACACTGCGCATGAGCATGATAATTTGTCCCATGGCGAGCTCTACTACCGAACGCGTATTACTATAGGGCGCATTGAACACCACCACTCCGCTTCGCTTGCAGGCATCAAGGTCAATCTGAGTGGTTCCTATACAAAACGCAGCGACCACCAATAGCTTATCGGCTGCTTTCAACACCGCTTCAGTCACCTGGGTTTTAGATCGAATACCCAGCACATGTACCCCCTTAATGCGCTCAATGAGTTCATCTTCGTTTAAGCTCGTGCTCACAAGTTCAACCGAATACCCGTCAGACTCTAGCCGCAGCAAAGCGTCATGATGGATGTTTTCAAGAAGTAACATCTTAATTCGGTTCTTCGGATAGGATACGTTTCTCGGCAAATCGTTTATAAATAAAAATTCATCTAAGTTCTCAGCAATATGATCCGCATTCTTCATGGCCTTTTCGCGTTTCACGTTTTCGGTATAAGCGAAAAAACGGTCTGCGATGCCGGCCTCGCGCATTACATAGTCCGAATAACCATCTCCTATCACTTGAACCTCTCCTGAAAGATTCATGTTCTTCAAGCAACTGATTTTTCCATTGTGCGATGAAAGCACATTCTCGGTATCAAAACCAACGATGTAGCCCTGCTCGTCATAGACAAATGTATTGGCAAAAACTCGCTCTGGTTCAATGTGAAATCGCTTGACAATAGGATCAATGAATTCTTTGAAGCCACAAGAAACCACATAAATTTGATCTTTATGTGTTTCGAAAAAGCGCTGATTGCGCATAAAGGATTCACTGATTTTATCGTTAAGCTCTTCAATAAGCTGATCTAATTGAGAGCGATGTGCACGAAGCAATCTGATACGGCGTTCAAGCGACTCAGTGAAAGAAATTTCACCATCTATCCCTAGATTTGTAATCTCTTGAATTTGAGTGACAATATCTTCTTTATCCGGATTGTTTGCTAAAGCAATTTCAGCGAGTAAATCAAGGGCTTCTACACGAGTTATCGTACTGTCGAAGTCAAAAACATAAGAGGTGGTCACGTGATGCGTTTGATGATTGTGAGACAAAGGTAGCCTATTTTGGATTTTTTTAAGGGAAGCCTCAGAATAGATAACCACCATTTATGAACCACTTAAGATGAAAAAACTACTTTTTGCCACCCATAATTCCTCTAAGGTAAGCGAGCTTATTCAACTTACTTCATCGTTTATCGAAATACTCACCCTAGCCGACCTAAATTACACTAAAGAAATTCCAGAAACGGCAGAGACCCTTGAAGAAAACGCCTTACAAAAGGCACAAACTATTTATGCGCACTTCAACCTTCCCTGTTTTTCTGATGATAGCGGACTCTTTGTGAAAGCCTTAGATGGTGCTCCAGGAGTCCACTCCGCACATTACAGCGGAAGTCGTGACCACAAGGCGAACATTTCAGCTGTACTTGAAGGCTTAAGAGATACCCCTCACCGAGAGGCTTATTTCAAAACCATTTTTTGCTTGATTTCCGGTGAGGCCCCACCTCAGTTTTTCGAGGGTATCGTGCATGGAGAGATCACCAGAGAACCCAGAGGAGCGGGCGGCTTCGGATACGACCCCATCTTTATTCCAAAAGGCTATTCAAAAACATTTGGAGAATTAGAACCTAGCGTAAAAGCACAACTTAGTCATCGTGCACGAGCCACAAAAAAATTGGTGCATTTTTTAGCAGAAACTTATAAATAGGTTCCTCACCATAGAATAACCTACCTTTGTGGCGAAATTCAACCTATGCAATCATTTACTTCGCTTGGTTTAGACCCCGTTCTAATTCAAGCTATCGACCAGATGGGATTCACTGCTCCCACTGAAATTCAACAAAAAGCCATACCGACATTACTTCAACGCGAAACAGACTTGGTGGCTCTTGCCCAAACAGGAACAGGAAAAACCGCCGCTTTCGGCTTTCCATTGCTCCAAAAAATCAACACGGCTGAGCGCAAGGTTCAAGGCCTAATTATCGCTCCTACAAGAGAATTGTGCCTGCAAATAGCCTCTGAATTAAAAAAATATGCTCAACATATGAGCCATGTTTCAGTGGTAGCGGTGTATGGTGGAGCAAGTGTTAGAGAGCAATCTGATCAAATCAAAAGGGGAGCCCATATTGTTGTGGCCACTCCTGGTAGATTGATTGACCTCATCGACAGAGGCATGCTTTCAATCGAAGCGATAAGCTATTGTGTTTTAGACGAGGCCGATGAAATGCTTAACATGGGATTCTATCAAGACATTAAGCAAATCTTAAGTCATACTCCTTCACACAAGCGCACCTGGTTGTTTTCAGCGACCATGCCTAAAGAGGTAGCAGAAATCGCTCGGGAGTTCATGAAAAAGCCTGAAGAGATTACGGTTGGATCTAAAAATGAAGGTACCCATACCGTTTCACATTTCTACTTCCAAGTGACTGCTCGTACCCGCTACCAGGTACTGAAACGGCTCGTGGACAGTGATCCGCAGTTATTTGCCGTAGTCTTTTGTCGTACAAAAATCGAGACCCAAAAAATTGCAGAGCGACTCATTGAAGACGGATATAATGCCGGAGCCCTTCACGGAGATCTCAGTCAAAACCAAAGAGATTTGGTAATGGCAGGTTTCAGAAAGCGTCAGTTGCAGATTCTTATTGCCACCGATGTAGCCGCAAGAGGGATAGATGTTGACGATATTACTCACGTCATTCATTATCAGATGCCTGATGATGCAGAGACCTACAATCACCGAAGTGGACGCACAGGAAGAGCCGGAAAAACTGGATTCTCATACTGCCTAGTCACCTCAAGTGATCGCAAAAAAATCAGTGACTTTCAAAAGCGCTTAAAGCAACCCTTCAAAGAAGGGAATGTTCCAAGTGTCGAAGAAATTATTGAAAATCAACTTCGAAAACACGCCGAAAAACTTGTGGCCATCGAGGTTCACGATCAGCTCGAGACCTATTTACCTGAACTTCAAACCGCGTTAAAGAAACTGACCAAAGAAGAACTAATAAAAAAAGTGTTCAGCGAGGTCTTCAATAAATTACAAACCTATTATCACGATAAATCGAGTGCAAATGGTGCGAGCTCGTACAACGAAAAAGAGGCGAAAAGCGATTTTAAATTTCAAGATGAAGTGCGATTCTTTATTAATCTCGGAGAACGTGATGGCTTTGATTGGCGCTCTTTAAAAGACTTTTTGAGGGATGCCCTTGAACTAGACAAAGAAGAAGTCTTCAAAGTCGATGTTTTAAAGAATTTTTCTTTTTTCAATGTGAGTTCAGATTTAACCGAACGCGTAATGGGCCTCCTTCCAGGCAAGCCTTTTGGCGGACACAAAATCAACGTCGAGATTACAGAGGATGGACCTAAAAACAAAAAAGGAAAAGAAAAAGAAAAAGGTTATAGCACAAAAAAGTCAAGAAACTTCAGTCACAACAGTAAAAAATCTAGATCAAAACGGCCGCGGAAAGGATTTTACTAGCATTTGAATGTTTATTCTTAGTTAGCTTTCGTAATTTTCTGAAAAATATGCGCGTTGTTTACCCTGATGCTTCATTTAGTTGCTTTATACACCAGTCTACTGGCTGTAACTGCCGTTCAGCAAAAAGCTTCTAACCCCCCACAGCAGGTTCAAGCAAAAGTCATAAGTGCCTCGAACAATCTACCCCTAGAAAGTGTTCATGTGATCAACTTGAATTCGATTGTCGGCACGATCAGCGATCAAGAAGGAAGGTTTACTATCCCTGCTCAAGTGGGCGACACTTTGTATATCACTTACTTAGGCTACAAGGCAGAGAAAATAAGAGTGAACAACGACCTCATCCGACTTCAAAACTCTTCTATTGCCTTAACTGAATTAGCCTACGCCCTAGAAGAGGTGGTGGTTCGACCTTATCAGCTTACGGGATACCTTGAAATTGATATTAAATACCTTCCTATCAGTACCGCCTTTCAATACAGCATCTCAGGACTGAATAGAAGCTATGAGGCAAGAAATAATAAATCAAGCGGTGCTCAAAAATTTATTGGAAGTCTGATGAATCCCATTGAGTCGATAGGTTCTTTATTTAAGAAAAAAGGTCCACAACTTCAAAAATTACCCTCCATTAAGCAAGACGAAAGCATTCGGTCTCTTTTAGCCACCAAGTTTGATCGAGAAACACTTATCGCCCTTTTACAGATTGATCGTGAAGACATGGAAAAGATGCTGAATCAATGCAATTACTCTGAAGGATTCATTCAAGCAGCTAATGATCTTCAACTCTTAGACGCATTGAACCTGTGCTACGAAGAATTTAAGGTGTTAAATCGAGAATAAACCCGTGATAAACAACGGGGTGTTCTAGCACATTTATGAATACCTTTGCCTTTTGAATGCATTATGAATCTAAGCGAATTAACGGCCATTAGTCCCATTGATGGGAGGTATAGAAACAAAGTAGCCCACTTAGCCCCTTATTTTTCAGAGTTTGCGCTCATGCGCTACCGAGTGCTAGTCGAAGTAGAATACTTCATCGCTTTGACCCAAACAGAACTTAAGCCCCTTACGCCACTGAGTGAATTTCAAAAGGCGGGGCTTCGTGACTTGTACCTTAAATTCGACGAAGCAAGTGCCTTAGAAATCAAGACTTTTGAAGCCACCACAAATCACGATGTTAAGGCGGTAGAGTACTTCATAAAGGGCCATTTAAAACGACTAGATCTTGAGGCGCTTAAAGAGTTTATTCATTTTGGACTGACCTCGCAAGACATCAACAATACTGCCATTCCACTGGCTTTAAAATCGGCCATGACCGAGGTTTACAGCATTGCCCTTAATCGTTTGCTTCATGATTTAAAGCAAAAAGTCGTCGAATGGGAATCCATTGCCATGCTAGCAAGAACCCATGGACAGCCTGCCTCGCCTACCCGACTGGGTAAAGAGATTCAAGTATTTGTTGAAAGAATAGAGCAACAACTTCAGCAATTAAATGTGCAGAAGTATCCAGCCAAATTTGGTGGGGCCACAGGAAACTTTAACGCCCATCACGTGGCGTATCCAGAATACGACTGGAAACGATTTGCCGATGAATTTGTAAGCGCAACCCTGGGTTTACATTACAGCTATCCGACCACCCAAATAGAGCACTACGATCACCTCTCTGGGCTCTTTGACAATCTGAAACGGATCAATACAATTCTCATCGATCTCTCTCGAGATATCTGGAGCTACGTTTCCATGGATTATTTCAAACAACAGATTAAACCCAATGAGGTAGGGTCATCTGCTATGCCTCATAAAGTGAATCCTATTGATTTTGAGAATGCAGAAGGAAATCTGGGTATTGCTAACAGTTTATTTGACCACTTATCCTCGAAACTTCCAATCTCTCGTCTACAAAGAGATCTAACCGACAGTACCGTACTGCGCAATGTAGGTGTACCATTTTCTCATAGCCTGCTCGCCATACATTCAATTGAAAAAGGTCTGGGTAAGCTACTGGTCAACAAAGAAAAAATAGATGCCGATTTAGCAGCAAATTGGGCTGTTATCGCAGAGGCCATACAAACGGTATTGCGTCGAGAAGGTTATCCGAATCCGTATGAAGCGCTGAAAGCTCTCACGCGCACCAATCAACGGATAGACCAACAGGCACTTAGCGATTTCATCTCTGGTTTAAACCTAAGCGAAGAACTAAAAGCGGAATTACGGGCCATAAGCCCTTTCAATTATACGGGTATTTAAAAGTCGCGGCGATTCAATTCCCCTAATTCTTCAGGCAGGTCCATTTTAGAGGCGAGCGTTCCTATTTTCTCTAAATCGAGATTACCGGTAATCGACAAGAGAACGGTTTCAAACTTGCGCCCATTGAGGTTGACATTCTTAAGCTCAGTGACGAGCATGAGCAATTCATTAATGCGCTCCCCAGCGCCGGTCTCGGCGTAGAAATAGACCTGGGAGTCTTCTTCGCGAACCACCATCAATTCCACCAACCGCTTTGATTTGGCATAGGCAAAAGCATCTTCTTTCATCGCCGCAGCCACAGTAGTATTTGAGGTAGTCAAAACACGTAAACTAGTGATCTCCTTAGCCAATTCCATAAAGGCTTGAGCATCCGGATCATCTACCACCACTTGCATTTTCGCAAAAAGTTTAAACATACTTTCAGAAATCACCACAGAAGTAACGTCTTTGTTTCGAGCATACGAATCAAAAAGTGATTGCGCAGAGAGGCTGCCGAAAGTAAATATGCCGAAAAGGAAAAGGACATTGAGATATAGGGTCTTCATAATTATTGGTTTAAAACTTTTTTAATGGATTGATCAATATAATCGAGGTATTGTGTTTGTTCTTGAGCGAATTCAAACTGTTCTGCAATAAGCACAAAAGCCTTCTTTGTCTCGGTATAGGCTTCTTGCATCTTACGCGATCTGTAATCCATCTCGAGACGATAAACACTTAAAGAAGTGACTATAAGAAGGGCAACTGTTGCCGCTATTCGGTAAAAATCGCTGCGCCTCAAAGCGCGCACTATTGAACGCTCATTCTTAACCTCATTATGCACAACTTCTTGTCCGCTGTAAACGAATAAGTCACGCGCCCAATACCATTGAGAAGACACTTCATTACCATGCTTCAAAAAGTAATTTCGAAGCCAGGTCTCTTCTTCGACAGAAGTTTGAGCCTCTAGATAACGCTCGAGCAATAACTCCACATACCTATGATCTTTCTTCATAACTTTTTTCAATTTGACTTCTAATCGCCTTCCGAGCTCGTGAAAGACTCACTCGAACAGCTGTAGCATTCATTTCCATAATATCTTCGATCTCTTCAAAACTATACCCCTCTACATCTCTTAGCTGCCAGATCGTTCGCAATTTCTCGGGCAGCGTATTTACAGTGCTCTCGACTAACTTCAGTCGGTCTTCTACTTCATTTTGAACCTCTAGAACTTCACCTACTTCATCTATAGGTTCTGCATAGTGGTCTTCTAATCGCAGAAACTGCGCTTGCTTTGATCTTAACCGATCCAGACAATGATTCTTAATCATGGTCATTGCGTAGGCCTCTACACTCTTGGCCTGACTCACTAAATCTTTTCGTTCCCAAATCTTGATCACCACTTCTTGAACGCTGTCTTGGGCCTCTTCATGCGAGATCAAAATTCTTTTCGCCACGCGATACAGACGTATTTCAATGTCCTTTAATATTATCTCGAAATCGCTTTGATTCATTAAAATACTGGTCATGATCGCTCTTCAAAACTAGGACGAAAACGCTGAAGATTTGTTACATTCGTTTTACGCTATGACAAACCCAATCATGAGAAAATTTCTATTTCTTGCTTTTGCCTTTGTACTTGTTGGCTGCTCAGATGAAGCAGTCGATGAAACAATTATAGATCCAGGAACGATTGACAATAACACCCCAGAACCAGGGCTGAGTTCAATTAGTTTCAGTCACCCTTCATTTAATGTGGCGAACCCTACCCAATGGCTTCAATGGAAAGACAAGGTTGATGAGTCGTTGAAGGATGAATCTGTGGACCAACAAGATTTCATTTGGAATGCAATGAACATTTGGTACTTCTGGAAATCTCAAACCCCAGACTTAAGTGAAAATCGCTTTAAAAATCTACAAGAATACCTAGACTATCTCAAAGGGTTTTCTTCTGCCGAGTCAATGATCACTGCGATCACCAATACAGAAGACCGTTTTACCTTTTTTAACGAAGACTATACTGTCCTTATCAATTCACTTGGCGGAATAAGTAAAAGCGACGGGCTCGAGTTTGGTTTAGTGGCTAACAGCGATTCAGAGGATGTCATTATCTACACCCGGTATGTGGCGCGTGGATCTAGTGCTGAGCAACAAGGCATACAACGGGGAGACCTCTTTAATCGAATCGACGGACAAGTGTTGACCCGCTCAAACTACCTAGCTCTTTTAAATGGGCGTGCAGACACCTATACCCTGGGAAAAGCAGAGCAAGACGCCAGCGGGGCCTTCTTAAGTACAGAAGGCGAAGTTTCACTCACTCGCGTTGAGAACTTTCAAGAAAACCCAGTTCAGCACCACAGCATTTTTTTATCCGGAAACAAAAAAGTAGGCTACTTAGTGTACAACCAATTCATCACTGCCTATAGCGGTGAACTCAACGAGATTTTTGCTACGTTCAAGTCGAATGCGATAGACGAATTAATTATAGATCTGAGATACAATCCCGGGGGGTCTACGGCAGCAGCGGCTTCATTAGCCAGTATGATCCATGATGGATCAGGTGTTTTTGCAAAGCAACGCTGGAACACCTATTGGACGAGCATGTTCGGATCGGGTCTCGAAGATCGTTTTACGAATGAAATCACGGTAAATAACGCTACGGTAGCCTTAAATCGTTTAGGAATGAAGCGCGTGTACATCCTCACCCAATCCGGCACGGCTTCTTCAAGTGAATTGCTTATTAACGGTCTAAATCCTTATATCGAGGTCGTTCAAATTGGCGAAACTACCCGAGGAAAAAACGAGTTTTCTATTACTCTGGTAGACGACCCCGGTAGTCAATCTGGTCAAACTGTTTTTCCGTATCTCTTTCAATCAAGCCGCACCGATCAGATCAATCCAAATAACCGTTTAGCACTTCAACCTTTGGTAGGAAAATACGAAAATAGCCAAGGCTTTTCAGACTATACCGATGGGCTTGAGCCACTCATTTCATACAGTGAAATAGAACAGGTCAATGGCCGTATTGTCTTTAACCTAGGACCCTTTGGTTCTTTAGAAGATGGACTATTTGCACAAGCCATTTCCCATGTCAATGGCGGGCTAGCTAATCGCCGCGCCGTTAGATCTATGGGTGAAGCCGTCGAAGACTTAAAGCCATCCGAACCTCTAATGTTTGTCGAATTTTAGCCTATGTTAGACACCATTCTTGCCCTACTCATCGTTGTTTTCTCTGTGTTAAGTTTTTTAATCGGTAAAAAACTAGCTTCCAAAGATCAGACCGATTATCGATTAGCAGAGCGTCTTGAGCTGATGAAAGAATCGTTAGAGCAAGAAAAAGAGGCGCACCGGCAATTAATTGAAACTCATAAATCGACCTACACCACGCTGGTTGAAACTCAAAAAGAGTTGGAGTTTTTAAACGAGAAGTACGCTCATAGACAAGAAGAACTTGAATCCCTTCAAAAGCAATTCAAATCCGAATTTGAGAATCTCGCCCAGAAAATATTTGAAGAGAAGTCGACGAAAATAAGTGAAGAGAATCAGAAAAACATCAAAACCCTACTCGATCCATTAAGGGAGCGGATTACCGATTTCTCTCAAAAAGTTGAAGAGAGCAACAAACAAAATCTCACTTTTCACGAAACCTTCAAGGTGCAGTTACGCCACATGCAAGAACAAAGCCTTGAAATGAAAAATGAGACCTCCAACTTGATCAAGGCCTTAAAAGGTGACAATAAGCTCCAAGGAAATTGGGGCGAATTAGTGCTTGAACGCATTCTTGAAAAATCAGGTCTTCGCAAAGACAGCGAATATCTGGTGCAGCAAAGCTTTACCTCTGAAGACGGCAGAAGACTCATGCCCGATGTGATTCTCAATCTTCCAAACAATAAAAAAATAGTTATCGACTCAAAAGTTTCACTAGTGCACTATGAGCAGTTGGTGAATGCGTCCGAAGAAGAGAAAGAAGCCCTAGCGAAACTTCACCTCAATTCGATACAGCGCCATATCAAAGAGCTAAGTGAAAAGCGGTACGAAGACATCTACGAAATCGATTCGCCTGACTTTGTGATCTTATTTATACCGATTGAGCCCGCATTCGCAGCGGCTTTACAGCAAGATCCTCAGCTTTATTTGAAAGCCTTTGAGCGGAATATCATCTTAGTCACCCCAACCACCCTGCTCGCTACCTTACGCACGATTGACTCGATGTGGAATAATGAACGACAACACAAAAATGCCTTAGAAATTGCCCAACGAGCTGGTGCACTTCACGACAAGTTTGTAGGTTTTATAGAGGATCTAAATAAAGTAGGACTTCGGATGAACGACGCCAAGAAGTCTTACGAAGACGCCATGAAAAAACTTCACAGTGGCAACGGTAATGTGGTTAGTCACATCGTTAAACTTCAGACACTAGGCGCCAAAGCCAAAAAAGAACTTCCAGAAGCAAATAAGGCTAGAGCCTTAGAAGAATAAGTTTCTAACCTTACTATTTAGATAGGTACATTTTACGTCGAGTATACAACTCGTAAAAAGCATCGTCCTTAAGATCTTCTATAAACAAAATGCTCTCTCCTGTACTCTTCATTTCAGGACCTAAGTTTTTATTCACATTAGGAAATTTATTGAATGAAAATACCGGCTGTTTTATGGCGTAACCCTCTAATTGCGGATTAAAGGTAAAGTCTTTCAGCTTTTTCTCACCGAGCATCACCTTGGTAGCATAATTCACATAGGGTTCTCCGTAGGCCTTTGAAATAAAAGGTACCGTTCTAGAAGCTCTTGGGTTGGCCTCGATAATGTATACTGTATCGTCCTTTATAGCAAACTGAATATTAATTAACCCAACCGTTTTGAGTGCTAAGGCAATCTTTTTAGTGTGGTCTTTAATCTGCTGCAAAACAAATTCCCCAAGATTGAATGGAGGAAGCGTCGCATTAGAATCCCCAGAATGAATACCGCAGGGCTCGATATGCTCCATGATTCCTATAATGTACACTTCTTCTCCGTCGCAAATGGCGTCTGCCTCAGCCTCGATGGCTCCATCTAGATAGTGATCAAGAAGTAATTTGTTGTTTGGAATACTCCTGAGCAAATCAACCACATGGGCCTCTAATTCTTCACGGTTGATGACAATCTTCATTCCTTGCCCACCCAGCACATAAGACGGACGAACTAAGAGCGGAAAATTTAAAGATTCAGACAGTGCCAACGCCTCATCGGCACTTTCTGCCACACCAAATCGCGGATAAGGAATGTCTAGGTTCTTAAGCAGCGTAGAGAAACTTCCGCGATCTTCTGCTAGGTCGAGTGCTTCGAAGGATGTTCCAATGATAGGTATCCCATAACGACTTAGTTTTTCTGCCAACTTCAGAGCGGTCTGCCCGCCCAGCTGAACAATGACTCCCTCAGGTTTCTCATGCTTGATAATGTCATAAATATGCTCCCAGAAAACCGGTTCAAAGTACAACTTGTCTGCGGTATCGAAATCGGTAGAGACCGTCTCTGGATTGCAGTTAATCATGATGGTCTCATAACCGCATTCAGCAGCTGCCAAAACGCCGTGCACACAACAATAATCAAACTCAATACCCTGTCCAATTCTGTTGGGTCCAGAACCTAAAACAACTATTTTCTTACGGTCAGAAACCTTAGATTCATTTTGAACCACCACTCGGCCATCAGCATACTGCATCTCTTCTTCAAAGGTAGAGTAGTAATAAGGGGTTTGGGCCATAAACTCAGCCGCACAGGTATCTACTAGCTTGTAAACGCGATTGACTCCCAATGATTCTCGCTTGGCATAGACCTCACTTTCAAGACACTTTAGCATATGAGCAATCTGTCGATCGGCGAACCCTTTTTGTTTTGCCTCTAAAAGCAAAGACTTGGGTAAAGAATCAATCGTATAGGTAGAAAGCTCCTTTTCTAAGTGATACAATTCTTCGTATTGTTTCAAGAACCACATATCAATCTTAGTGATATCGTGAATGCGTTGAAGCGGTATACCTAATTGGATGGCGTCGTAGATAACAAAGACGCGATCCCAACTCGCCACCGTAAGCTTCTGAATAATTTCATCGTACTGCGTATAGCCCTTTCCGTCCGCACCTAGTCCATTTCGCTTAATTTCTAAGGACTGGGTGGCTTTGTGCAAGGCCTCTTGAAAACACCTTCCGATACCCATAACCTCTCCGACAGCCTTCATTTGCAGCCCTAATGAGCGATCGGCTCCTTCAAATTTGTCAAAATTCCATCGAGGAATTTTCACGATGACATAATCAAGGGTCGGCTCAAACAAAGCAGATGTCGTTTTAGTAATTTGGTTTTGAAGCTCGTCTAGCGTGTAACCAATTGCGAGTTTAGCCGCCACTTTAGCAATCGGATATCCGGTCGCTTTAGAGGCCAAGGCAGAAGAGCGGGATACTCTTGGATTGATCTCAATGGCAATAATATCTTCTTGATCATCTGGACTCACTGCGAATTGCACATTACACCCTCCTGCAAAATCTCCAATACTGCGCATCATTTTGATCGCCATGTCACGCATGCGCTGAAAAGTGCGATCAGACAACGTCATGGCAGGGGCAACAGTAATAGAGTCGCCGGTATGGATCCCCATAGGATCCATGTTTTCTATGGTACAGATAATTACGACGTTATCGTTTTTGTCGCGCAATAATTCAAGCTCATATTCTTTCCAGCCCAAGAGTGCCTTGTCAATCATGACCTCGTGAATAGGCGAAACCTCTAGACCATAGCTAAGCTGTTTATCAAATTTTTCAGGATCATGAATGATCGCCGCTCCCGCCCCGCCCAGTGTGAATGACGCCCGCACACATAGCGGAAAACCAAATTGCTGAGCAATCTCTTTTCCTTTCAGAAACGAATTCGCAGATGCCTGAGGGGGCATTCCAATACCAATTTTATGCATCAGATCTCGAAACTTCTCTCGGTCTTCGGTAATCTGAATGGCATCAATGTCTACCCCAATAATCTCTACTCCAAAATCTTTCCAAATGCCTTTTTCGTCTGCCTCAATACATAGGTTCAGTGCGGTTTGTCCTCCCATAGTCGGAAGCACGGCATCGATATTCGGATGCTTTTTCAGTATCTCAAGAATGGATTTTGTGGTCAACGGCAACAGATACACATGATCGGCCATGGATGGATCCGTCATAATCGTGGCCGGATTAGAGTTGATCAGCACCGTCTCAATTCCATCTTCGCGTAATGACCTTAAGGCTTGAGAGCCCGAATAATCAAATTCACAGGCCTGACCAATAACAATAGGTCCAGAACCGATGATTAAAATAGAATTGAGGTCATTACGTTTCGGCATAATCGGGGTATTTCAAAAAGTTTGGATCAAAAAAAAGGTGTTACCCTAAAAGTAACACCTCTCGATTAGTATTTCAATGCATCTCTGTCGTGCACAACTTATTTCTTATGACGTGGTTCAGAAGACACAGTTAATTTCTTTCTACCCTTAGCACGACGGCTAGCGAGAACCTTTCGGCCATTAGCCGTAGCCATACGCTCACGAAATCCGTGCTTATTTCTTCTTTTGCGTTTTGAGGGTTGATAGGTTCTTTTCATCGCTTTAGCTCTTTAAATATGGTGCCTTCAAAATATTGGGTGCAAATATAGATATAATTTTAAAATCATTTGCAAAAAGTCAATGCACTTAGAAATATGTAATTTTACGCGCTACAAAAGCTCGCAAAAATGATTCACAAGAATATAAAAATCCTACTAAGTAGTGCTTCTTTAGGGTATGCCATCTACCAATTTATCGAGGGATTTATAGGTAACGGAATCTTCTTCACACTGCTCAGCATTTTGATTTTGGTGCTCTACTTTCGAAACGAGCTCATCCTTTTGTCTTTTTTAAAAATGCGCAAACAAGATTTAGAGGGTACTGAACGCTTGCTTTTGCGAATTAAAAACCCAAAAGGAGCACTTACCACCAAGCAGTTAGGATATTACAATTACCTCTTTGGCATCATCTATTCACAGCGCAACTTAAACGAAGCAGAAAAATACTTTAGAACCGCTTTGAAACTAGGGTTGAGTATGGATCATGATATAGCGATGACCAAGCTGAGCCTGGCAGGAATTGCCATGCAGAAAAGAAGAAAAATTGAAGCCCAAACGCTTTTAACCGAGGCTAAAAAATTAGATAAAGGCAACTTACTTCTAGATCAAATCAAGCTGATGCAGCAGCAACTAAAAAAGATCTAATTTTCAACTTTTTGATTTTCAGTAACATAGAAGTAGTTATTCACTGTTTTGTTAACAAGATTTTTATTATTTTTACAAAATCTTAACATTTTAGTGAATCAATGAGCAACCTAGACCTTAAAGACAA
>JBJOGS010000016.1:0-5804 GCA_046048095.1 Bacteroidota bacterium
CATTTGCATGATTTTGGTCAGATCATTGGCATTGCTAAATAATCCGGCATGTCCACTCACCCCTCCTAACATCGCTGCTCCCATATCGTGCACATAGCCCTGTATGGTGTCTTGCCTGAAATACCGATCAATTTCAGAAGGAACGACTTCGGCCTTTTTGAACCGTTTAAGAGGATGATAGCCGGTATAAGTAGCTCCCATTTGGGTATACAAAAACGAATCTACTTGACGCTCGAAAGGCCGTTGGGGTTGATCGAGTTTCTTTGCAATGAGGTAATAAGGCAAATCACTGTAACGGTAGATCTTTGATTCAAGGGCCACATTAAAAATGGTATCAAAGATCTTTTGATCGTAATCCTTGATCAAAAAAAGTGAGTCTGCGACCTGTATAGGATATTCTGATGAATAGCGCTTCGCGTAAAACCTCTTGTCAGGCTGCTGCTGGGCATCTAAGGTTTCTTTGTAAAATGGAATCCACGCCGGAAGTCGGGCATTATGTGATAATGCAGCAATTAAATTCACCTCTCCGATTGGTTTGTCGTGTAGCCGATCAAACCAGTCTTTAAACCGGTCAGATAATGAGAGTTCACCAGTTTCAGTGGCTTTCATTACCAAGGGTAAGGTGGCCGCAATTTTTGTGACTGAAGCTACATCATAAATCGAATTCCATTGAACAGGCTGTTTTTCATCGTAGGTGTAATGCCCAAAGTTTCGCTCGTAAATTACCTTTGAATTTCGAGTGACCATGAGCTGCCCACCGGGACTCATTTTACGACTTAAAATCTCATCAATAAAGGCATCTACCTTCATTAATCGCTCAGAAGACATCCCTTCACGCTCTGGAACCATCGAGTACGAAAGAATTGGTAAATCTGATGTTTGGACAGCGCTCAATGGGTTACCGCCGACTTCAATAGAAACAGGCAAGACCCCTTTGCTAGGCAACGCACCAAAAATGACCTGAGCTAGAGCGCGATGAGCCTCTTCTCGATTTTGATAACCCACTAATAGCCCTTCAGGGGCTTTGGGCATTTCGAGATCAAAAAGGGTATACGGCGTGCCAAAATGGGCAAGAACTGTCGGAATCCCTCGATCACTAAGCTGATAAATACGCTGCCAATCACCAGCAGAGATCTTACTGTTCTTCCATGGGGTATCGGTATTGCCAAAATGGCCAAAGATCACCGCAGCATAGGCTGATAGATCTAATGATGGTAGATTATCCGCGTCAACACGATCTACTCGCGCATAGCGTTGCAACATCTCCAAAAACAAACCATACCGACTTGATTGTTCACCGAGCGAAACAAAAAGATAGTTCTGATCCAGAGAAAGAGGCAACAATTGATCGGTATTCAAAACTGTGGTGATGGCGGCCTCATACAATTCTTCACTTAAGAGATTGTCTTCTTTACTTTGTAAGTCGGCGGCCAAACCCTCTTCATTTAAAGGCTCAAAGTGGTGTAAACCCACAAGGTATTTTGCTTTGAGTATTTTCTTTACTGAATGAGCCAACCGAGATTCACTAAGCGTTTTATCGGCATACGCCCGCTTTAAAATTTCTAGAGATGCGGCTACATCATCAGGGTAAAGCAAGATGTCTGCCCCCGCCATAAAGGCTTCTAAAGCCACTTCATTTGAAGAAATGGTTTGACTTACTCCCTTCATATTCAATGCATCCGTAATCACCAAACCTTGATATCCGAGTTGTTCTTGCAACAGTTCGGTGGTCACCTTATATGACAACGAGGCTGGTGTGGATTGATCGCCTGTCACTGACTCTAGAGCAATATGAGCCACCATCACTGAGGCAATATCCGAGTCAATCAAGGCTTTAAAAGGCACCAATTCTTCATTCGCCAAGCGCTGTCTGTCCGCGGTGATAATGGGTAGGTTGTGATGAGAATCCGTCGCTGTATCCCCATGACCCGGAAAATGCTTCGCCGATCCTAAAACACCTTGACTCTGCATTCCCTTAGCCAATGCCACAGAAAGCTTACTTACTTGTTCAGAAAGACTTCCAAACGAACGGTTTCCAATAATTGGATTTCGAGGATCTGAGTTAATATCAGCAACCGGGGCATAATTCATATGCACTCCAATACGCTTGGCATGCGCACCTAAACGTTCACCCACCCGATAAATAAGTTGCTTGTCTTGTACGGCACCTAGAGTCATATTATACGGATACGAAAAGGTGTTTTTAAGGCGCATCGAAAGACCCCACTCAGCGTCCATCGTAACCAGCATTTTGGTTGCTGATAACTCTTGGTAATGATTTGTCAGCTGCAATTGCGTCAACGGGTCTCCCACAGAAAAAAGCAACCCGCCAATCGCATGATTTCTGATTAAATTTTCAATGCGTGCACGTTCATCCGGATCTCCCTTAGAATCGGTAAACACAAAAATAAGTTGACCTAAACGCTGGTCTAAGCTCATAGCTTGGTAGGTTTTTTCAACCCATTCTATCTGAGCCTCACTGTCCACAGCACGAAGTGGATCGCTTTTTAATTGTTGAGCGTCTAAAGCAGTAAAAGAAAACAGGGCGAAAAGCCCTGATAACATATCGTGTCTCATATTAAAAATAACGCTGATGCCAGCTGTCTTTAGCGGCAATTTCCCAACTTGTTTCAAACTCTAATTTATTAGTTACCAGATGATTAAATACAACGGTCTCAGGAGTGACAGATCGATTTTTTACCAAGGCCTTAAACTCAGGTATACTCTTATGAACGAAATATTCTCCTTGCTTGAAGGTCACATTCATCTTATCGAGCAAGACCTTTGAGAAATCAACCTCTAACTGTTGAATAAAGCGTACTGAACTGTCTATTGAACAGCCCGATACCGGCGTACTCTCGGTTTCTACGGCCATTACAATGAATCGCCGGTATTTCACCAAAAATGAAGCCTTTAGAGGGACATTATGAGCAGCCCATTCATTCACAAACGACTCGAGTTTTTGCTCTAATAAAGGAAGATCGCTTTCGCTAAAAGGGGTGTCCGAAGGATAGATCCAGACCCGAGCAGTATCGTCTAATTGTTCAAATGGAATATACATAGGCACTATAAATCTTTGGCTTCTGCAATGAGCTGGGCAAGGTCTTTAACACTCATAGCGGCATCTTTTTGGGTCATTCCATCACTCAACATGGTACTGCAAAACGGGCAAGCAGCAGCCACCATATCAGATTTGGTAGCGATCGCTTCTTCGGCACGTTCAATATTGATGTCTTTGTTTCCTTTTTCGGGCTCTTTAAACATTTGAGCCCCTCCAGCACCGCAGCAAAGCGCATCCTTTTTGCAGCGCTTCATTTCGATCAATTCTGCATCGAGTTTTTCGATCAAAGCACGAGGAGCTTCGTAAATCTCATTCGCTCGGCCTAAGTAACACGGGTCGTGATACGTGATTCGTTTTCCTTTGAAAGTGCCGCCTGCGAGGGTTAATCGGCCTTCATCGATAAGTTGTTTTAAAAACGAAGTGTGATGAAGCACATTATACTGGCCTCCTAGAGCCGGATACTCATTCTTCAAAGTATTGAAACAGTGCGGGCAGGTAGTCACAATGGTTTTTACTTCATAGCCATTAAGTACCTCGATGTTTGCTAACGCCTGCATTTGAAATAAAAATTCATTTCCAGATCGCTTCGCCGGATCTCCCGTACAGGATTCTTCTTGACCCAACAAGGCAAAAGACACCTTTGCATCATTCAATAATCTTGCGAACGCTTTGGTCACCTTCTTCGCCCTGTCATCAAAACTTCCGGCGCATCCCACCCAAAAAAGCACTTCAGGTACCTCTTGCGCGCTAAGGCATTCAGCCATGGTTCTTATTTTCAAATCACTCATCTCCCCTATTCGTTTATCCAGTTCATGCGATCTTGCGCGTTAAACGCCCAAGGTGCACCATTGTTTTCTATATTCGCCATCATGGCATTGAGATCAGAAGGAGCGCTTGCCTCTTCTAAAACCAAATATTCACGCATTTTCAAGATAATTGAAAGCGGATTAATCTCTACAGGGCATGCCTCGACACAGGCGTTGCAACTCGTACAAGCCCATAACTCTTCACGACTAATGTAATGATCGAGCAAGGTCTGCTCTTTCACTTTCAAATCATTGGGATGACGAATTAAAGCCTCAGAACGATCCCGGGTATCCATCATGATCTTTCTAGGTGATAATAACTTACCTGTTTGATTTGCCGGACAGGCCGCAGTGCATCTTCCGCATTCGGTACAACTGTAGGCATTCATGAGCTGCAACCAAGTGAGGTCACCCACATCTTTGGCACCAAAACGCTCAATAACCTGATTGGGATCAGACGCCTCCATCGTCATCATTGCTTTCACCTCTTTGGTAATCGCTGGATTTGATTCAAACTTACCCTTAGGAGCGAGTGAAGCATAATACGTGTTTGGAAACGCTAAGAGAATATGCAAGTGTTTTGAATAGTACAAGTAATTCAAGAAACCCAAAATTCCTAAAATATGCGCCCACCAGGTGACGCGTTCTAAAAGGATGATAGACGCATTTGACCACGAAGCAAACCAAGGGGTCAACATTGAACTCACCGGAAAGTGGCCTACTCTAGGGTAGTGCTCATTACCCCGCAATTGCAATGCATAATCCGCAGCATTCATCGTCAAAAAAAGAGCCATAAGCACCACCTCAATCAACAAAATCAAATTTGCATCAAGCTTAGGCCAACCCTTCATCTCGGCACTTCTAAAGCGCGCAATGGCGAGTACATTTCGTCGAATACCAAAAACGAGCACAGCAGCAATTACCCCTAATGCAAACCATTCAAACGTAGCGATAGCGATGTTGTAAAGCGACCCTAGAAACGACAAGGAACGATGCGTTCCAAAAACACCGTCAATTAGAATCTCAATGAGTTCAATATTTATGATCAAAAAACCCAGATAAACCACAAAATGAAGCACGCCCACAACGAGGTTTCGCTGCATTTTTTGTTGACCAAATGCCAAGCGAAGCATCCGAAGAAAGCGCTCTTTCTTACTGTCAATTGCACCAATGGATCTACCGGTCAAGATGGCCCGACTTAAAGTGCGAACATTTCTCACAAAAAGAGCGACCCCAGCACTAACGGCGATTACAAAAAGTACATTGGTCCACCCCATATTAAAACTGATTCAAGCTGTCTTTCGCAGGATCGTTCTCAGGAAATTCATAAGCTTTTTGCTTCTTTCCGAAAACAGAAACAGAGAGATAGCGCTTTGGATTCAAACGCAAATCTTGAAGTAACAACTGAGTTTGCGACAGATTAGCACGTAAAGACTCATAAAGCGCATCGTTCGTCACTAGTTTGCCTAATGTTCCCTCACCGGCATTGATCTTACCTAAGAGTGCATCTAAAGTACTGAGTGAAGCGTTTAAATGATTTACTGTAGCTGCCAAAGCCTCACCATCTAAATGAGCAGTGGCTTGAGAGAGGTGTTGCGTGAGCTTCGAAGTGTGTTGAAGGGTGCTGTCAATCGCCGAGGCATTCGTTGTAAGAATTTGCTGAATCAATGTGGTACTCTGATGAAGTGCGGTAGCTGTTCCGCTGAATTGCGTCAAAGTGGCTCTTAAATCTTTCTGTGTTTCGACATCCAGTACTTCATTCAGTCCGCGGACTAAAATCTCAGTTTCTATTAAGGCTTGACTTATCTTTTGTTCTAACGGGTCCAATAATGTTTGAACTTTATCAATCATGCCCACCTGAATACTAGAAGGCAGGGTGTCTCCTGACTTTACGGGTCGGTCACCATCATCCACGATGACAATCTGTAATCCCTTGC
>JBJOGS010000017.1:0-57024 GCA_046048095.1 Bacteroidota bacterium
TAAGTGACCGCGGGAGGATTCGAACCCCCAACCCTCAGAGCCGAAATCTGATATTCTATCCAGTTGAACTACGCGGCCATTGCAAGTGTTTACCTGCTGTTTTATTCGGTGCAAAATTAAGAGATCGACAGGTATCCCCATTAAAAAAAGCAATGCTTTTTCGTTGGCTTGCTCTTGTTACGATAGCGCTTGCTTCACTCCTTGGGCGATGAGTTTGCCTTCTGCACGACCTGCGGCACGCTCATTCACCAGAGCAATCACCTTACCCATGTCTTTCATCCCTTCAGCGCCTGTCTCACTGATGCATTGTGCAATTAAAGCATCGAGTTCTTCTTGCTTTAGTGGTTCAGGTAAGAATTTTTCAATCACAGCGACTTGAGCTAATTCTGGATCGGCCAGATCTTGCCTTCCTTGCTCAGAATAAATGGTTGCGCTATCCTTTCTTTGTTTTACCAGCTTCTGAAGAAGCTTGATCTCGTCCTGAGGTGAAAGCGCAGATGATCCTGCCTCAGTCTGTTGAAGTAATAAGGCTGACTTTATCGCTCTAAGTGCTTCAAGGGCTACGGTATCCTTGGCTTTCATCGCTGTTTTCATGGCGTCCATCACCTGATCTTGTAAAGGCATAATCGACAATATTTATGAGGTAAAGTTAGTGTTTATGTGTCTGTTTTTTTTGCTTCTTGATACGAGTACAAATGCGGACGGCGTGCTCTCGAGAGTTCTCGATGTACCAAAGATTGGTCTTCATTCCTCCGAGTACTACTCCTGCCAAATACAGGCCATCGACCGTACTCTCAAGCGTCTCTTCATTGACGATAGGTGTCTTGTTTTCGTCTTGATCGATTTGAATGCCTATTCGAGACAGAAAGTTATAATCGGGCTGGTATCCGGTCATCAACAAAACGAAATCATTGGCAATAGTTTGTGGGCCAGACAGAGTCGCAATGGTTACCGAATGCGCATCGATCTGGGTTAAGGTACTTTCGAAGAATGCGCGAATAGAACCGTCTGCGATTCGATTGATGATTTCGGGTCTTACCCAATATTTAACGCGTTCTCCTATCTCTTTTCCGCGAACGACTAGGGTTACTTTTGCGCCCGAACGATAGCATGACAAGGCGGCATCTACGGCAGAGTTATTGGCGCCGACAATGACTACTTCTTGGTTTGCGTAATAGTGCGGATCATCGAAATAGTGTGATACCTTGGTCAATGATTCACCGGGGATATGAAGTCGATTTGGGAGGTCAAAAAATCCAGTCGCAATGATGACCGCAGTGGATTGATAGCTGTCCTTGGAAGTCTGCACGGTGAATTTTTCTGCTTTTTTTGAGATGTCCTCTACCCGTTCAAATAGCTTGATGTTCAACTTTTCACTTTGGGCGATGGTGCGGTAATAGGCAAGCGCTTCGTCTCTGAAAGGTTTGGGTTCTTTGCTGATGAAAGGGGTATTTTTTAGCGAGAGTTTGTCAGAGGAAGAGAAAAACTGCATCCCTTTTGGATAGTGGTAAAGTGAATTGACCAGTGTCCCTTTTTCAAGTACAAGATAACTCAGTTGAAGTTCTTTGCACTCTAGGGCACAGGCGATCCCGATAGGTCCGCCACCTACAATAATGACGTCGAAATACGAGTGCTCATGCGCCATGCAGTATTTCTATGGCTTTGATGGGACTCTCCGCTTTAAAAACTGAGCTTCCGGCGACTAAGATGTCTGCACCGGCAGCCTTTACGGCTGCAGCGTTTTCTTGTGTGACACCGCCGTCTACCTCTATCTTGGTGTGAAGGCCTTGTGCCTTTATTTCAGCTTTTAAGGCTTCAATTTTTTGCAGCGTATAGGGGATAAATTTTTGTCCGCCAAACCCCGGATTCACGCTCATTAAACACACCAGATCAATTTTGTGTAACACAGTGAATAAATGGCTGATGGGTGTATGCGGATTGATTGCCACTCCGGCTTCTATGCCGAATGACTTAATGTAATCTATGCTGCGGTCGAGGTGCCTGCACGCCTCTTCGTGTATGCTGATGTATTTAGGTTTGAAAGCGGCATAGTCGGCGATGTAGCGATCGGGGTCTTCAATCATCAGGTGAATGTCCAGGTCGAGTTTGCAGCTACGCGCAACTGCTTCAATGACCACGGGCCCAAAAGAAATGTTAGGAACAAAGCTGCCATCCATTACATCGAGATGAAGTAGGGTGGCTTTGCTGGCATTCAAAGTCTCAATTTCTTGGCTTAAGGCCCCAAAATTGGCGGCTAATAGAGAGGGTGCGATTTCGATGGACATGTGGCAAAGTTAACGATTTAGGGGCGAAAAATAGAAACGCCGGCATTTGCCGGCGTTTCCATAATCATCAATCAAAAAACGAACAGCCACGAAAACTGTAAGTCTGCGAAAGATACAATATTATCCTAAATACGTTTTAAGAATTTTACTTCTTGAGGTATGTTTTAGGCGTCGAATGGCTTTTTCTTTGATTTGGCGCACCCGCTCTCTTGTGAGGTCAAAGGTTTCGCCTATTTCTTCTAGGGTCATTGAATGCTGGCCTGCCAATCCGAAGTAAAGGCGTACTACGTCAGCTTCTCTTGGGGTAAGCGTCTCGAGGGCACGTTCAATCTCTGTGCGCAACGATTCGTGCAACAACTCTTTATCTGGGTTTGGAGATTCGCCTGACCGCAGTACGTCATAAAGATTTGAATCCTCTCCGTCGATCAGCGGAGCATCCATCGATACATGACGGCCTGAGTTTTTGAGTGACTGCTTGACATCCTCTACGGTCATGTCTAGCTCTTGGGCAATTTCTTCTGCCGATGGCATGCGCTCATGAGTTTGCTCAAGATGGGCAAAGGTCTTGTTGATTTTGTTGATCGATCCGATTTTATTCAAGGGCAGACGAACGATTCGTGACTGCTCGGCTAACGCTTGAAGGATTGATTGACGGATCCACCAAACCGCGTATGAAATGAATTTAAAACCTCGAGTTTCATCAAAACGCTGTGCTGCTTTAATGAGGCCAAGATTGCCCTCATTAATCAGGTCAGGAAGGGTTAATCCTTGATTCTGATATTGTTTGGCTACTGAGACAACAAAGCGAAGGTTGGCTTTGGTAAGTTTTTCTAGAGCGCGTTGATCGCCGGCTTTAATTTTCTGAGCAAGTTCTACCTCTTCTTCAGCAGTGATTAAGTCTACTTTTCCAATTTCTTGAAGGTATTTGTCAAGAGAAGCGGTTTCTCTATTTGTTACCTGTTTGGTGATTTTAAGCTGTCTCATGAAACGTGAAAAAATTAATAATACGCCCTGTTATACGATGATTTACTATAAAGGTTACAGTTTGTTACAATAAAAAAAGCCGCTCCTTTCAAGGAGCGGCTTGTGATAAAAACTCAAAGAGCATTACTCTTCTGAAGATCGATGCTCATTTTCGTCCCTTCTGCCTTGCGGTCTAGGTCCTCTCGAATTGCCGTCTCTACGTGGGTTTCGGTCTGAGCCTCTTCCTCTTTGATCGCGGTCTTGACGCGGAGGACGTTCTTGGTATCCTTCAGGCTTTTCAAGAAGCGCTCTTCGCGACACCTTCTCTTTTTTGGTACGCGGATCAAAGCCTAAGTATTTCACCTCGAATTCGTCTCCCATATTCACTACATCTGAAACGTTTTCGGTGCGTTCCCAAGCGAGTTCAGAAACGTGCAGTAACACCTCGTTTCCAGGAGCATCTACATATTCAACTACGGCACCAAATTCAAGCATTTTGATCACTTTTACCAAATAGCTCTCGCCTACTTCAGGCTTGAACATTAGTGAGTCAATGGCTGCAATAACTGCATCAATACCTTCTTGACTGGTACCTAGAATTTCTACTAAACCTTCACCTTCTTCAGTTTCATTGATAACAATGGTACATTTGGTGGTTTTTTGAAGCTCTTGGATATTTTTTCCGCCACTTCCGATAAAGGCTCCAATAAGATCACCAGGTAGACGGGTAGTTACAATCTTCGGCGCATGTGGTTTTACCTCTGCTCTTGGAGTATCTAAAGTTTCGATGAGTTTCTCTAGAATATGCAATCTGCCTTCTTTGGCCTGATATAGGGCCTTGGTTAAGATCTCATAAGAAAGTCCTTTTACTTTGATGTCCATTTGACATGCAGTAATTCCATCGGCTGTTCCAGTAACTTTAAAATCCATATCACCTAGGTGGTCTTCGTCTCCTAAGATGTCAGAAAGTACCGCATACTTACCTGAGTCAACATCAGTGATGAGTCCCATGGCGATACCTGAAACAGGCTTTGTGATTTGAATACCGGCATCCATAAGGGCTAGCGTTCCTGAACATACGGTGGCCATCGAAGATGATCCGTTTGACTCTAGTACTTCTGAAACCACTCTTACGGTATACGGACAGCTGTCAGGAATCATGTTCTTCAGCGCACGTTGTGCGAGGTTACCATGGCCCACTTCTCTTCTAGAGGTTCCGCGGATAGGGCGTGCTTCACCTGTTGAAAACGGCGGAAAGTTGTAGTGCAGATAGAAGGTTTCTTCTCCTTCTAACGAAGGCATATCGATGATATTTGCCTCTCTCGAAGTTCCTAGCGTTACTGTAGACAGCACTTGAGTTTCTCCTCTAGTGAAGATTCCTGATCCGTGGGTAGACGGAAGGTAATCCACCTCACACCAAATCGGCCGAATCTCATCGGTTTTTCTACCGTCTAATCGAAGCCCCTCATCAAGGGTTAGATTGCGAACGGCCTCTTTCTCAATTTTGTAAAAGTATTTTGAGATGAGACCTCCGTAGGTTTCGTGCTCTTCTTCAGTGAACGCGGCCTTGACCTCTTCTTTGATTTCGCTAAAGGCCTGGCTTCTCTCTTTCTTAGAAGATCCGCGCTTGGCAACCTCGTAAACGCGTCCATAGGCTAACTCGCGAATGCGGGCCTCAAGAGCGGCATCTTCTGCCGCTGGTTCGAACTCGCGGACATCTTTCTTGCCTACTTGAGCTACCAGTTTGCGCTGAGCAACACACTGAATCTTAATGGCTTCATGGGCGAATTTAATCGCCTCTACCATTTCTTCTTCACTAATTTCTTTCATTTCACCTTCAACCATCATCACCGAGTCTTCAGAAGCTCCGATAATCATGTCGAGATCAGAAAGTTTCAATTGCTCTAAAGAAGGATTGAGAATCAGATTGCCATTGATACGTCCAACGCGTACTTCTGATATGGCAGTTTCAAAAGGAATATCTGACAACTGAAGAGCGGCTGAAGCGGCTAAGCCAACAAGTGCATCTGGGGTAATGCTGTCATCGAGAGACATTACCTGAAGCATCACTTGAGTTTCTGAGTGGTAATCTTTCGGAAAGAGCGGACGCAGCACGCGATCTACAATGCGCATGGTGAGTACTTCACCGTCGCTCGGACGCGCTTCGCGCTTAAAAAATCCTCCAGGATACCTTCCGGCTGCCGCGAATTTTTCACGATAATCCACGGTGAGTGGAAGAAAATCAACGTCTGAAGCTTGGTAATTCGAAACTACAGTACACAAAAGCATGCAGTTACCTGAGCGCACTACAACAGAACCGTGTGCCTGTTTAGCGAGTTTTCCGGTTTCGATCGTTATGGTACGACCGTCACCGAGGTCAATGACCTCTTGGTAGGTTTTTGGAATCATAAAGTGAAGGGGGTAGTCCCCTTAATTTAGAGGCTTAGCCTCAAGTTAAACATTTGGTCTTTGGCTGAACGCCGTTTGTGTTGTGTTGTTGCTAAGTAGCGATGACCAATGAAAAACTTTTAAAAAAGCGGATGGGCTTTAAGTAAAAAGCACCGCCAAAGGCGGTGCTTTAGATTATTTACGAATACCTAATTCTTTGATGAGAGTTCGGTATTTTTCAATGTCGTTAGCTTTCAAATAATCAAGTAAACTTCTGCGTTTACCCACAAGCTTAACCAGTGAACGCTCGGTGTTAAAATCTTTGTGATTTTTCTTTAAGTGTTCGGTTAAGTAGTTAATGCGGTAGGTGAATAGGGCGATTTGACCCTCTGTAGAACCCGTGTTCTTTTCAGCACCTCCATATTGTTTGAAGATTTCGGCCTTCTTTTCTTTACTTAAATACATTCCAATATTTTATTAATGATTTTTATGTATCTCATTGACCCTCAATGAGGGCGCAAATATAGGACTTATTCTTGGTTGTGCTACTCTTTAGCTGCGATTTCTTCACGCAGCGGAAGGTTTAATATTAAGTCAATGTAAAGATTCACCTTCTTTTTTAAATCATTGCGGTGAGAAATGAAGTCCAAAAAGCCGTGCTCTTGCAAGAATTCAGCGGTTTGAAAATTCTCGGGCAACTCTTTTCCGGTGGTGTCTTTTACGACACGCGGACCTGCAAACCCAATCAGCGCTCCGGGCTCAGCAATATTGATGTCTCCGAGCATGGCATATGAAGCGGTAGTACCCCCGGTGGTTGGATCCGTACAGAGTGAGATGTATGGGATTTTAGCCTCTGCTAACTGGGCTAATTTTGCAGCAGTCTTTGCCATTTGCATGAGTGAATAGGCCGCCTCCATCATACGCGCTCCTCCAGACTTTGAGATAATGAGTAAGGGTGACTTGCGTTTCTTGGCTACATCAATTGCTCGTGCAATTTTTTCGCCGACTACGCTTCCCATTGATCCGCCGATAAATCCGAAATCCATACAGGCCAAGACGATTTCTCTTCCCATAGAAGGTCCGTAAGCAGTGCGTACTGCATCAGAAAGCCCAGTTTTTTTATTGGCTTCAACCAGACGGTCTTTGTATTTCTTTGTGTCTTCAAATCGCAGCGGATCTTTAGATGAAAGCCCCGCATTGAATTCAGTGAAGGTATTGTCGTCAAAGAGCAGCTCAAAGTATTCTTTGCTTCCTATGCGGACATGGTAATCATCTTCAGGCGAGACGTAGGCATTACGTGCAAGCTCTTCAGATTCGACAATTTTACCCGTAGGCGACTTATACCATAGCCCTTTGGGGGTATCTTTCTTTTCTTCAGTGGCAGTCTGAATCCCTTTTGCTTTTCGTTTAAACCACAGCGATGACATAAAAGTTTTTTTAGAGCGTATTCACGTTATTCAAGTCTTCGAAAGCCTGTTTTAATCTGTCAATAAAGGTAAGTTCTCCTTTTCTCAACCACACTCGCGGATCGTAGTATTTTTTATTCGGTACATCGTCACCCTCAGGGTTTCCGATTTGCCCCGCTAAATAGGCTTTTTTATCGGACATATAGTCACGGATTCCTTCAGTAAACGCATATTGAAGGTCCGTATCGATATTCATTTTAATCACCCCGTATCCTATAGATTCACGAATTTCTTCAACACTTGATCCTGACCCGCCGTGAAAGACGAAGTCGATAGGATTGGGTCGATCAATTCCGAATTTTTCAACCACATAGTGTTGTGAGTTTTTCAGAATTACTGGGGTGAGCTTGACGTTTCCGGGTTTATACACACCATGTACATTGCCGAATGCAGCCGCTACGGTGAACCGGTGGCTAATTGAAGAGAGTTCTTCGTAAGCGTAGGCTACCTCTTCGGGCTGGGTATACAATTTCGACGAATCCACATCGCTGTTATCTACACCATCTTCTTCGCCACCTGTGACCCCAAGTTCGATTTCAAGTGTCATTCCCATAGGGCTCATGCGCTTTAAGTACGTTTTGCATAGGGCGATATTCTCTTCTAGGGGCTCTTCAGACAGATCGATCATATGTGAAGAGAATAAGGGTTTTCCGGTGGTCTTAAAATGTGCTTCACTTGCATCGAGCAGACCGTCTATCCATGGCAAAAGGTTCTTTGCACAATGGTCGGTGTGAAGAATTACAGTTGCTCCATAGGCCTCTGCCAATTGGTGTACGTGTTTAGCTCCGGCAATGGCTCCGGCAATGGCAGCCTTTTGCCCTTCATTGGATAAGCCTTTTCCTGCATTGAATTGTGCCCCACCATTTGAAAATTGTATGATGACCGGTGCATTGAGTGCGACCGCTGTTTCTAGTACCGCATTTATTGTGTTCGAACCGGTTACGTTCACGGCAGGCATCGCAAATGCTTTTTGCTTGGCTAATGCAAATAGTGCCTGAACTGTATCGCCAGTGGCTACACCTTTGGGGATAGAATGTGAAGACATTTCTTTCGTTTTTTATTGATGTTAGAGGTCAAATGTACTAAATGCTTTTAAAACGGATAATTGATTCCGATATTGAAGAGCGCATTGTTTTTTGGGCGATTAAAAATCCACCGTTCGGCTCCTTCAAGTGCCGGATTGTGCACTTTCCAGGCCAAATCTAATCGAAAGATGAAGTAGTCGAAGTCGTAGCACAATCCAAATCCAGAGGCGATCGCGCTGTCTTTTAGTGAGCGCCATCCGTAGAATAATGCTTGTTCGTTCGCGGTGTCGTCTAAGGCATTCCAAATGTTTCCGACATCGGTAAACCATGCACCATATAAACTACGCGAAAGCGGAAAACGCCATTCACCACTCAAAGTGAGCTTTAGATTGGCATCGTTAAATTCATTGATTTGATTTGTGGTGCCCGGCCCAAGGGTATAGGCATTCCATGCGCGTATATCGTTGGTTCCACCGGCAAAAAAGCTACGAACAAATGGTACGGTTCCTGAGCTTCCAAAGGGTATGGCCAATCCGCCGTAAGCTCGCACTGCCAGGCTTGAGCGTTGGCCCACAGGCCAGTGTCGGATGAACTGCAGCTCTGTTTTTACATAATGGGCATACCGCACACCGAAGAGTTCGCCCGGGTTTTTAAAGGGTTCGAGGGCATCGAGTAACCATCCAGAGAATTCAAGTTTTCCGAAGAGCTGTCGGTAATCAGTTGCATTGCGGTTGGTGGTGTTTTCTTTTAAGTAGGCGTAACTTGAAGAAAGGATGAAGTTGTTTTCGGTAAGACGGGCGCGCCGCTCTTCGATGCGTCGAACGAGAAGTGCGGATGCAGGGTCCAGTGAAATTTCGTTGTTTGTCACTCCTGAGATAAAGGCGGCTGTGCCTTCAGGAATGCTCAACTGCAATTCTTGATTTTCGCCTGAGGGCTCAAATAGTTCAGCGTACAAGGCATTTGACTTTATTTCATTTGCCTGCTGGTTGAGCGTCTCATAGGTGTTGCGATAAATGGTGAAGAAGTTGTCAGGATTGAGGTTATTGACGTAAGATAACTTTGGAAACTCAAGGGTGTGTTGTGCGCCCTTAGCACTAAAGTTAAAGCGGTAAATTCCGTTGAAGGTTTGGCGGTCTAAGCCTAAATTTTGCTGAAATACGGTACCTATTTGTAAGGTACTTAATGGGTTTTTATCCAAAGCAGCCCAGTCCTCTAGGGAAACACCGAACCACCATCGCGGAAAGCTTAAATTGAGATCTACCCCAAGTTCTGAAGTGACATTCGCTCCTGGAATGATTGAATTGCCAATGGTTCCACTCAATGACAAGCTTAAATTTTCAAACGAACCGAACACATTTCGCGCGAGAATAGAAGAGCGAAGCGAGGTTCCGATTTGTTGAATAGCCGAGTGCGTGATGTCGAAATCTGCCGTGAGTGAATAGCGTTTTCTTGACCGCAAATACAGATTGAGATCGACGTACCTGTCGTCTCTGGTTTGGTAATTGAATGAAGGGTAGGCAAAGTAATTGAGTTGTCCAAGCTGGTTTAAGGTAGTGGTGCGGTAGGTATCGCTGTAGACTAGCTCGGGCTTGAAGGCAATGCGGCGCTCTATTTCTTTGAGATCTATGAGGCTATCTGAATGGTAAAATTGTACTTGATTTACGGTATCTGTAACAGAAGATGTGAGATCGTTCAGCTGATCAATATACACCCGAACGGTTCCCATTTGATAGCGCTCAGAATCGGCAGAGGGGTCAATAACAGTGAAGACATGAAGGGCATGAGAGGTATTCGTGGCTGTAGTGTCTCCATCGATTTCGAAATAAATGTTACTCTTTTGTAATCCAAATGTGCCCTGCTGACGCAGCAAATTCAACAGCCGTTGTCGTTCATTTTCAAGGGCTTCACTGTTTAGAAAGTCGCCTGAATGAAGTAGACTTGTTTCATTTGATGAAGCTACGAGCTTTCGAAGGGTGTTATCGTCAATTTTCAGCCCCAGTGAATCAATAAAAAATCGATCTCCAGTAGAAATCGAAAATTGCTGCGTCACCTTATTTGATGATTTCGTGTATTTCAGATCAAAGCGAGAAGCGGTGTTGAAATACCCCAGTTTTCTGTAAGCTCTGTTGAGTCGAGCAAGACTGAGCACAGATTCAACAGAGTCGTAGATTACAGGAGGCTCTCCTTTTGAGCGCAGCCAGCGATTTAGCCGCGTGTCTTTTTCGTTGGCCGTTTGGTAAAGCAACAGCTTCAGGGGTACGCCTAATAATCGCTTGTTTTCTTTCTGCCTTAAAGCGCTTTTTAACTCGGAGTTATTCACCGGGCTCCCATTGACCTGAATTTCATTTTTGGTGAGAAGTGCGGCGCCCTCTGGAAGTTTTCTTACCGTACTGCAAGAAACCATCCACGCTAAAGAAAGAAATAGAATTACCTTTAAGACCGCCCTTGAGCAGGAAATTGGCCTGAAAATCATGGGATAAAATTAAACTAAAAAATTCATGCCGACTCGAGCCATAATCAAGCAAATTCAACAGTTAAAGCTCAAAAAGCACCGAGATGCGCAAGGCCTATTTTGTGCTGAAGGCGTGAAGTCGGTTGAAGAGGGGATGCGCAGCGGATTGAAGCTCGCACACTGCTTTGTTAGCGATCATTCCCTCGCACGCCGATTTGATGAAACTTATCTTTCAACTTCTGAGCTGGTTAGTGATGCCGAAATGAAAAAATTGACCCATTTCAGTACCCCTTCTTCTGTTTTGGCCGTTTTTCATAAGCCGCTTGCGCAGCCATTGCCGAACGACCAGTGGATCATTGCCCTAGACGGCATTCAAGATCCAGGAAATTTAGGCACCTTAATGCGTACTTTAGAGTGGTTTGGGTTTAAGCATTTGCTCTGTTCGCCATCGACAGTAGATTGCTTCAATGAAAAGGTAGTACAAGCGAGTATGGGTTCATATGCCCGAATGAATTGCGTGTACGAAGACCTTCCAAAAGCGATCGAATCCTTGGGGTTGCCTGCCATTGGAGCCGATCTCAACGGAAAGCCACTTGAGCAATTCGAATTTGATTCAAGCGGTATTTTAGTTCTAGGAAACGAAGGACATGGCATTTCTTCACAGGTGACCTCTTTACTGAGTGAGCGGGTGACTATTTCAAAGGCACTTGGATCGTCGGTAGAAAGCCTTAATGCGGCGGTATCTGGGGCGGTTATTGCTTATACAATTTCCAGCCGTCTCGGGTTTCTACGCTAAGGCCGATAAAGACGCCACTGGTATTAATAATTTCAGGGCGTATTCTAGAAATATCTTTGATGACACGTAGGTGTAAAGAAGCCTTACTCTTGCGTAGATAAAAATCAAACCCGAAACCTGCCTCTACATAGTGGACTAAGGTGTTTTTTGTTGATGATGTAGCGTCGTGTAGTCGATATACGGGATGATAACCCCCAAGTATAAACGGATTGATGTTGCTCAGCCTGTTTGCACTGTACTTCAATAATAAGGGAAATTGTATTTCTGTAAAGGCTGCTTCGTTTTTATCAATGGGCTCTTTTTCAAATATAATTCCTGGCTCTAAGCGAAAATCTAGTCGCTCTTTCAGGTTTCTTTCTGCTGTAAATCGAATATTTAATCCCTCTGGAAAGTCTTGTGAAGTGTCAAATTGGTTAAACCCAAACATCACTCCGAAATTCCATAACTCTTCGTCCGCGCCACTGAGGTTGAGCGATGGTCTAAACTTCTTCTGGCCTTGCAGAGTCAGACTGCACAGAAGGGTAAAGAGCAGTACGAGGGTGAGCTTATTTCTGTGCATAGTAAATACAGGCGGCACCGAAGGTCTGCCGCTGAAAGTGCGCGGTGCGAAATCCTACGTTTTTTAAAATAGAAGTGAAGGCCTCGTTGTAAGGAAAGTTTGAGGCAGAGGCTACCAGATAGCTGTAGGCGCGCTTATCGGTAGCGAAAAGTCGACTAATTAGTGGTAGCATGAGCCGTGTATGCAAGAGGTATCCGACTTTAAATAGGGGGTTGGTGGGTACAGAAGTTTCTAGAATTGCAAGGGTTCCATTGGGTTTTAGTACGCGTTTAATCTCGCTAAGTCCTTGCTCTAAATTTTCAAAATTTCTTACGCCAAATGCCACAGTAACTGCATCAAAGCTGTGGTCGTCAAAGCTCAACGATTCACTGTCTCCTAATACCATGGCCACTTTGTGTTCAAGTTGGGCATTTTTGATTTTTTGAGCCCCAACTGAGAGCATGCCGGCAGAAAGATCAAGGCCAGTGACCTGGGCGTCGGTTTTTTTAGCGATGGCAAGGGCCAAATCACCTGTACCCGTGGCAACATCAAGGACGGTCTGTGGCTGCAAGGCTGCGACCTGTTCAATGAGCCGTTTTCTCCATTTTAGGTCTACCCCAAAGGTGATCAGGCGGTTCATCTGATCGTACTGCCCCGAAATGCCATTGAACATTTCAGAGACTTGCGATTTTTTGGATTCCGAAGAGTCTTTATAAGGCACTACCTGCATAGGAAGGCAAAGATACGATCCGATTTTTTAACGGAGATTAAGCCACGGCTTCAGCAATGCGTCGAATAGCCTCAGTGAGCTCTTCTTCTGAGGCGGCATACGAAATGCGAATACAGTTTTTATCTCCAAATGCCTCTCCGGTGACTGTGGCTACCTGCGCGTGTTCTAGCAAAAATAGGGCAAAGTCTGAGGCATTCTTGATCTGAACACCTTTGATTGTTTTTCCGAAGTAATAAGAGATGTCAGGAAAGACATAGAATGCTCCTTCCGGAACATTGACCTTAAATCCTTCGATCTTTGCAAGCAATTTTAAGACCAGATCTCGGCGGTTTTTGAAGGCGTCAACCATGTATTGAATGCGCTCTACTGGGGCCATGAGCGCAGTGATCACTGCGCGTTGAGCGATTGAATTCGCCCCGCTGGTTACTTGACCTTGAAGCTTGGTACAAGCCTTAGCTAACCACTCGGGTCCTCCTAGGTAACCAATACGCCAACCGGTCATTGCAAATGCTTTCGATACGCCGTTTACAGTAATGGTGCGGTCATACATGCCGTCTATGCTTGCTATACTGCAATGTCCGGTCGCTGAGAAGTTAATGTGTTCGTAGATTTCGTCAGAAACTACTAGGATCTGCGGATGTGCTTTAAGTACTTCTGCAAGGGCTTCTAATTCGCTTTTGTGATAAAAAGAACCACTAGGATTACATGGCGAACTGAACCATAGCATTTTAGTTTTTGGAGTGATGGCTTGGGCCAGCTGCTCGGCGGTCATCTTAAAATCAGCTGCTATTGTGGTTGGTACCTCTACTGGAACGCCCTCTGCGAGCTTGACAATATCGCTATAAGAGACCCAATATGGGGCCGGAAGTATGACTTCGTCACCAGCATCCAGAACAGCCATGGCAATATTGTAGAGCGATTGCTTGGCTCCGGTGGATACTACAATTTGGTTTGGTGTATAAGTCAATCCATTGTCTCTCTTGAACTTGTGTGCAATGGCTTCTTTGAGCTCGGCGTATCCGTCTACCGCCGTATAGCTGCTGTAATTTTCGTCAATGGCCTTTTTCGCCGCTTCTTTGATGAAGTCTGGAATGTTAAAATCCGGTTCACCAAGGCTTAATCCAATAATGTCAATTCCTTGTGTTTTAAGCTCTCTTGCCTTGGCTGCCATCGCTAGAGTGGCAGAGGTTTCCATACTTCGAATGCGTGACGATACGTTTGAGGACATGATTTTTAAATAAAGCGCTTTTGAACTGCAATGTTAATGATAATTTTGTGTTTTGATGTGCCATGAATCACACCCTTATTTATCAGTATTTTACTGATTTGTCAGATCTGCAACAAAATCAGATTCAGCAATTAGCTCACTTGTATAGCGACTGGAATGAAAGAATCAATGTAGTCTCACGTAAAGATGTAGAAGAACTCTACGAACGTCACGTGCTGCATTCGATGAGCATTGGGTTATACACTGATTTCTTGCCAGGTTCTCATGTGGTAGACGTGGGCACCGGTGGGGGGTTTCCTGGTATCCCATTGGCTATTCTGTTTCCTGAGGTGCAATTCACGCTCGTAGATTCGATCGGAAAAAAGTTAAAGGTTGTAAATGAGGTGGTTGAGGCTTTAGCGCTAAAAAATGTGCGCACTATTCACGATCGAATTGAGCAGGTTCCAGAAAAGTTTGACTTTATCGTTAGTCGGGCCGTGGCGGCCATGCCTACTTTTGTGCACTGGGTGGGTCAAAGCATTAAAGAGGTGCATCGGCACCCTCATGCGAATGGCATATGGTATCTCAAGGGCGGTGACCTCACTGAAGAATTGGCTCCTTTTGAAAAAAGAGTAAAGGTCTACGCGTTACATGAGCGCATCCCTTTACCCTTTTTTGAAACGAAAAAGCTCGTCTATCTTCCGCTTTAGCCTAAAAACGGATACCTGTAATCTTTAGGCGTAACGAAGGTCTCTTTGATCAATCTCGGAGATACCCAACGCATGAGGTTCATTGCTGAACCTGCTTTATCGTTGGTTCCAGAGGCCCTTGCGCCTCCGAAGGGCTGTTGCCCAACTACCGCTCCGGTCGGTTTGTCGTTGATGTAGAAGTTTCCCGCAGCATTTTTAAGTGCCTCGATGGCCTGATTCAAGGCGTAGCGGTCTTTTGAGAAAACAGCTCCAGTCAATGCGTATATCGAGGTTTGATCTACAAGTTGAAGGGTTGCTTCCCAGCTAGAATCTGGATAGATGTAAACCGTGACAATTGGACCAAAGAGCTCTGTCTCCATGGTGTAATAATGGGGGTTAGTGGTCACAACTACCGTAGGTTCGATAAAATAGCCTTCCGATTTGTCGTACCCTCCACCGGCCACGATCGAGGCGTCGCTATCCGCTTTAACTCGATCGATAACCGCAGCCAGTTTATCAAAGGCTGCCTCGTGAATCACCGCGGTTACAAATTTACTCATGTCTTCAGGCGAGCCAGGGTTTCCGATGTGCTTCAGATCTTCCTTAACTAGCCTTAAAACTTCTTGGGCCAGTGATTCGGGTAGGTAGACTCTAGAGGCCGCACTACATTTCTGTCCTTGAAATTCAAATGCGCCTCTCACTATGGCAGTGGCTACTTCTTTTGGATGTGCTGATGGATGCGCCACAATAAAGTCTTTTCCGCCCGTCTCACCGACAATGCGGGGATAGGTTTTGTAGTGACTTACCCGTTCGCCAATCTGCTTCCATAGCGATTGAAATACAAAGGTTGATCCTGTGAAGTGAAGTCCGGCAAAATCTCGTGAATCGAGTACCTCTTGAGTGATCATCTGAGGGTCACCTGTGATGAAATTTATCACTCCTCCAGGCAGTCCTGCTTCTTCAAAGATTTCCATGATAACTCTTGCCGAATAGACCTGTGCATCGCTGGGCTTCCAAACCACCGTATTTCCCATTAGGGCAGGAGCCGCTGGCAAGTTACCAGCAATCGCAGTAAAATTAAACGGGGTAATCGCGTATATAAAGCCTTCAAGTGGACGGTATTCGATGCGGTTCCAAATGCCTTCAGAAGACTCGGGTTGATCGCTGTAAATTCGGGTAGCAAATTCTACGTTAAAGCGCAAAAAATCAGCGAATTCGCATGCGGCATCTATCTCGGCCTGATGAATGGTTTTCGACTGAGCAAGCATCGTCGCTGCATTAATTCGTGCCCTGTAGGGTCCAGCAATTAGATCGGCGGCCTTCAAGAAGATCGCTGCCCGTTGCTCCCAGGGTAGCGTAGCCCAAGAGTTTTTCGCATCAAGCGCCGATTGAATGGCAAGTTTTGCATGTTCTTGAGTGGCTAAATAATAGTACCCTAAAATATGTTGATGTTGATGTGGAGGACTCAGTGGTTGCTTTTGGTCTGAGCGGTAACGCTGCCCTCCAATAATCATTGGAATATCTGCAACTTCTTGGTATTGCGATCGGTACGAGGCAAGAACATTGTCGCGTTCAGCGCTTCCAGGAGCATAAGACCATACGGGTTCATTAACCGCTTGTGGCACTTCAAAAAGAGCATTACTCATAGTGGTAAATTTGGAATGTTTACATCTGATTTTGACAAAGGTAAGAATTGTTTTACGGCCTATTTTTTAACAAAGAATTTCTTCTAAACGGTCTTGCTCTAAGTGTTGTTTTCGATGTATTTTTGCACACAACATTCCAAAGGCTCATTGCTCATGTCTCAAGACATTCGAATTAAGAAAGGTTTAGATTTGAATTTGGTGGGAGTTGCCGAACAAACCTTTCACAAAGAAGTTTCCTCTGCTACTTTCGGATTTTATCTAGAAGACTTTCATGGGGTTACCCCAAAGCTTCATCTTAAAGAGGGAGCAGAAATCAAAGCAGGTGAACCCCTGTTTTACGACAAAAACGCTCCAGAAATACAGTTTGTTTCTCCGGTAAGCGGTGAGGTGGTGGCTATAGAGCGCGGAGCGCGTCGAAAAGTCCTATCGATTAAATTGCTTGCAGACAAAGAGCAAGAATATATAAAGCATAAAAAGTTAGCAGTTAGCGAGGCAAGTCGAGAAGTGATAGTAAAGTATTTTTTGGCCACTGGGTTATGGCCATTTATCAAGCAGCGTCCATTTGACCTTATTGCCGATCCGTCTAAGACACCGAAAGCGATTTTTATTTCTGGTCTAAACACGGGTCCGTTGAATCCAGATTTAGACTTTGTGCTGAAAGGAAGTGAAGACAAATTGCAGGCGGCCCTTTCTGCTTTGAAAAAGCTAACTCCTGGGTCGGTACATGTGACCGTTGCCTCAAAGAAAAATTCTGTGTTTTCTTCGTTAGAAAATATCGAATTGCACGAAATTAATCAACTGCATCCTGCGGGCTTAGTGGGTACGCAAATCGCACACATTGATCCTATAAACAAAGGTGAAGTCGTGTGGGTAGTGGCCGCTCAAGACCTTGTAATCATAGGTGAGTTGTTGCTCACAGGGCAATTTAACGCTTCTCGTGCCATTGCCGTTACAGGATCGAGGGTGAAAGCGCCTCAGTACATCAGAACCAAGATAGGGGCTGAATTGCGTCCTATTCTAGAGGCGATTGGTCTTGCAGAAGGCGAGAACCGTCTCATTGCTGGCGATGTGCTTACTGGAATGAAAGTTGAGCTTGACGAACACCTGCGATTCTACGCCAATCAGCTCACAGTAATTGCTGAGGGTAACGACTATGAGTTTTTTGGATGGAACAAGCCTGTTTTCAACAAAGTATCACCCACCCGTGCTTTGACGTTTTCTTGGTTGAACAAGAAGAAGGCCTATGACCTAGATACAAACACAAACGGAGAACATCGTGCTTTTGTCGTTACTGGAAGCTATGAAGAGGTCTTTCCATTAGATATTTATCCGATGCAGCTACTCAAGGCATGCATGGTCAAAGACTTAGATGAGATGGAGCAATTAGGGCTGTATGAAGTGGCTCCAGAAGATTTCTCTCTCACTGAATTTATTTGTATTTCGAAACAAGCGCATCAAGCCATCATCAGAGAGGGCTTAGATGTATTGAAACAAGAATTAGGTTAATTCGGCACTATGAAACAGAAATTGCATGAAATTAAAGAGCGTGTAAAGGATAAAAAGTGGGCTCCGGCATTTAACGCGATCCATACCTTTTTATACACGCCGAATGAGGTGACTCATAAAGGTGGTACGCATGTAAAGGCGGTAGACGACTTAAAACGTACTATGAATACCGTTATTCAAGCCCTAGTACCGTGCTTGATTTTTGGAATATTTAATGCAGGTTACCAGCATTTTGGGGCAATCGAGGGGTTTCCTTCACAGTTCTCTCTCTTTGAACATTTTATTACTTGGAGAAATTTAGTGGTCGGTTTAACTACCGTGTTACCGCTGCTTATTGTCTCTTACGGCGTGGGCTTAGCGATTGAATTCGTTTTTGCGGTGATCAAAGGACACGAAGTAGAAGAGGGGTATTTAGTGACAGGGATGCTGGTTCCGCTTATAGTGCCTGTAGATACCCCCCTTTGGATGCTGGCTATCGCTGTGGCTTTTGGTGTGGTTATTGGAAAAGAGGTGTTCGGCGGCACCGGTATGAACATTTTGAATCCTGCATTGACCATAAGAGCTTTTCTATTCTTCGCCTATCCGACCTGGATGAGCGGAGATAAGGTATGGGTTCATGGCGCGGTGGATGGGGTGACTAAAGCCAATTCTGCGGATGCGATCTCAGGAGAAACGATTTTAGGATACCTCGCCCAGAATAAAACGAATGAAATATCGTACTCGCTGAGTGAAATGTTTTACGGCTTTATTCCTGGATCGGTGGGTGAAACGTCTACCTTACTTATCGCCCTTGGAGCACTTTATTTGATCTTTACTAAGATCGCGAGCTGGAGGATTATGCTCAGTGCGATTTTAGGTTCATTGGCGATGGGATTCCTCTTTAATGCCGTGGTCGATTTTGGATGGATACAACCGTATTCTAAGTTCTACAGCCTCATGGCGTTTGATTTTTGGAAACACCTCATAGTAGGAGGTCTGGCCTTTGGAATTGTTTTCATGGCTACAGATCCTGTTACGAGTGCCCAAACCAATAAAGGAAAGTGGATTTATGGGTTTCTAATCGGTTTTATCTCGGTGATGATTCGGGTGTTTAACCCCGGTTATCCAGAAGGGGTCTTCTTGGCGATTTTACTTATGAATGTCTTTGCTCCGACCATTGATCACTATGTGGTTCAAGGAAATGTGAAGCGCAGACTTAAACGCGCGAAGCATGCCAAGATCTATCCAGCAAACGAGCCTGCATCTTTAGAAACTCAAACTGTTTAATATAAGCGCATAATAACATGGCTTTTAATACTGAGAAAAATACCTATACTGTAGTCTTTGCTGTAGTAATGGTTTCTGTCGTGGGTTCAATTTTGGCTTACTTGGCCACAGGACTAAAAGACCGTATTACTGAGAATCAGCGGTTTGAAAAGCAGCAGAATATCTTGTACGCTATGGGTGTACACAATAATGAAGATGATTCTAGTGTAAACTTCATACCGACTTCAGAGGTAGCACAGCGATTTGATGAGCTAATTAAGGGGCAGTATGTCATTCAAGACGGAAAGGCCACTTTGGCAGAGGATGCCTATATGATCGACTTGAAGAAAGAAATCGATAATATCAAGTCAGGCAAGCCGGGTAAATTGCCTTTATTTATTGGAGAGCGCGACGGAAGCACTTATTACATCTTTCCGATGTACGGAAAGGGACTATGGGATGCGATCTGGGGCTATATGTCCGTAGATGAATCGCTCACCATCACCGGAGTGTATTTCGATCATAAAGGAGAGACTCCTGGACTCGGAGCGAATATCAAAATGCGCTTCTTTATGGATGATTTCATCGGCGAATCGATTTTCGCTGATTCTGGTTACCGTCCTATTGAAGTGGTTAAAGGAAATAATGATCCCTTGAACTCAGATAAGTCAGACGCACAGGTAGATGCCCTCGCGGGCGCTACCATTACTGGAAACGGTGTAAGCGCGATGATTAAAGAGAGTATCCGTTTGTATGAACCTTATTTCGAAACTGTTCGAGCTGTAAACTAAATCGTAAGACATGGCCTTACTTTCAAAAAAAGAATCCAAATTAATTCTTGACCCTTTAGCCGATAATAATCCGATTACCATTCAGGTGCTTGGGATTTGCTCGGCCTTGGCGATTACTGCCGAGCTCAAGGCTTCTGTGGTGATGGCAGTTTCGGTACTGTTTGTACTGGGTGTAGGAAACGTGGTGATCTCGCTAATGCGAAACATGATTCCTTCTAAAATTCGCATTATCGTGCAGCTGATCGTCGTGGCTACGCTAGTAATTGTGGTGGATCAAACCCTCAAGGCATTTGCCTACGAACTGAGTAAAACACTATCGGTATTTGTGGGACTCATTATCACCAATTGTATCATCATGGGACGTTTTGAAGCCTTCGCTTTAGGAAATGGCCCTTGGCGATCTTTTCTTGATGGAATAGGTAACGCACTGGGGTATGGAGTGATCTTGGTGATCGTGGGCTTCTTCAGAGAGCTACTCGGATCAGGTACACTTTTCGGTATCCCTGTTTTAGGTGATCCTATAGCAAAGACTGGTTTGTATGCCTTTGGTTATGAAAATAACGGATTTATGATCATCCCTCCGGCGGCGCTTATTGTGGTAGGGGTGCTTATTTGGATTCAACGCGCAAAGAATCCTGCATTAGTAGAAGAAGCTTAATCGTATTGATATGTTGTTAGAGCATTTAGAATTATTTTTTAAGTCCATCTTTATTGATAACATGGTTTTTGCGGTCTTTTTGGGCATGTGCTCTTATTTGGCTGTATCGAAAAAAGTGGCTACGGCTGTTGGACTTGGGGCAGCAGTTATTTTCGTGCTAGCGGTAACCGTTCCTTTGAACTGGTTGCTTGATCAGTACATTTTGCAGCCTGGAGCCTTAGTTTGGCTTGGTGAAGACTATGCCGGATACGACCTGAGCTTTTTGTCTTTCATTTTATTCATAGCCACCATTGCAACCATGGTACAGCTCGTAGAAATAGTCGTAGAGAAATTCTCTCCTTCATTGTACAACTCGCTAGGGATATTTTTGCCCCTGATTGCAGTGAACTGTGCCATTTTAGGAGGTTCGCTATTTATGCAAGCGCGCGAAATTCCTTCTCTTGATTTGGCGTTCAATTATGGACTGAGCTCTGGTATCGGTTGGTTCTTGGCGATTTTGGCGATTGCGGCAATTCGTGAGAAAATTCGTTATTCTGCTGTTCCTGCACCGCTTAGAGGTCTTGGTATTACCTTCATTATCACTGGCTTAATGGGTATTGGTTTTCAAAGTTTTGGAGGCATGCTTACAGGTGACAACGAGCCACCGGTAGCTGTTGAAGAGGCGGTGGTAAAGGTTGAAGCGGTCCAAGAAGAGAAGAATGAAGATGACGCTATTGAAGAGGAGGTCCAAGAAGAGGAAGAAGTTATCGCGAGTATTAATTACTAATTGCTTTAAAAAGAATTTGTTATGGTTTTAGCTGCTATCGGAAGTACTATTCTCATCACCGTCGCCGCTTTTTTAGTGCTCACTTTACTCTTAGTAGGGTTATTGTTATTCACTAAAGAAAAGCTTTCTCCATCAGGCCCGGTAACGATCACCATTAACGGTGAAAGAAAGATTGAGGTACCTTCTGGTAGCTCGCTACTTTCTACCTTAGGAAATCAAAAAGTGTTTTTGCCATCTGCCTGTGGAGGAGGTGGTACCTGTATTCAATGTGAATGTCACGTACTCTCAGGAGGAGGTGAGGCCTTACCTACTGAAACACCTCATTTTTCTAAAAAAGAATTGTTGTCAGGAGCACGTTTGGCTTGTCAAGTCAAGGTGAAGCAAGACATGGAGATTGAGATTCCTGAAGAGGTCTTCGGAATTAAAAAATGGCAGGGTAAAGTCGTTCGAAACTACAATGTGGCTTCTTTTATCAAAGAGTTTGTGGTTGAAATTCCTGAGGCCATGAATTATAAGGCTGGAGGGTATATTCAAATTGAAATACCTCCTTGCGAAGTGAAGTATGCCGATATCGATATCACTGCCCATCCAGAGGAGCATGATGATCCAAAGAAATTTCAAAATGAGTGGGATAAGTTTAAGTTATGGCCTTTGGTAATGAAAAACCCAGAGCCTGTAGAACGTGCCTATTCGATGGCCTCATTCCCAGCTGAGGGCCGAGAAATTATGCTTAATGTGCGTATCGCGACCCCACCCTTTGACCGCAAAAAGAACGACTGGGCTGATGTGAATCCTGGTGTGGCATCTTCGTATATTTTTAGTTTGAAGCCCGGAGACCCTGTGACCATTTCTGGGCCTTTTGGAGAGTTCTTTATCAATGAATCTGAGGCAGAAATGTTATACGTCGGAGGAGGTGCCGGAATGGCCCCTATGCGTTCGCACCTCTACCATCTTTTTAAGACCCTAAAGACGAATAGAAAAGTGACCTATTGGTACGGAGGACGTTCAAAACGCGAACTCTTCTATATTGATCACTTTAAGCAACTAGAGGCAGAGTTTCCAAATTTTAAATTCTATATGGCCCTGTCTGAACCCTTAGAAGAAGATAATTGGAAAGTGAAAAAGGACATTAATGATGCCGAAGGAGACGGTTTTGTAGGATTTATTCACAACTGCGTAATCGACCAATACCTTAAAAATCACGATACCCCTGAAGATATCGAGCTCTATTTCTGTGGTCCACCACTCATGAACCAGGCTGTTCAAAAAATGGGAGAGGACTTCGGAATTCCAGATGAGAACATCCGATTTGACGATTTCGGAGGCTAACCTAAAAACCGCTGCACCGCAGCGGTTTTTTTATCCGACACGCTAGCAATGATTTCTGATCACGATTTGCACCGAATGGCCATGAATGTAGTGGGTAAACAACTTGAAGCAGCGGGCTTTGAGTTTTTAGGGGTGAATTCTGAACTGAAGAAAGATCCTCAATTTGTCTGCCTTAAGGATCAACAGCTTCACTTTGTTATTGTTCGTGCTTCGCGTTTTCCAGAGGACCCCATGGCGGTAGATCGAGCCTTGCTTACCAAGGTCAAAACGCATGCAAAGGCATTCGAGGCAGTTACCTATTATGCCGGGGTAGGGGTGTACAACGCCTCGGACAAACGCCTTCCGCTAACTAAGAACCACCCCATTGATGTAGATTTCAAAGGACTGTACTCAGTCGAAGAACTATTATAAATTTGCGCTATGCGGTATATGCGATACCTGTTTTTTAGTTTTTTTTTGGCACTCGGAGCCTGTCAATCTTTGCCACACTTAAGGGTGTTGCAAGGCGATGCTTTGGGCACAACCTATGCCATTTCGTTTTTTGAGCATGAGATCGATCGCCAAGACGAGTCGGTTCGTCAGGCCCTAGATTCGCTATTCGAAGTAATGAATAGCTCGATGTCGACCTATCGAAGCGAATCTGCAATAAGTCGACTGAACGCCGGGGATACCACTATTAGAGTAGACCAACACTTTGAAGCTGTATTTCAAATTTCTAAAGAGGTATATAAAGAAACTGATGGTTACTTTGACCCTACAGTGGGGGCGCTTGTAAATGCATGGGGGTTTGGTCCTCAGGGACCAAGCGCAGTTCAGCCTAAGAATTTAGATAGTTTATTGGCGTTGGTAGGGTTTGAAAAAGTCCGCTTAAACAATCAAAAAATAAGTACGAGTCAAGAAGGAGTCCAATTTGATTTTAATGCCGTTGCAAAGGGGTATACCCTAGATCAAATCTCTGAATTATTGACACAGATGGGGGGGCAGAATTTCTTGATTGAGCTTGGCGGAGAAATTGTTGCCAAAGGAAAAAATCTACAAAAAGACTCCCTTTGGAAGATAGGCATTGATGATCCACAGGCGCCTGATTCGGCTTCTTTAATTCGTGTGGTGTCGTTAACTGATCAGGCCATGGCCACTTCTGGAAACTATAGAAAGTTTCGGTTCGATTCGATTAGTCAGAAAAAATTTGTGCATACGATCAATCCATTAAATGGAATGGCTGAGCAGAGCAATGTGCTTTCTGCGAGCGTTATTGCGTCTAACTGTGCTGAAGCAGATGCCTATGCCACCGCACTAATGGCCATGCCCCTAGAGAAAACGATAGGCTTTTTGAAAGCTCGTCCTGAATTCTCGGCCTTTGTGATTTATTTAGATGAGGCAGGGCAGGCACAGCGTCTCATCCAAGGAGTATTCGATCGATCTAACGTCGAATAATCGGTAGAATCTCATTCGGATCAAGCGCATAACGCTTGATCTCATCGTCCTTAAATAAGGCGGAAACCTCTAGTGCTTCAGTTAGAAATCCCGCTTGTTCAAGGCGTTTAAAGTAATCTTTGCGACCATACCACCGCACGTGGTCGTACTGACCAAAATGAAATGCTCTTTCTGTCGGTGAAGTAATGTTCGGGTCTTCATAGGTCTCTAATTGGTCTGACTTCATTGGCACTTGTACGATTCCCCAGGCCTTAGGTTTCATAACGCGGTACAGTTCTTTCATGGCCTGAAGATCGTCTGTGATGTGCTCAAGCACGTGGTTGCAGAAGACAATATCGAATACCCGGTCTTCAAATGGAAGCGCTTTAAGGTCTCCTTTCACTGAGGCCAGTGGAGAATATTGATCAAAGGTGACTACGTCTAAATGCAACAGGGACTGAAATCTTTGATGAAAGCACTGCTCAGGGGCCACATGTAAGACTTTTATTGAGCGTGATGGGGCCGATTCAAACAAGTTAGTGTGGCGCTCGAGATACAGCCACATGAGTCGATGACGCTCTAAAGAAAGCGTTGAAGGAGAAAGTACGTTTTGACGCTGACTATTACCATAGCCATAGGGTAGAAACTTACGAAATGAGCGTTGATCTATGGGATCGGTGAAAGTAGTTCCTTTAAAAATGAATCTTAAAAAAGGCTGTGCCACTAGGCTGAGCCTTATTAATAAAGGCCTCGGAAATAGTGCTAAACTCAAGCTAAAGAGTTTTCTAAGCATGCCTTTTAAAATTTGAAAGGAGCCTCTTCGTCTGAGTGGATCCCAAGGGCCTCGTAGATATACTTAAAAGTAGAGAGCAGCTTGGGTTTTCCGTCGACTATGGCTACGTTGTGCTCGAAGTGAGCACTTGGCTTTCGATCGGCTGTTCGAATGGTCCACCCATCATTTTCTTGAATAACGCGGTGCGTTCCTCGATTAATCATAGGTTCAATGGCCACTACCAAGCCTTCTTTAAAAACCTTTCCTTGAGCCCGTCTTCCATAATTTGGCATTTCAGGACCTTCGTGGAGACTTTTGCCTAAACCGTGACCGACCAACTCTCTAACAATGCCATACCCTTCTTTTTCGTTGTATTGCTGAATGGCGTGTCCGACATCACCCACACGATTCCCAGCCTTGAATTGTGCGATGCCCACATAGAGCGATTCTTTGGCGACTTTCAATAGTTTTTTGGTGTCCGGATCTACTTCGCCCACCTCAAAAGTATACGCGTGATCTCCATAATACCCATTCATGTAAACGCCGCAATCGATAGAAATGATGTCGCCTTCTTTCAGTGGAGTTCGGTCTGGAATACCGTGAACAACTTGATCATTGGGGCTCCAGTTCAGGGTATTTGGAAAGTCGTACATCCCTAAGAACCCTGGCAGACCTTTATGGTCTCTGATGAAGGTTTCGGCTAAGCGATCTAACTCGAGTGGAATCGCTCCGGGCACGACTTCTTTAGCAAGCATTCCGAGGGTTTTCGAAACTAATAGTGCACTTTGCTCAATAAGTGCAATTTCTTCGGATGATTTTAATACAATCGCTCCCATTAGATTAGGGCCTCTTGAGTCATCGCCTTGGGCTGCGCTACTCCCATAAGTTTAAGCACGGTAGGAGCGATATCTCCAAGTACTCCATCTTTGACGGCTTTTATTTCAGGATCTACGACAATTAGTGGAACCGGATTGGTCGTGTGTGCGGTATTTGGGCTTTGGTCTGAATTAATCATGGTATCGCAATTACCGTGATCAGCTATAATCAGGGTAGTATACCCCGATTCTAAGGCTTGAGTGACTAGGTCTTTTGCGCAGTGATCGACAGTTTCACAGGCCGCAATTGCCGCTGCCATGACCCCGGTATGTCCTACCATGTCGGGATTGGCAAAATTTAAGCACACAAAATCGTACGTACCTGCCTTTAACTGGGGCAGAAGCGCGTCTCGCAGTTCGTAGGCACTCATCTCGGGTTTTAAATCATAGGTGGCCACTTTTGGTGAAGGGCACAAGATGCGCTCTTCGCCTTCGAATGGCGCTTCACGTCCGCCATTAAAGAAGAAGGTCACGTGTGGATACTTTTCGGTTTCAGCCATCCGCAGTTGAGATTTGCCTGCTTTTGATAGGACCTCTCCGAGGGTGTCTCTCAGGTTCTCTTTGTCGAAGACCACATGAACGCCTTTGAACGAGCTATCGTAATTCGTTAAGGTGACATAATACAGGTCGAGAGGATGCATGTCATAAGCTTCAAAAGCCTGTTGAGACAGAGCTTCGGTAAGCTCTCGACCGCGATCTGTTCTGAAGTTAAAGAAGAGTACCACGTCTTTTGGACGAATCAATCCAACGGGAGCCCCGGCTTCGTTGACAGCGATAATGGGGTGAATAAATTCATCGGTTACGCCATTCTCGTAAGAGTGTTCTAGCTCATTCACTAGATCTCTTGCTTGGTTTCCTAATCCGTGAACAAGGGCGTCATAAGCCACTTTCACACGTTCCCATCGTTTATCGCGATCCATGGCATAATACCTTCCGGTGATAGAAGCCAGTTTGGTATTCCCATTCTCGATATAGTTTAAAATGGATTCAATAAATTTAGACCCACTTTTCGGATCCACATCTCTTCCGTCAGTAAAGGCGTGGATGTAAGTGTTTGGATGATTATTTTTCTCACAGACATCAATCAAGGCCTTTAAGTGATCGATATGCGAGTGCACTCCCCCGTCACTACACAAGCCGAGCAAATGTACATTCACCTGCTCTTGTTTGGCGTAGTGCAGCGCTGCTTTAATGGCATGCTCTTCGCCTAAACTTTGATCCGCAACAGCTTTATTGATGCGCGCCAAGTCTTGATACACAATACGCCCAGCGCCCAAATTCATATGTCCAACCTCGCTGTTGCCCATTTGTCCATCGGGTAACCCTACGTTCATGCCGTGAGTGAGGAGTCGACTATGAGAATATTGATTGTAGAGGCTATCTATAAATGGGGTGTGGGCCTGATCTATTGCAGAGACGGCAGGGTCAGGCGACATGCCCCAACCATCCAAGATCATGAGTAATACTTTTTTGTTCATGGGATGCGGTTCGTTGCAAGTACAAAGTTAAAACTATTAAGGCAGAAGGGCCTCGTTTATGCCCAATACATGCTCATTTAAATAGCGTTCTATGCGACTAGCTGATAACAAAGAAAGCCCTTGCACTTCTTGAGCTGCTGCTCGAAAGACTACTTCTTTCTTAAGGTAGTTTTCTAAAAGAGGCACCGATTCTGGGGCATAGCTGAGGTGCCACGGTTCGTATTTGAAGCCCTTGCGGTTGGGGTTATTGGTATATACGAGATAAAAATCAAAGGTCGTGGCGTTCTCATCGAGCCAAGCCTTCAGCTCACCAAAAGCCCCGGTAAGGGTAAAGTGTTCGGCGAGCAAAACGTCTCCTTCTACCGATTTTCCGGCTTGGATGACATCGATATCGGTTCCCCAATGATGTCTTGAAGTTCCTGGTATCGTGCTGTATTCGATAATTCGCTCGATCGCCTCTGCTCCTGAAGCACCTTCTTCAGTGAAGGAATGAAACTTTCGTTCAAAAATTCGTTTCTGATCCTTGTAAGAGCGGTGACTTGAAACTGTTTTTAATACGATGCCGTCGTTCCAGGCAGCCATTTTCATACTGTTATAAGCCTTAAATGCCCTTCGGCTCAACTGAGTGGCACCTTCGCCAAATAATTTGGGCGCCTCAAGTCCCATCAGGCGCTCGACACTATAGCGTTTAAAGAAGTCGTCATCAAAATTCGGAAAGACTAGGGCTGCCATGCCCAGGTTTGAAAGTTTCAGATAGTCACGTCTATGCATGCTGTGTCAACGTTTTGAACATAAAGAAATGGGTCCCAACGCCTTCAATCTCGTAGGGATCTCCTTGTTTTAGATAGCCGTTGCGCTCATAAAATGACACCGCTTTGATTCGTGCATTGAACCAAATAGTGTGAATGTTTTTTGTTCGCGCATGATCTTCAGCTGCCCTAAGTAACAAGGCCCCCACACCGCTGTTGCGAAATGGGTCTAAGACGGCCATACCTCTGAGCTGCATTATCGCCGTGCTTTCTACTTCTAGCTTCGGTGTGTAGTTCACAACTAGACTCGCACACCCTATTAATTGTTCTTCTTGGTAGGCCCCGAAGTGAACCGAATGTGGTGCGTAGTCACCATCAAAAACACAGGCTTCGATTGGATAGCCTGGTCGAAGTACAGCATGTCTCACAGGTAGTAGAAGCTGCGGCTCAATTTTACGAATGGCTACCATAAATACTGATTGCTTTGTAGTAAATTTATTGCAAGTAAGCGCATCACATGAAAATTCGGCTTTTTTTTGTTGCATTCTGGGTAAGCCTTAATGCGTTTTCTCAAGCAAAACTGATTGAACTTAAGGGTCAAGTATTGTATCGCAATAGCTTTGTCTCTGATGAGGCCGTGGTGAATTCTACACGTGACCTAAGCACGATTACCGACGAAAATGGTGGCTTTAGTATCCCAGTGGCGATTGGCGATGAACTGGTGTTCACCGCGGTGAATTATCAACTTGAGGTGATTAAAATCACTGAGGATATTATTAAAAATGGTCGACTTGTCGTGGAGGTGACTGAAAAGGTGAGACAGCTAGACGAGGTTGTGCTCACCCCAGACAACCAAGAAGCGTTCATTGCCCTTAAGAATGAAGAGTTTAAAGGCTTTGAATATGCCATTGATCGGGCCTCTCCTGGCGAAAATATTGCCCTATCCAACTCGGCTAGAGGAATGCGAGATGGCTTAAATATGGTGGCTATATACAAACTGCTAAAGTCACTTTTAGCGGCAAACGATCAGCAAGACGGTGTTAGTCTTAAGCTTTCAGAAGCTTTGGCGAAGGTGTATGACGAGCAATTTTTTATTGAAGACCTCAATTTGGAACGGGCTCAAATTGCTGATTTTTTAATTTACTGTGACGAGCGTGTACCGACCTATCAATTGCTTCGAAAAGAAAATGAATTCGAGTTGCTCGAATTTTTGGTAACCACGGCTGAAGCGTTTAAAGAAGAGATGAAGTGAGGCTGCCAGGCTTTGTACTGTGCTGTTTTTTGGTTGTTTTTGGTTTGCACGCGCAGCATCAAAAAGTACTTGTAGGTGAGGTGTTCGCCGATGAAGTGCAGCTTTCGGATATTAACGTTCAGAATACCACCAAGAAAATAGGAGCAGTAACCAACGCCTACGGAAGCTTTGAAATCCCAGTGAGTCCAGGGGATACCCTTCGATTCACCTCGGTGCAGATCAAACCAAAGATCATTGTAATCGATGCAGCGATTTATCGTGCGACGCGTTTGAGAATTCCGTTGGATCCGTTTGTGAACGAACTCGAAGGCGTAACACTCAACCCTTATGGTTTGAGTAAGGTGCTCTCTGAAGATCTAGCCGGATTAAACATCAATACTCCGGTAGATGCTAAGAAGCTAAACCTCCCTAATGCTGAAGTTGAGCCACTTACTCAGAGTCAAAGATTGCTCTTTGAAGCTACTTCAGGGGCCGGGCTTATTCCGCTGAACCCACTGCTGAACGCGTTAAGTGGACGAACAAAAATGCTTAAGAATCGGATTGCACTTGAGGCGAAAAATACAGCGATAGACAACGTCATTCAGCGTTATGAAGAACCTCTTTTTAAGACCTATTTAGGTATCATGCCCAATGAAATTCTAAGATTTTTGTATTTCTGTGAAAGCGATGACTCGTATGCCCAGCTCATTGAACTCAATGATGAACTTCAATTTTTAGAATTTTTGAAAACTAAAAGCAACGAATTTAAACAGTTACATGAATGAGAGCGTTGACCCTATTTTTTGTATCCCTGATGATTTCTTACAACGCCTTAACCTTCGCAGTTTCGGACGGAAAAAAACATAAATTTTATCTCAGTGTTTCAAAGGTGAATTACAATGAAAAGGAGCAAGCGTTTGAAATGGTTTCTCGGGTATTTATTGACGATCTTGAGCTGGCGTTGTCGACGCGCTATGGACAGTCCGTGGGTTTAGATACTGAAGAAGAGCAGGTAGAAGTCGCCCGAACACTCATTACGCGCTATTTGAACAGTATGCTCGAACTTCAGGTCAATGACGCTGCTGTTCCAATGGAATTTATTGGGTATACCTATGAGGCCGATCAAATCATTCTGCTCATTGCCTTTAAGCCTTCAAAGCTCTCGGGGGAGTCTCGTATTGATTTTAGAAATAGACTTCTAACTGATGTGTTTGAAGAACAGCAAAATCTGGTCCATTTCAGTATTCAAAAACAGAAGAAGAGTGAGGTGCTTTCGCGTGAGAAGGATCGCTTTGAATGGTCGATGGTTACTCTTAAATAGACTTGTAGACCTGCCAAAAACAAACTAAATTCACCATCTTAACGTTAATCGCTGATTAGATGAAACACTTATTTGCATGCGTTGCTTCGGCTTTCGTTTTGTTCTCAGGTACCCTCTCGGGACAAGAAGAGAAGAAAGAGAGAGAGCCAGGACACTACAACACCAACAAATTCAAGCAGCTCTATGAAGAGTTTGCTACGCCAAATACATTTCGTACGGCATCTGGAGCTCCTGGTCCTGATTATTATCAGCAGCAAGCCGATTATGTCATGGATATTGTTCTTGATGACGAGAATGCTAGAATTTATGGCGAAGAGACGATCACTTACACGAATAATTCACCGGATGCCTTAGAGTTTTTATGGTTGCAACTCGATCAAAATGTTCGCGCTAAAGACTCAAAAGCCCCATTGCGCAATGGCAGTGGCGTCAATTTAGCCTACACGCCAGATAATTTCTCTCAAACCTTTTTAGGAGAACCTTTCGATGGCGGATTCAATATTGAATGGGTAAAAGACATTCGAGGAGCTGCGCTTCCGTATGTGATTAACTTCACCATGATGCGTGTCGATTTACCTACTCCTTTGTTATCAGGACAGACTTACTCGTTCTCTGTAAAATGGTGGTATAATATTCCAGACCATACGGTGAACAGAGCGCGTTCGGGATATGAATATTTTGAAGAAGATGGCAACCGTGCCTATGTGATTGCACAATTCTTTCCAAGAATGGCCGTGTATAGTGATGTAGAAGGGTGGCAGAACCATCAATTTTGGGGAAATGGTGAGTTTGCCCTTCCTTTTGGAAATTATGACGTATCCATCACCGTTCCCGAAGACCATGTTCTTGATGCGACCGGAGTACTCTTGAATCGCAAGCAGGTATTCTCAAAAGAGATGATGAGTCGCTATGAACAGGCGAAAAAGAGCTATGATAAGCCGGTAATGATTGTTACTCAAGAAGAGGCTGAAGCTGCAGAGAAATCATTTGCTAAAAAGACAAAGACCTGGAAGTTCAGAGCAGAGAATGTTCGAGATTATGGTTTTGCTACTTCTAGAAAGTTCATTTGGGACATGATGGCCGTAAAAATTGGAAACAAAGACGTAATGGCCGTTTCGCTTTATCCAAAAGAAGGAAATCCTTTGTGGGAAGAGTGGTCCACTAAGGTAGTGGCATCGACACTGAAATCGTACTCTTCACACACCTTCGATTATCCGTATCACAAGGCGATTTCGGTTCACGCGAAAAATCAAGGAATGGAATATCCAATGATTTGTTGGAATTACGGACGCCCAAATAAAGATGGCACCTACTCAGACCGCACGAAGTATGGGATGATGAGTGTGATCATTCACGAAGTGGGTCACAACTTTTTTCCGATGATTGTGAACTCAGATGAACGTCAATGGGGTTGGATGGATGAAGGTCTAGATACGTTTATGCAGTATTTAGCAGAGCAAGAGTTTGGTGAGGCGTATCCGTCGGCCATTGAAGGGTTAGAGAAATACCCCTCTAGAAGAGGAGCGCCATCGGCAATTGTAGATTATATGTCAGGTGATCAGAGTTATATCGCTCCGATTATGTCGAATCCAGAAAACGTCTATCAACTTGGTCCTAACGCCTATGCGAAGCCTGCGACGGCCTTGAATATATTGCGTGAAACCGTGATGGGAAGAGAATTGTTTGACCATTCGTTTAAGACGTATTCTCAGCGTTGGATGTTTAAGCATCCCACCCCTGAAGACTTTTTCAGAACCATGGAAGATGCTTCGGCAGTCGATTTAGATTGGTTCTGGAGATCGTGGTTCTACACTACCGATTATGTGGATATAGGAGTTTCTGAGGTAAAGAAATATTACGTTTCAGATGAGCCCACAGCTGAGATGAAAGAATACATGGCTGCGAATGGACTTACCTCTGCCGATTTACCTCCTTTAGTTTATTTGGCCGACTTAGATGCAAAAGAGGCAGATGTCGAGGTGAAAGCTCCGGCAGAAGCTTCGTCGACACTTACAGAGTTTATGCTAGATAAGATGACAGAAGCTGAACGTGCGAAGGTCAAACAGCCTAAATACTTCTACGAAATCGCATTTGAAAAGCCAGGAGGTATTCCGATGCCACTTATCGTTGAATATGCCTATGCCGATGGTTCGAAAGAAACGGTGCGTTATCCTGCAGAGATTTGGCGTAAGAATGACGCTGAGGTGAAACGCGTTATTTCTTCTGAAAAAGAATTGGTAGGGATTACGGTAGATCCGAATTTAGAAACGGCCGATATTGATACCTCGAACAACAGCTGGCCTAGAGTTCAAGAAGGATCAGAATTTGAAAAGCTTAAAGAGGCTGTAAAACAGTAGTCCGAACTTTTGCTCGTTGAGAATCCCGCAGCTTTAGCTGCGGGATTCTTTATATTTGCACCATCTATGTATTACCTTTTTATCAGCGGGGCTGAAATTTTTTTCATCGTTTTTGTCGTGATCCTAGTGTTCGGATCCGACAAGTTGCCAGAGATTGTCCGTGGTCTCGGCAAGGGGATGCGACAGTTGCGTGACGCGACTGATGATATCAAGCGAGAGATTCAGAAATCTGCTGAGAAAAACGGTATTGATTCAAGTATCGCTTCTGACCTTAAAAAAAGTGCTGACGAAGTGAAGAAATCAGTAGAAGAAGTCACGGGCACTATCAAGCGTCAATAGCACTAAATCGGGCGATGCTTAATCCATCTCTTACGGGTAGTATGACCTGTTCAAATCGAGGATCATCAGTTAAAAATTGATTGTATTCTAAGAGTGCGAGGGTCGCCTTATCCTTTTCATCCACGGGCTCTACCACTTTACCAGACCAAAGTATATTGTCTGATACCAAAAGGCATCCGTTATTCATTTTGGGAATCACGGCTTCAAGGTAGCGGTTATAGTCTGCCTTTTTAGCATCAACGAATACAAGATCAAAATTTTGATCAAGTTGAGGTATGAGCTCTATTGCATCTCCGACAAGCGGCTTGATCCGCTCAGCATAAGGGCTTTGGGCCCAAAATTGTTGCTGTAGCGAACGCAATTCCTCATTGACTTCAATAGTTACCAGACGTCCTTCAGGTTGCAACCCCTCTGCAAGACAGAGAGCGCTGTATCCGGTATAGGTGCCGATCTCTAGAATGTTTTTTGGCGCACAAATTTTAGCGAGCAATGCTAAGAGTCGTCCTTGGTAGGTACCGCTGAGCATACGAGGTTGAACCACCTTGAGGTGCGTCTCTCTGCGCAATGCAACAAGGTAATCTGGCTCGGTGTCGAGTTGGTCGTTGAGGTAAGCTTCTAAGGTATCAGAAAGAAAATGCATGCGCCTGCTTTACTCAATTTCAATATCGCTTAGGTAGAGGTAGCCCTCTTGATTGGCGCGCTGATGCTTTTGAGCCATTAGCAATCCGCCGACGCGCACGTAGTCTTCGCAAATAGAAATAATAGAGGGTTCCTCTGCCGCTGCGCGTCGAAACACCCATTCTTTTACTTGATTGTTTTTGTCGATATAAAAGTCATACGCATCTCCGGGGGTGTATCCGCCTTCATTACCATAGGTAATTGTGAGTTTGTCGAGCATTTCTTGCTTGCCGAGCGAGCGCACATTTTCTTCTAGACGTACCTCAAAACTCGCCTTATCCCATTCAAGTTGAAGTGGGGCCAAGAGCCAATACTTATCATTTATGAATCCTTTATTGATTTCGTTACTCACCGAATCGAGTTGTTTCCAGTGATAGGTGATCGTATCTCCATTGAGAATACGACTTACCGAGTCGTTTTTTGTGTCCCAAATCCAGCGCCGTTCGAAGTTTCCACCTTCACGTGTCACACCCCAGGTAAATGCAATTTTGTGCAGCTGATCAAAGGCTTCTATTCCATGTGCTTGAGCCACAGCATAGGCTCTTTTTTCTGCCGCAGTGCGCTCATCAGGTTTTTCAGTACATGAAATTAGAAGAAGCGTGGCTGAAATCAGCAGTGAAAAAATCGTTTTCATTTTTCTTTTAAAAATACGCATTAGTAGGCCATAACACTCATTCAATGTATTTTTGTACGCACAAGAATGCACAAGGTTATGAGTCAATCAAAGGTTAAAGAACGAATTGAAGGGAAGTTGCTTGAAGAGCGCAAGGTCTTCTTATGGGGAATGGTAAATGACGATAGCGCAAAGCATGTGATTGAGCGATTGCTTTACCTAGATTCGTTGGGTAGTGAAGAGATTCAACTAATCATCAACAGTCCAGGTGGTTATGTGACTTCTGGATTTGCGATCTACGATACGATGCTCCAGATCAAGAGTCCGGTAGCCACGATCTGCTCGGGATTAGCGGCCTCGATGGGCAGTATTCTTCTTTCAGCAGGGGCCAAGGGTAGACGGATGATTCAGCCTCATGCCCGGGTCATGATTCACCAGCCTAGTGGTGGTGCACAAGGCCAGGCTTCTTCTATTGAAATTCAGGCTAGAGAGATTATAAAAACCAAAGAGATTGGAGCTCGTATTCTTGCCGCGAACTGCAACCAGCCGTTAGAAAAAGTGATGAAAGATTTCGATCGTGATTACTGGATGGACGCTGAGGAGTCTCTTGCTTACGGTATTGTAGATCAATTACTCTCCTAAGGTTTTATCCAAGTCAGAAAGCAGGTATTGGGCGCGCTCTACCTGAGCTAAAACTTCTTCTTCGGACTTCTTGTCTAGGATGCGATACATCATAGCCATGCGTGGATTTTTTTCCAACACTGTTCGGTGTTGTACTAAAAAGTTCCAATAAAGGCTATTAAACGGACAAGCAGTTTCACCCACTTTTTCTTTTGGATTGAAGTGACACTGAGCACAGTAATTACTCATTTTATCGATGTAATTGCCACTGCTGATGTAGGGTTTCGTAGCAATAATTCCGCCGTCTGCAAACTGAGACATTCCTCGGGTATTGGTCCGCTCTACCCAGTCTATGGCATCTGCATATACTCCTAAATACCACTGATCGATTTCGTCGGGATGTATCCCTGCGAGTAAGCCGAAATTTCCTGTAACCATGAGACGCTGAATATGATGGGCATAGGCCTCTTGCATCGTTTGTGTAATAGCATGCGAAACGCATTTCATCTTGGTCTTTCCAGTCCAATAAAATTGAGGAAGTGAGCGTTGGTGGTTAAAAAAGTTCATCGAGGCATAGCCAGGCATTTCTTTCCAATACACCCCGCGCATAAATTCTCTCCAGCCTAGAACCTGCCTCACAAAGCCTTCACACTGAGTTAATGAGATTCGAGGGTCTTTGAGATGTGCTTCTACCACAGCCGAGATCACTTCTCGCGGCGAGATCATTTTTGTATTTAAGGCGAACGATAGGCGTGAGTGAAAAAGAAAACTGTGCTCAGAATAGAGCGCGTCTTGGTAGGTGCCAAAATGCTGAAGAAGATGAGCGCAAAAAAAGTCTAGGAGTTTCTTGGCATCTGTGTACTCTTTTGGCCAATTAAAATGCTGCGCATCAATATGCCCAAACGTCTTTAGTTGAGCTTGAGTAAGCGCGCTGACCAGTGCACTCACGTCGTAGTTAAATCGCATTGGCTCAATAATCGCAGCTCTTTGGTCGTACGACTTTCTATTTTCGTGATCGTAGTTCCATTTACCGCCAAGCGGCTTGTCGCTCTCCATTAAAATGTCATGTTTCTTACGCATATAGCGATAAAATCGTTCCATTAAATGAGGTTTTGATCCGAATAGTGCAGCAAGCTCATAGCGACTGGTTAAAAAGTGTTCTGTGTCTACTGCAGAGGTAGTAATACCCTTAGCATTGAGCAGCGTACAGAGGGCTTGTAGTTGTTGATCGAGTCGGTAATCATCAGGAAGCTGGTATTCGAACCGCTCTATAGTATACAGGGCAGTTAGAGACAAAATTCGCTGAGTTAGCGTGCGTTCTGGGGCGTCATCTATGAATTGATAACAAACTGGGTGACCTTTCGTTTCAAGTTGTTTAGCGAATTCTCGCATCGCTTGAAAAAAGGCGACCACCTTCTGCGTATGCTGAATGGGGTTTTGGGCCTCTTGCTGCATTTCGGCCATAAAGTATAAGGTGTCTTCACAGTGTTGGTTGAACCAGCTGTGTTTAGGATTGAGTTGATCTCCAAGAAGTAGTCGCAATGTTTTCATTTGGCCCATAAACGTTGAAATTGACGATGCGGATCATAACGCTCAGCCTGAAGTTTGGTGTTAAACACACGATCTCTAGGATCATTTCCCACACCGCTCACGTAGTTCCAATTTCCCCAATTACTGTGAACATCGTAGTCGATCAGTTGTACCTGAAAATAGGTAGCGCCAATACGCCAGTCTTGCTTGAGGGTCTTGGCCCAATAACTTGCTGCGTTTTGCCTTCCTCTATTGCTCGTGTATCCCGTGTATTTAAGCTCGCGCATAATGGCGTTTACAAACGCGTCTTTTGTTTCTCCATGAACCCATTCAAAAAATAGATCCTTGTCTCGTTGCCAAGGATAGGTGCGGCGTTGAATTCCAGATAGTTTGAAAAGATGATCCTGGTGTTTTAAACTTAAAAATTTAAAGTAGTCACGCCAGAGTAATTCAAAAAATACCCAATAGGTATCTTCGTTTTGTTCTACAGTCGATTCATAAGACTTTAAGTAGTGATAGATCGAAGAAGCACTAATACAACCCATGGCCAGATAGGCTGAGAATTTGGTGCTGTATGCTTCGCCGATGAGCTCGTTTCGAGTCTGTTTGTAACGCGAGACTAATTGCCGGTCGAAGAAGTAATCCTTTACCCGATGGTGTGCTGCCTGCTCACCTCCTAAAAAAGGATGGGCGCTGCGGCGATCTACTTTGCTGGGTGCATATCCGAGAGTTTGAAGTGTGGGTAATTTTGGCTTTTCTGAGCTGAATAAGCGGTTGGTTTTCAATGCTTCAATGGCTTTTTTGGGAGCTTCAATCCGCAGTTGGGCCTCTATCTTTTTTCTAAACACGGTAAATACCTCTGGTAGCGATTGTACCAAGAAAGGTGCCTGTTCAGGTTTGATTAAATAGGATACCGGAGCTTCAACCCAGCGAATGGCTCCCACTTCAAAATAGCCAAGTAGCTTTTGTTTCATGCGCTTTTCGAATGTCGTACTGAGTAAAGTGCTGTAGACGGTTGAAATGTCATGAGTACGTATAAACTGCATTAAGGATTCAGCATCATTACTTAAGACATGGAGGTTGATTCCTAAACGATGCAAGGCCTCTTGGGTGTCTGCAAGGCTCTCGAGTTCAAACTTTCGGGCATACAATCCTTTGGCTTGAAAGGCCTGGTCAAACAAGAGTATGGGCTTGGTTTCAATGAGGTATACGGCTTTAAGTCCTTCATGGCGGCTTCCCATCTCAAGAAGCGGATGATCTTGAGTTCGAAGGCCTTCATTGAGCAGAACTACAGCCTTGTTCGTTTTCATTTGCCGCGGTGTTCTTTAGCGCATTTTTTACTACAGTATTTTACATTCGGCCAGTCGCGTTCCCATTTTTTTCGCCAACTGAATGGACGATGACAATGCACACATATTTTTTCTGGAAGATGAGGTTTGAGATGCGCCACGGTTTAAAGAGACTTTGGCTGCTGATCGGGTGAGGCATAGGCGTATCGACTTTCTAGAGCTACGGCGTAGTAGGCGTCTAGTCCACCGATAGCTACCGACTCGAGGCGTTCATGGTCGATAAAGAAGTCTTCGCCTAAGGCATCTTGTTGAATGAAAGCAGATTCAATCTGGGCGGTCATCAGCACGCACCCATTTTCTAAGAGATGTTCATTACTGTACCGACAAAGCAGTTGAATCGGGCTTTCAGCGACAAAGGGCAAATGGGTCTCTTGACGATAATGTATCTCGATGCCTGCTGCTTCGAATTCGGATATAGATTCGGGGTATTTCGCGCTGGTTTGATGTGCTCTAGAAACTAATGAGTGACTCACTGAGTTTACTGTGAACCCCTTAAATTCTTTGATGTTATTGTAGGTGTGTCGAGCTACTGTTAGGGGCCGAAATACAAGGCCAATTAACGCAGGATCACTTCCTAGGTGCATTACAGAATTGAATAAGGCAAGGTTAGTAGTTTGTGTCCCGCGTGTTCCGATCAAATTCGCTGATCGAAGTCCACACAGGTTATTGATAAGTGTGGCACGCTTTCGGCTTGGAAGCGCGGAAATGGCCTGGGCGTTAAATTCAACCAATTTGTTTAAGAATTATAAAATTAACTTAAACAAAAATACATGAAAACAAGGAACACTTAGGTATGGTTTTACCTTTATTCCATTGCAGTAAATAACAGGGAATGTTTAGGCTAATTTCTTGAAAATCGCCTGCATCTTTTCGTATTGCTCTTCTGCTAGACTAGGATCAACAAGAATACGACCGCTGTGTTCGTCAGTTATGACGCGCTTTCTTGCGGCAATCTCTACTTGAACCTGGGGTGGAAGCGTAAAAAACGATCCGCCAGAAGCACCGCGCTCTACAGATACCACGGCAAGTTTATTTGCAACCGATGCTCTGATTCGGGTATAAGCTAATGACAGGCGTTCATCGATATTCGTTTTGTACTCATCCGAAAGCTTTAAAAGGGCTTGTTCTTCTTTGGCGGTTTCTTCGAGTAGGGTGTCTAGTTCAGATTTTTTATGGCCGAGATGCGCTTCACGTTCAGAGAGCTTCTCTTTAGTTTGTTCTATCGTTTCGTTTTTCTGCTCAATTTTGACCTTGAATTCTTTGATGTGTTTCTCGGCCAATTGAATTTCGAGTTCTTGATACTCTACCTCTTTGCTCAACGAATTGAACTCTCGGCTATTTCTTACGTTTTTTTGTTGTTCAGCGTATTTCTTGATGAGTGCTTTGGCTTCTTCAATAGCATTTTTTTTCAGGGCAATTTGGCCGTTTAATGTTTCAATATCCTCTTCGTGTTTGGCCAAGCGGGTTTTTAAGCCTTCTACCTCGTCTTCTAAGTCTTCGACCTCCATAGGCAGCTCACCTCTTAAGTTTTGAATCGCATCAATTCGTGAATCAATTAACTGTAGGTCGTAGAGCGCTCTTAATTTCTCTTCGACACTCATTTCTTTAGCTTTAGACATAGGTGTTGTACTTGACCGGATTGGTATTGAGTTCTGATAAAGTGACGGCAAAATTAGGAAATTTTTCCCTAAGCTTTTGAGCTATTGCGTTTTTTGTAAAGCGCTCTGATTCATAATGTCCAATATCTGCCACTAAAAAGTGCGGATCACCTTTGAAAAAGTCGTGATACTTGAAATCTGCACTAATGTAGGCATCTGCTTTTTGCGCCTTTGCTTGGTCTATGGCGAAGCCTCCACTGCCTCCAAGCACGGCGACCTTTTTTATGGCTTGTGTTCCGAATGCCGAGTGTCGAATCACTTGACAACCAAAGACCTGACGGACCAATGCGATAAATTCCTCTGGACTCAATGGTTGAGGTAAGGTGCCCATTCGGCCCAATCCGTAGTCTGAGTGCTCAGAAAATAATAATTGAACGTTTTCTAGACCCAATGCATGGGCCATCAGGTCACTTACACCTCCTTTGATTTTATCGAGTGAAGTGTGCAGCGCATATACGGCCACTCCATTTTTTAATGCCTTGATCACGCTTCGGTTTACATAGTCTGCCGGAGTGATTTTCTTAAGGCCAGAAAAAATAATCGGGTGAAAGCAGACAACCATGTTTGCTCGCTTTGTGATGGCTTCATCGATGACTTCTTCGAGGGCATCATGGCACACCAGAATGTGGGTTACCTGCTCTTTCGGGTCGCCTATCAGTAGACCCACATTGTCGAAGTCTTCGGCAATAGCTGTAGGGGCCCATAGTTCTAATTGATCACAAACATCTTGAACGGTCATGCCTCACTGTGAATTAAGGATTCTACGAATTTATTATAATTTCGCCGGGATGCGGATACTCAAGTTTTTCTTAAGGCCTTTTGCAATGCTCTATCAATCGGTAGTTTATCTGCGAAACCTTTGCTACGATAGGGGTTGGATGAAGAGTGCAACAGCTAAGGTGCCCACCCTAGTAGTCGGAAACTTGTCGGTAGGCGGATCTGGAAAGACTCCGATGATCGAATTCATTTTGCGTTATTGCCTTCAAGATTTTCGTGTCGCTGTCGTCTCAAGGGGATACCGAAGATCTTCTAAGGGGTACAAAAGGCTAGATGCTAACGATACGGCACACACCGTTGGGGACGAGCCTCTTCAGTTATTCCGTCGCTTTAAGTCGAGTGTTCCTGTGGCGGTAGACGTAAATCGCTTGAATGCCATTGATCTGCTGCTCAAAACCGATGCGCTCGATGCGGTGGTTTTAGATGATGCTTTTCAGCATCGACGACTTCGGGCAACGTTCAATGTAGTACTGACGAATTATGCACTTCCCTTTTATGAAGATCACTACCTGCCTATGGGTCGATTAAGGGATCATAAAAACCAAGTGAAACGAGCAGATGTGATGGTGGTTACCAAATCCCCCGAGACACTTGATTCTAATGAAGCAGCGGCCATTCAAAATCGAATACAGCAGTTTCATAGGGTAGCGGTGTTTTTTGCATGCAGCCACTATGGCGAAGACTTTTTGAAAATGATACCGTTGCTTAAAGGGCAGCGAGTGGCCTTGGTGACGGGGCTTGCTAATGCTAAGAACTTACAAGAAGACCTTTTGCGTATGGGGATTCACTTTGACGCGATAGAAAAGCCCGATCACCATAGCTATAACCAAGCAGATATCTCAGCATTGGCAGCTTACGATTGGATATTAACTACTTCAAAAGACGAGGTGAAACTGGCTGCTTTATGGAATGATCGACTACCGACGCGCTTAGTGGTCGAGGTCGAACACCGTTTATTGTTTAACGCTCACGCTGATTTTGTGCGCACTATTCGCGGGGGATTATTTAAAATTCTTTGAAGAATTAGTCGATGTGTTTGTGGGCCTTATACGAAGAACGCACAAGTGGTCCGCTTTCTACATGTCTAAATCCGAGCTCTAACCCATAGCTTTCATAAGCTTTGAACTGGTCTGGAGTAATGAATGAAGATACGGGTAAGTGTTTTTTCGATGGCTGCAGGTATTGACCAATGGTTACGACATCTACATTTACAGCTTTTAGGTCGCGCAAGGTTTGAAAGACTTCTTCTTCTGTTTCTCCTAAACCAAGCATGATTCCTGATTTTGTTCGGCGTGCCCCCGCTGATTTTAGATAAGCTAAAACTTCTAAACTTCGCTCATATTTGGCTTGAATTCGAACCGAACGTGTCAGGCGTTTTACTGTTTCAATATTGTGTGAGATCACCTCAGGTCGGGCTGCGATGATGCGATCAATATGTTCGGTGATTCCTTGAAAATCTGGAATCAACGTCTCCATAGTGGTCTCGGGATTCATCCGCCTTACCGCACGAATGGTCTCTGCCCATAAAATAGATCCCATATCTTTCAAATCGTCTCGATCAACTGAGGTAAGAACGGCGTGTTTGATGCCCATGACCTTAATCGAACGAGCCACCTTTTCAGGCTCGGCATAATCTACCTTTTCGGGTCTACCGGTCTGCACACCGCAAAAGCCGCATGAACGGGTGCAAATATTCCCTAATATCATAAAAGTTGCAGTGCCCTCACCCCAGCATTCACCCATGTTTGGGCAACTTCCAGAAGTACAGATGGTATTCAGATTATAGGTGTCGACCAACGATCGCAGTTGCTTGTATTTTTCGCCCGTAGGTAGGGTGACCCTAATCCATTTGGGTTTGCTGACGCGAGTGGTTTCAGAGTGAGATTCTACAGCAGCTTCCATGCGACAATTTTTACCAAAATTAAGGGATATTCTTTAAAATTTCAGCAAGGCTTCTTCGTGCGCGCAGTAAAGAAACCTTCACGTTATTTTCGCTTTCTTCGAGTAACAAAGCGATTTCTCGAATAGAATGCGATTCAAAGTAAAATAGTTCGATGAGCTGACGGTAACGCGCATTCAGCTTCTGTATATGCTCGATTAATTCATGGTGACTTTGCTCAAGAATGAGTTGGTCTTCATGGTTGGGACTGTCGTCAAGGACTAAATCGGTATCTGCACTAAGCCGTTCTTCGGTGCGCGATCGGTTTCTAGCACGAATGAGGTCGATATGCAGGTTTTTAGAAATAGTAATGAGCCAGGTATTAAACTGAAATGAGCTGTCGTAGGTGGACAGTTTTTCAAAAGCACGAGAAAAGGTTTGGATCGCAATGTCCTCGGCGTCTAATTCGTTTGCTGTTCGCTTTAATAAAAAGAAATAAACCTCTGACCAGTGATTGTTTAAAAGAATATTAAAGGCGGATTGATCCCCATTTAAGGCGCGGTCGATAAGTATGGCGTTGGATGCTGAACTCAAATTCGTTAATTAACCACCTCTTTTTTACACCTTTCATCTGGCGCCTTTCCGCAATAACTGCAGCTTTCGCCTTCTTTATTCAAAAACGGGCTTTGGCTGGCGCAGGTGCCTGAGAATTTACCATCTTTTTTAGCCCAAAGTTTAATTGCAATACCTGCAAATGAGAGAAGCAGTAAGCCGGCGGTTAGAAGTACTAATTTCATGGAACAAAGGTAAGAAGACTCTTAGAAAATAGTAACCTCCTCTTCAAGTTCAATCCCATAGGTTTGAGTTACCTGTTGCTTGATGTAGGCACTCAGTTCAAAGATCTCTCTGCCACTTGCTTCTCCTTTATTGATTAACACCAGGGCTTGTTTGTCGTGGACTCCAGCTTGGCCCATGCTGAATCCTTTTAATTGAAGTTTTTCGATGAGCCATCCGGCGGCCACTTTAAAACGACCATCGGCTTGAGGATAGAGTGGGGTAGACTCATTTTGAGCACGCAATAACTGGGCTTGTGCTGCGGATATCACCGGGTTTTTGAAAAAGCTTCCGGCATTTCCTATGACTTTGGGGTCTGGAAGTTTAGAGTTTCGAATATGGCATACGGCCTCTGCGATATCTAAAGGCGTAATCGGCGTCTGGTTGTTTCGCTCTTCAAACCAAGCTTTGAGCGGTGCATACGAGGTGTTTAATTGGTGATTCTTTTTACTCAGTCTCAGGGCAACCTCGGTAATGATGTATTGATCTTTTAGGTCTTTTTTAAAGACCGATTCGCGGTATCCAAAGTCGCACTGGTCAAAAGTGAATATCCGCTCTTCGAGCGTATTGCGATGGATGGCCTTACACCATTCAAAAACGTCTTTGACTTCAACCCCGTAAGCTCCGATGTTTTGTAAGGGGGCTGCGCCAGTAGATCCGGGAATGAGGGCCAAGTTTTCTAAACCGCCTAATTGCTGATGCAACGACCACATTACAAGCTCATGCCACGGTTCTCCGGCAGCTGCAATAAGTAGGGCCTCAGTTTCAGAATACGGTTCGATTCGTTTACCGAGCCATCGCACTAAGGCCACATCATGCGGATAGTCTTCTGTAAATAAAACATTACTCCCTTGCCCAAGTACCAGGTAGGGCTCATTGCGATGTCCTTTTAGAAAATCGATCAGCCCATCAATCGACTCAAGTGGGTATACCCCTCGTGCTTTTGCGCGGATACGAAAGGTGTTGTGATCGGTGAGGTAGGGTGAAATGACGCTCATGAATCAACCTGCATAAGCCTCGAGGCCTTTTTCAAGGATGTGAACTGCGCGCTCGAGTGCCTCGATTTCTAGGACATAAGCGATGCGCACTTCATCTTCTCCTAATCCTTTCGTGGTGTAGAATCCGGCGGCAGGGGCTACCATGACAGTTTCGTTGTTTACTGAAAAATGCTCGAGCAACCATTGTGCAAAGTCTTCGGCGTTTTTTACGGGAAGTTTTACAATACAATAAAAGGCGCCTTTAGGTATCGCGGTTTGTACTCCAGGAATGCGTTGTAAGGCCGCTACTAAAAAATTTCTTCGAGCATTGTATTCTTTGAGCACCCCCTCAAAGTAGCTCGCCTCGGTGTCTAGTGCTGCTTCGCTAGCAATTTGGGCATAGGTAGGGGGTGATAGCCGCGCTTGAGCAAACTTGAGCAGCGCTCCCCTTAAAGCGGTATTCTTCGTGACAGCAAATCCTATGCGTGCACCGCACATGCTATAGCGCTTTGAAACAGAATCGATCACTACCACGTGTTCGTGCAGCGCCGTATAAGAGAGCAGTGAATAATGCTTCGCCCCGTCATAAACGAATTCGCGATAGACTTCGTCAGAAATCAAGAAAAGATCGTGCTTTATGGCGATCTCAGCGAGTTGATCCAATTCTTCTTTTCGATACACATAGCCGGTAGGGTTCGATGGATTACAGATGAGTATCGCCTTAGTTTTCTCTGAGATCAACTTTTCGAACATGCTAATGCTCGGCAATGCAAATTGGGTTTCAAACGAACAGGTAATCGGAACGATTTTAATGTTATGCGCTTCGGCAAATCCGCTGTAATTAGCGTAGAAGGGTTCGGGAATAATGAGCTCATCGTCCGGATCTAGAAGCGCACCAAGTGCAAATGATAGTGCTTCAGAGCCCCCGGTGGTAACTACAATGTCTGAAGCTTGTACAGCCAAGTCAAGGCGCTGATAGTAATGGGCAATTTTTTCTCTGAAGGCATCTGACCCTTCTGTGCGACTGTAAGACAAGACCTCTATCTTGGCTTCTTGCACAGCAGAAAGTGCTTTTTTCGGTGTTTTGATATCGGGTTGACCGATGTTCAGATGGTGCACATGAATCCCTTTCTTTTTAGCGGCTTCGGCAAAGGGAACGAGTTTACGAATGGGCGATGAAGGCATGTGCAGCGCCTTCTGAGAAATGCTAGGCATATCTTTTTATCCCAAAGGTAGTGTATTTAGCGTTCTATTTTTCCGGCTACATCAAACACTGCAAGGCCAGATTTTGAGCTGGTTACTACGCTGATTCTTTTTCGAAATGGGCCTCGTAATGTATTGAGATCGATAGTGAAACCTACACTGTCTACGGCACCTGGAGCCATTTTTTCTGGAATGTAAATGACATCAAATCCAAAACTAGTGCGCGCCTCAGAGAGATAAAGGGTTTCTTCTCCTCTATTAATGATCTTAAAGAATAAGGGTTGTGGCGTGTTGGCGTTGAGCGTACCAAAGTTAATCACGGGTTCATCCGAAACGAGTGTGGCCTGTTGACTGAAGCATATCGTCGAAACGAGTAGGGCGATGAGGCTGAAAAAAGTCGTTTTCATAGGCTTAAAATTGTAATTAATTGAAAACTAATAGAATAGTGTTACAAGTCAAATAACTTTTAGTTATGATATGATGTTTCCTATTTTTGTCGCTTAGCAATAAGCCAACAAATTCACCCTGACAATTTTGGAAACAGCCTACAATCCCGGTGCAATTGAATCAAAGTGGTACGCCTATTGGTTAGACCACCGTTTTTTTGAATCTCAAGTAGATCAGCGCGAGCCTTATACTATTGTCATTCCGCCACCCAATGTCACGGGGGTATTGCATATGGGGCACATGCTCAACAACACCATTCAAGATGTATTAATCCGGAGGGCTCGTTTACAACAAAAGAATGCTTGTTGGGTTCCGGGTACAGACCACGCCTCGATTGCCACTGAAGCGAAGGTGGTTGCGCGGCTGAAAGAACAAGGAATTGCTAAAGAATCACTTACCCGTGAGGCTTTTCTCGAGCATGCCTGGCAGTGGACCGAAGAATATGGGGGGGTCATTTTAGAGCAGCTAAAGCGATTAGGCGCTTCATGCGATTGGTCGCGCACTACTTTTACGATGGATCAACACATGTACGATTCGGTGATAGAAGTGTTTGTCGATCTCTATGAGAAGGGATATATCTATCGCGGTTACCGCATGGTAAACTGGGATCCTGAGGCTAAAACTACCTTATCTGATGAAGAGGTCATTTATCAAGAGCGCGAAGGGAATCTTTATTATATTCAATACCCTTATGCCGATGGATCGGGTTCGCTTACCGTAGCAACCACAAGGCCTGAGACTATTTTTGGAGACGTCGCTATTTGCGTGAATCCTGAAGATCCGCGCTATGTCGATCAAATCGGAAAGACGGTTTTGGTACCTATTGTAAATAGAGAAATACCTATAATTTCCGATACTTATGTCGATGCCACATTCGGAACAGGTTGTCTTAAAATTACACCGGCACATGATCAGAATGACAAAGAGATAGGGGATCGCTATCAACTAGAAGTCATAGATGCGTTAAACAGCGACGCAACCTTGAATGCCCATGCACTGCAATTCGAAGGTTTAGATCGCTTCGAGGCGCGTCCTAAAATCGCAGATGAGCTCAAGGCCTTGGGATTATTAGCCAAAGTTGAGAAGCACATCAATAAGGTGGGGACCTCAGAACGCACAGGTGCCGTGATTGAACCCCGACTGCTTGACCAGTGGTTTTTAAAAATGGAAGAGTTGACCAAGCCTGCTTTGGACGCGGTATTGCATAGTAAAGAGGTCATCTTGCATCCTTCAAAGTTTGAGAATACCTACAAGCATTGGTTAGAAAACATTCGCGATTGGAATATTTCTAGACAGCTTTGGTGGGGTCAGCAGATTCCGGCTTATTACTACGATCAAACTTTTGTCGTTGCGCGAAACCTAGACGAGGCCGTTGAAAAGGCCAATGAGCGGGCGGAAAAAGCGCAAATTGATAAGCGCTACACCGCGGCAGATCTTAGACAAGACGAAGATGTCTTAGATACTTGGTTTTCATCGTGGCTCTGGCCAATTAGTGTCTTCAACGGTATTTTAGATCCTGATAATAAAGAAATCAACTACTATTACCCCACCTCAGATCTTGTAACCGGACCAGATATCCTATTTTTTTGGGTAGCCCGGATGATCATTTCGGGGTATGAATACCGAAAGACTTTTCCGTTTAAAAATGTGTATTTAACCGGATTAGTTCGCGATAAGCAAGGACGTAAAATGTCTAAGTCGCTAGGAAACTCTCCTGATGCCTTAGGGCTGATAGATACCTACGGGGCCGATGCGGTTCGGGTTGGGTTGCTGTTGAGCTCTGCAGCCGGAAACGATCTGCTCTTCGACGAATCGCTCTGTCAACAAGGTCGAAATTTTGCCAATAAAATTTGGAACGCGTTTCGACTCATCCGCAGTTGGGAAATCGCCGATCTACCTCAGCCTAAGTCAAGCAAATTGGGTGTGGCCTGGTTTAATTCTCAATTCAACAGTACCCTTGACTTCATCGAAGACCAATACGCAAAGTATCGAATCTCAGATGCCCTTATGGCACTTTACAAGTTGATTTGGGATGATTATTGCTCTTGGTTTTTAGAGCTGATCAAACCAGCTTATCAGCAGCCAATTGATCCGACCACCCGTCAACAGGCCTTTGAACTTATGGAGCGCTTATTGGTGCTGTTGCACCCATTCATGCCATTTTTGACCGAAGAGCTTTGGCAGCAATTAGAAGAGCGTTCTGATTCGGCTTCAATTTGTGTGACCCAGTGGCCAAAATCAGGGCCCGTAGATCAAGAACTCATCGGTCGATTTGGTCATACACAAGCACTGATCTCTGCCTTGAGAACCCTGCGCACTGAGAAACAAATAAAACCAAAAGAACTTCTCGATATTCAGACCTTGCGCACTGATCGACTCGAGGTGATCCCTGAAGTACTCTCAAAGCTTGGCTTTACCACACCCATTGAACAGGTTGATACTGAAGCATCAAATGCCTTGAGTGTTCGAATCGATACCACCGAGTATTCTATCCCTTTTGCCACCCAAATCAATGTGGAAGAAGAGGTAGAGAAGTTGAAAGCAGAACTTGAATATCAAAAGGGATTTTTGACCATGGTCAACCAAAAATTAAGCAACGCAAGATTTGTAGATCATGCCCCCGAAGCAGTGGTCGCCATTGAGCGCAAAAAAGCGGCGGACGCCCAAGAAAAAATTCAAGCCATTGAAGCTGCGCTTGCGAAACTAAGATAGTTCAGCGAGGGCGGTTTCATGCCCCTTGACTACCTGGCCGGGTGCCACCTGAACACGTGCATCTAACGGTAGAAAGACATCAATGCGCGAGCCAAATTTAATGAAACCCGCATCAGCTCCTTGCCGGGCTTTGTCCCCTTTTTGAGCATAGTTTACGATGCGTCTAGCTAAGGCTCCTGCAATCTGTCTGTAAAGTATTTCGTGTTTGCTTTGATGACGAATGACTACCGTGGTGCGTTCATTTAGGGTGCTTGATTTCGGATGCCAGGCGACTAAATATTTTCCGGGATGGTACTGCGAATAAACCACTTCTCCATCGCAAGGGTAACGCGTCACATGCACGTTTAATGGCGACATGAAAATCGAGATGAGCAAACGTTCTTCGCTGAAATATTCGTCTTCTCTAACCTTGACCACCTGAACCACTTTGCCGTCGGCTGGGGCAGCGATTATATTTTTCGCGTGTGATGCATGCCGTTTTGGGTTTCTAAAAAATTGCAGTACCAATACCCAAATTGAAAGTCCAGAAATTACAGGAACATAGCGCCAGACTGCGTGAGGAATCGCGTTGGATATCCATAAAAGGGCAGCGAATAAAACAGTGGATATAATGATACTTGGAACACCTTCTTTGTGAAACATAAGAACGACTTAAACGAGTATGTATTGCAGGTAAAGATAGGTAAATGGGACACTGAATAGCAGGCTGTCAATGCGGTCCATCATTCCTCCATGTCCAGGGATCAATCGCCCGGAATCTTTGCGAGAGTAAATTCTTTTGAGCTTTGAGATCACTAGGTCTCCGAGATGTGCGCTAATACTTATAAGGGCGCCTAAAACCACTGCTTGGATCAAAGAGATTTCAAGTCCAATGAAGTCTTTGGCAATGACCGTGCAAAGAATACAGCATATGAATCCACCTAAGTAACCTTCAAGACTTTTATTCGGTGAAATTGTACTGACTTTCGTCTTTCCTATGAGCGATCCCGTTAGGTACGCAAATGAGTCATTCGTCCATAAGGCGAACAAAACAACTAAGCAAACCCATTGCCCCAACAGATATAGGGCATAGAAACTTCCGATGCCTAAGCTCATGTAGATCAAAGTGAACAACCAATAAAATCGAGATGCCACAAAGGATGAACGCAAGCTTACTAAAGACAAAGAAGAAAATAGCGCTGCCAATGAAGCAGTCCATAATTCCCCTAAAAGTTGAGTGCTTATAGCGAGTACTAGCAGCCCTAGAATCACGGCCCAATAGGTCGATTTCGATTGCATTTTGGCCAGTTCAAACGCAGCTAGCGCAGTGAGTGCCACCACGAAAAGTGAAAAGAGAACAGGAAATGGAGACAGAACGGTGCCTATAAATAATAAAACATACAGTGCCCCACTTGCACTTCTCAGGATTAAGGTGTTCATAGACTAATAGTCTTCAAGAAGCAGCAAATATAGGTTCTTCGTTTTTGAACCGTAGTGCATAAAATCGTCTTGATTCTCTTCAGTAATCTGGTTGTTTTTAAACGAAGTGATTTTTGTGGGTAGAGGGCTTCCTTGATAGCGCTGTTTGATTGATTTCAGTGCACTTGAAATGGATCGTACAATTTGTGATGTTTTTGCGAAAATAATGAGGTGTTCTGGAAGCTCTTCATGTTTGATGCTCTTCAACTGGTTAGAGCAGACTAGCACCGATCCTTGGTCAGCAATGAGATGCTCGCATTCTGTAAAAAAGACTTTGGATGTCGTGGAGTCTTTAGTGAGAATCAATTGTTTGCCATAGGTTTGTTGAAGGTAATCACTAAAACACAGCACTTGCTCTGCCCGCCAGCTATTTTCTTCGAGAATGGCGTCGAGATGCTGACTTGCTTCTTCTTCAGAAATGCAATAAAGAAACTTGCCTTTATTTTTTTTAAACTCTTGCAGAAAGAGCAGGTCAATCGCAATTTCTTCTTGTTCGGCGTCTTGAGGTTCGGGCTTAGTGGGTGAACTAGCCGAAATCTTTGAACCAAAAAGACGCTTTAAAAAGTCCATGCGATCGCTTCGATTAGGATTGTTCTTCTACCACATCCTCAGTGTTTTTTTGACCTTCTTCATCCACTGTGGCGGATGCTTCTTCAAGTACTTCATGGGGTCGCTTTCCGAAGATATGCTCTAAATCATCCTTAAAAATAACCTCTTTCTCAAGTAGTCGATTCGCTAGCGTAGTAAGCTTGTCTTTGTGCTCTTTGAGAATACTGATCGCTCTTTTGTATTGTTCTTCAATGATTTTTGAAATTTCATCGTCAATTAACTTGGCGGTTACCTCGCTGTAGGGCTTGGTGAATCCGTATTCATTTTGGCCAGATGAATCATAAAAAGTAATGTTGCCCAACTTTTCATTCAGACCATAAATGGTCACCATGGCGCGTGCCTGTTTGGTTACTTTTTCTAGATCGCTTAGTGCCCCTGTTGAAATCGTATCAAAGATGACTTTTTCGGCAGCGCGTCCGCCCATTGTGGCACACATCTCATCGAGTAACTGTTCTGGTCGAACAATTTGACGTTCTTCTGGCAGGTACCAAGCGGCGCCCAATGATTGCCCTCGAGGCACAATCGAAACTTTGACTAATGGGGCGGCATAACGCAACATCCAACTAACGGTAGCATGACCTGCTTCGTGAAAAGCAATCGTTCGTTTCTCTTCGGCGGTAATAATCTTGTTTTTCTTTTCAAGACCTCCGACAATGCGATCTACAGCATCTAAGAAATCTTGCTTTGTAACGGCCTTGTGCTCGTTTCTGGCAGCGATGAGTGCAGCTTCGTTACATACATTTGCAATGTCTGCCCCAGAAAACCCAGGAGTTTGACGCGCCAGAAAATCGACATCTAGTGTTTCGGCAGTTTTTATTGGACGCAGGTGCACCTCAAAAATTTCTTTACGCTCATTGAGATCTGGAAGGTCGACATAGATCTGTCGGTCAAATCGACCGGCACGCATGAGTGCTTTGTCGAGCACATCTGCACGATTGGTGGCGGCAAGGACAATCACATTGGTATTGGTGCCAAATCCATCCATTTCAGTGAGCAATTGATTCAAGGTGTTTTCACGTTCATCGTTGGATCCAGTGAAGTTGTTTTTGCCTCGGGCTCTTCCGATGGCATCGATCTCGTCGATGAATATGATCGCAGGAGATTTGTCTTTTGCTTGCTTAAAAAGGTCGCGCACTCGAGAGGCGCCCACCCCGACGAACATCTCGACAAAGTCTGATCCAGAGAGTGAAAAAAATGGTACCCGCGCTTCTCCAGCAACGGCCTTTGCGAGTAAAGTTTTACCGGTTCCAGGAGGTCCTACTAGAAGTGCGCCTTTTGGGATTTTGCCTCCGAGAGCGGTGTATTTATCGGGATTTTTCAAGAACTCTACAATTTCTTGCACCTCTTCTTTAGCGCCTTCTAATCCGGCAACATCTTTGAAAGAAGTACGCGTATCCTTCTTCTCGTCAAAGAGTTTTGCTTTTGATTTACCGATACTGAAGATTTGTCCGCCCGCGCCACCTCCGCCAGAGCCTGACATTCTTCGCATCAAGAAAATCCAAACGCCTATAATCAATACAAATGGAAGAATAGAAATCAGTAATTCGATTAAGTAATTATTTTCTTTATCGTAATCTAAAACGGTGCTCAGCGCATATTCGGCTTTGAGCTGGTTGATGTTGTTTTCGAAGTTTTGAAGGTCACCAAAGTCTAAGACGTATTGTGGGCTCAAATTGGCAGAGGGCAATAAGGGCCCTTCTGAAACTTTTCGGTGCTCTTCTTTGCTCAAAGCCTCAGGGGTGAGGTATACTTTCGCCTGACGGGTATTGGTGATGATCACCACTTTAGCCACATCTCCTTGCTTCATGAATTCTTCAAGTTGCGAGGTGGTGGTCTTCTCGGTGCTGTTAAATGCTAGGCCTCCAAAAAGGTTGACGGCGATGAAAATGAGAATGGCTGTATAGAAAATCCAACCGTATTTCGATGGTTTTTTTGCGTTTTTACTCATAGTGTTTTTGAATTAACCATTTTAAGAAAACGATCTCTCAATGGCGGTGAGTTTGGCATCTCCCCATAAGCCTTCTATGTCGTAACGCTCTCTGATGTGTCGCTGAAACACATGCACCACCACGTCGACATAATCCATTAGAACCCATTCACTGTTATCGGTGCCTTCGACATGCCAGGGCTTGACCTTAATTGCCTTACTCACTTTCTTTTGTACTGAAGAAACAATTGCGTTGACATGAGTATTTGAGGTTCCATTGCAAATAATGAAAAAATCGCATACGGTATTATCAATGTCACGCAGATCTAATAGATTGATTTCTACGCCTTTTACATCTTCGACTCCATCGATGATTAAAGCAATAAGCTCGTCTGACGAACGCGGGTTCTCTGGCATTAAAACGATTTAAATTCGCCTAACAAAATTAGCGTATTTTGCAGTGCTGCGTTAGTGATTCTAATAAAACCTCTCATAAAGATATCGTTAAATGACTACAATCAAACTAGATGCCATAGATTCTACGAGCAGCTATTTGTCAGCATTATGGCGTCAGGGTTTATTCGCGCCACCGGTGGCAGTCTATACCTACCATCAGACTGCTGGTAGAGGTCGTCGAGGTGATCTTTGGCAAAGTGAGGCAAATAAAAACCTGACAATCAGCTTTTTAATTGATTTTAAGACGAAGAACTTGAAACATTCTTTCGGCATTGTAATGCAAACAGCTTTAACGGTTGTGCGGTTTCTAGAGGACTTTCAGGTGCCCGAACTAAAGATAAAATGGCCAAACGACATAATGTCAGGTGATCAAAAACTCTGTGGTATCTTGGTAGAGCGTGCCTTGCAAGGAGCTCAAAGTAGTCCGTTTGTAGTGGGTATCGGGATCAATGTGAATCAAGAAGATTTCGAATCATTACCTCATGCCACCTCTATGAAGTTGCGCACAGAGAAGACCTACGATCTTGACACGCTATCTAGCGCCTTAATTCATCAAATAGAAAACACCTTTGAAAATCAGAGTTTGCAAGATGAGTTGGAGGTAGCGCAGCTGCTTTCACAATTTAATAAGCTGCTTTATGCGAAGGGACAATTTTGTGCGGTAACCATCGACCAGCATCTGTACCAAAAAGTGAAAATTTTAGAAGTGACCGATGAGGGCAACCTTCGAGTAGAAGACCTTGAGAGTAAGCAATTTTTGCTTGAAAGTGCCGCAGTGCACTTTGATTATGCCGAAAAGTGATTTACTGTTTTTGAAGCAAGCGTTTCAATGAAATTAGTCAGCGGCGATTTGATCATCATGCTGATCATGGCGTTGAAAGAACCACTAAAATGAAGTCCTAATGTGGGCTGTTCTTCTTGCCCGCCAATCTCGATCTTGAGTTGAAAAGGAAACTGCTCATTCGTAGAGCCTAAGACCACCCGCTCAGAAGCCGTACGCTCTTCAAACCTTAGCATAATCTCAGGCATTCCTTTGAGTGCGAATTTAAATGCGTCTTGATGAATAACCTCAAAGACACTGATATTCTCTGGCATGATCTGCTTGAAATTGGTGACCTCGGATAAAAAGGTGTACAATTCGTTTTTAGTAGTATTAACGGGATAACTATCGGTCGAGATTTCCATGGGATGAGCTAAACGAGTTAGTGAGTTTGTGGATTCCACGTATGAGGTTCAGCTCTCCATTTTGCGAGCAACTCAAGCTGGTTTTCAGAAATGGTTCCATTACTCTGGGCGAATTGGATGAGGTGTTGGTAATCGCTTAAGGTGATGAGCTTGAGCTGATGGGCTTCAAAAAGCGAGTGCGCTTGTTCAAAATTGTAGGTGAAAATGGCAGCCATGCCCTTTATTTTGGCCCCGGCTTCTTCGAGCGCTTCTACCGCTTTGTAACTGCTTTTTCCTGTTGAGATGAGATCTTCGATCACCACCGTCTTTTGGCCTTTGTGCAAGACGCCTTCAATTTGATTCATCCGGCCATGGCTTTTCGGTTCTGGACGCACGTAAACAAAGGGCAACCCCAGTGATTCGGCAACTAGAATGCCAATCCCTATGGCTCCGGTGGCTACCCCCGCAATGACTTCTGGGGTACCAAATTCTTGTTCGATTTTTCGAACAAACTCTTGTCTGAGGTAGTTTCTAACGGCCGGAAACGAGAGTGCTAGACGGTTGTCACAATAAATCGGAGAGCGCATTCCTGAAGCCCAGGTAAAAGGTGTTTCAGGATTCAGTTGAATTGCCTTTATTTGTAGCAGAAGCTCTGCTGTTTTAAAGGCTGTTTCTTTGTCCAAAATCATAGTGCGAATGTACGAAGTTTTCGTCAATGAGAATCGACTAGTTCTTCTGTCCCATGCGTGTGTAAGGCATGAAAAAACGAAAGAAATAGCATCTAAAAAAGCCCTGCGGGCACTGGTTACTGCACTCTTCGAAAAGCCGAAAAAAACCACCACGTATGTGCGCTTTGAAAACCCGCTAGACCCTTTGATGAATTTTAAGGCCTGTTACAAAGAAGTGATCGCTGCCGGAGGATTAGTGCGCAACAAAAAGCAAGAGGTGCTCTTCATTTATCGAAATAATAAATGGGATCTTCCAAAGGGGAAGAAAGAGAAGTCTGAATCACTTGAAGAAGCTGCTGTGAGAGAGGTTTGCGAAGAGACCGGGCTTCCAGAAGTGGCTCTAGGTCCTCAAAATGGCGTGACCTATCACGTGTTTAAACGAAAGGGAGAAGTGCGTTTAAAAACCACTTTTTGGTACGAAATGCGCTCTGACTATAGAGGACCCTTAAATCCTCAGACCGATGAGGGAATCACTGAGGTGGTTTGGTTGACCGATGCCGAGCAGCGCGTGGCACTGAGGCATTCGTATAAAAATATCGTAGCGCTGTTTAACGGTCAAGATTAGCGATCATCTCACTAACGGTTTGGGGTACCAACGCCCCGATGTCTCCTTGGTGTTTCAGCACATCCCTAACAATAGAAGAGCTAATGAAAGCTTTGTCTGAGGCCGTTAGTAGAAATACAGTTTCGATTTTAGATAAAGTGCGGTTGGTGTGAGCGATGGCCTTTTCAAATTCAAAGTCGGCCGGATTGCGCAGCCCTCTCAGTATAAACTGCGCGTCAATGCGTTTGCAGTAGTCAACGGTTAGTCCACTGTATGTGGTGATGGTAATTTTTGATTCTCCCTTAAAGGTTTCTTTTAGAAATGCTAGGCGCTGATCTAGGCTGAATCGGTAATTTTTGTCGTGGTTTTCTCCGATCGCCACTACCAAATGATCAAACAGTGAAATACCGCGTTGAATGATGTCATAGTGCCCTAGAGTAATCGGGTCGAACGATCCAGGAAACAAGGCCTTTTTCATGGTCGGAAGGTACAAATTAATCGGTCAGTGCTTGTTCGATCAGGGCCTCAAAGAATGAGGCGAGGCCAATACCTGCCGCTTTGAGCTGCTGAGGAATAATACTTTGTTTGGTAAGTCCTGGTGTCGTATTGACCTCGAGTAGGTGCGGAACGCCGTCCACGAGAATAAATTCAGACCTAGAAACTCCTTTGAGGCCAAGGTGTTTGTGGAGTTTAATGGCCCATGCTTTTGCTTGTGCCAATTGATTTTCAGGCAGTGGAGCCGGAGTAATTTCTCTTGAAGCCCCTAAGTATTTTGCTTCGTAATCAAAAAAGGTGTTTTCGGTTTCAATCAGGGTGACGGGTAAGGCCACGAATTCTCTATCCAGTTGAATGACACCCACAGTAATTTCTGGGCCAATTAAGGCTTCTTCGATTAATACTTCACGATCGATCTCACTGACTCGTTGAATCGCAGGTAGCAGTTCGTCAGCTGTGTGTATTTTTTCAATTCCAAAACTACTGCCTGATCGATTTGCCTTTACGAAAACAGGCAGCGAAAGAGTGTTTAACAACTTTGAAAGTTCAATGGGTTCGGCCGCGTTCACCGCAACAGACTTAGCGGAAGGTATGCCTAGCTTAAGTGCGATGAGCAGTAGGTCACGCTTGTTAAAGCTAAGCGCAGAAGGATAGTGTTCACTAGCGGTTTGCTTGAGTTGAACAAGTTCAAAATAGGCGGCGAGAATTCCGTCCTCACCTGGGGTTCCGTGTATGGCATTGAATGCAACATCAAACTGCATCCGCTCAGCATCCTTGACAAAGCTAAAATCATTGCGGTCAATTTCAATCCGCTGCCCATCGATCAGTACGCTCCATGAATTGCGATCAATATCAACGGGATACACGTCAAAGCGCTCAGGGTCTAAATGCTCGCAAACGTGCCAGCCGCTGAGCAGTGATATTTCTCTTTCTGCAGAATAGCCACCCATTACCACGGCCACTTTTAGGCGCTGCGTTGATTTTGCCATGTTTGCGTTCTTGACGCCCGAAAAGTACTAAAAATCACCCCTTTTTCTATCTTTGTTGACTGAAACTTTCCCCATGAAACGGCTGTTCTCTTTCTTTTTTTCTAGACTTTTTTTGTGGCAGTTGGTCATAGCGGTCTCAGTGACTTTTGTTTTGGTGAATGCGGTAGGATGGGGACTAGCTCGTTTCACCCAGCACAATAAAACGGTAAGTGTACCCGATTTAAAGGGGATGACTCTCACAGATGCCGCACAAAGTCTTGAGGCCCTCTCACTGCGTTACGAAGTGTACGACACCTTGGCGTTTAGCCCAGATTTTGATCCTTATGCGGTGCGTGAGCAGCAGCCCGCACCTGCGGAACGG